>CAZNMO010000078.1:0-8453 GCA_964574195.1 uncultured Clostridiaceae bacterium | reverse complement strand
CTTCATTCTTTGTTATATACTCTCCGGATTCATCACGATGAAAAACTCGGATCCCGTATCCTCCCTTTCCATCTACCGGTTTTAAAAAGATTTTTTCACACTTTGATCCCAATAAATCACTTTTAACATCGCTTAAGGACGTTTCCATCAACTCACCAGTGAATACATGATTATTGATCAGCTTTATTATTGTCTTTGGCTGTGCTATATTCAAGCTTTTGAACAGCTGCTCGGTAATATTTTTATCTTCTAAAAGAATTTCATATTTGTTTGAATCATAATAGGGAAGAAAGAGATTATAAAAAAAGAAATCCGGTATATAATTTATTAGCTCTGTATTTGATAGTACCTTGTCCTGTTTGAACAAATCATATCTGTAATAATGAAGGGGATAGCAATCCCAATATTTTTTACATAGATTTATCTCATGTCTTATTTGACTTGCCGGCTTTTTATTTTCACATTCCTCATACCGCTTCATCGCACAAGCCATGGCATTACTTACATTTCTGTAAGTAAGCCTGTGCTTGAGCTGCCTAAGCTTTATTCCAAGCTGTGTGTCTTTAATCAATACATTCAAATCCATATTTACCTCACATGAATATTTATTGCTTTTCAGCATTTTAGCTCTTTCAAAATCCCCTTAGCTCTTTTAACATTTTCAGCGTTTCATCTGAAACATCTTCATCTGTATAATTTATATACCCCAGTCTTTCCAACGTTGCACAGGAAGACCGCCCTACAATATAGGGTAAAATTTTGTAGTATTGTTTTTCATTGATTTTTCCATAGGAAACCTCCCAGTCAGTTTCCCGCATCTCACGTTTTGATACCTTTAATACCCCGGGATTTAAATACTTATTATTAAAATATTTGATCGCTCTGGTTAATATACTTTCCTTTATATAGCTGCTCTCCCGCTCCTTCGCCTCCTCTATGGACACATTGGCTACCTCTGAATAAAGCTTGAAAACATAATCTTTGTATAGATTTCGCTGAATCCTATATTCCAATGGTATTTTGGTCCAAAAATCAACATATTCATTGTCCCATAAGGGCAGCCACCATTCATAACCAAAATACTCATACAGCTTTACAGGATTAACAAAGTATTTGCTTATCGCCTCCTGCCAACCCCACTTTTCAAAAGCATTTGCTGAATCATCATAAGCTATGGTCCCAATCTCCATGCTTTCTAAAATTCTTTGAGAAAAAGGTCCTTGCAGCTGTTCTCTTTGCCCTGCCCAATTCCACATGACATAATCCACTTTAAGTATTGCCTCAATTGCTTCCTTTTCATTAAAGCCTTTCTTAAACAAACTTTTGGCAATTGAATTTCCCGATATGAAATCCCCTGAATGTCCGGGTACAATAATGGAATCCTCAGGAATCAATCCTTGTTTCTTCAATTCAAATAATGCAGGCCATTCCCGGTCCAGAACGGAGTTAGACAGGTTGTCGCACATCTTTCCGCATTCTTTTCTTTCTGCCCTGTTGAACCATTTATACGCCTTCTCATTGTCATACTCAATAAATATCGACTTAAAGCTTAATTTCTCTGCGACTTTTCTTGCCACCCTGTAGTCGTTGTTATTGGCTCTCCCAAAAGTGTAGGTGATAACATTTTCATAGCCCAGCTTTTTTAAAATCGTAGCAGCCATTCGTGAATCATATCCCCCGCTTAAGGGAATTACGATGGTTCTTCCGGCTGCAAGTCTGATCAGCCTGTTAAAGGAGTTTGTCAGAACCTCATCATGCTTTTCCAGCAGTTGATTCTTTGAAAGATCGAAATAGTTCCCGTGAATGAATCTGTAATGTCTGTCGTGAGTTTCTTTTATACTACCGCTTTTTTCAATTTCAAAGCGTATTATCTCTCCTGCCAGTATCTGATTGATATTTGTGTATAATGTTTTTTTGCCTGTCACATACCCCGTAAGCAACAGTTCTTTTTCGGATACTTCATCTATTTTGTGATTGCCTGAACTATCCTTGATCCAATATGGATCATCACTTATATATACAGTAGAATCTTTAATGCTGAAAAATAACGGATAGCTCCTAATCCTGTCAGCGCATATGATGATTTCATTTTCCTTTTTTATTATGACCCCGAAGAAACCATTTGCCTGGGTAAGTGCTTCCTTGATATTGTCACTGTTCTTAAAATATTGACACAAAGTGGCTTCTGACAGGAGTTCTCCATGTACAAAAGCTTTACCCCTGGTAAACACCTCCTCCGAATTTTCCCACGTTCCCCTGAAGTGTGTGACAAATTCCCCCATTTTCCCTTACCTCCCTTAAATAACCAGATCTCTTTTTATGTGCATGAGCATGCCCTATATATAAAGCAATAAAAAAGTAAATATAAATATTAAACGTCGTCAGTAGGAATAGGTTTCCAAGTCCAATTACCATAAGCGAAAAAAACATCGGGTTTGCAGTTGCCAATCTTTGCCGGCCTACGTTTTTTATACTGAGGAAGATACAAGCTGCGATTAAAGCGACTCCAATAATACCAATATCTGCAAATACTTGAATATACTCATTATGAGCGACAAAATATTGCCCTGTCGTCTTTTGAAGCTCTCCCTCAAAATTTTCGAAGCCCAATCCGAATATTAAATTACTTATACTAAGAATGTCATTAAAATATGCTTGAATTATATATATTCTCCCCCCCTGGTCGAAGTCATATATGTCAAGAAATCTATACCTGATACTCTCTAGTATCTTTGATATTAAAATATTGATATGCGTACTGCTATTTAGCACAAAGAATATAAATACCCCTATGGCGAATAGAGAAACAGCCAGATAAAACACACTTAATTCAGTTTGTAGTTTTAAAGCTTTTACTAAAAATACAATTAACAGTAATCCTGCGATAAATACACCCATTCTGGAAAACGAAAGTATTGTCCCTAGAAAGCTAAACAAGAATAACAGCTTGTCAAAAGGTTTAAACCGGATAAGCATAGCTGATGACAGCACACACATAAACAGCGCATAGTAATTGGGATCATTAACGGTTCCTACCGCTCTGTAAAGACTCTCTACTTTTGCCCCCTCAAGATCATAATTATTAAAATCAAATATGAATAAGAGCCGTGTAGTGTTAAGTCCAAAAATGCTTTGCCCGATTACAAGTACAACTTCAAATAAAATCAAAATTCTTATTGTATTTAGCAATTTATCAATTTTTATTTCATCAAAATAAAACATCCCCGATATAAGAGTAACAAAGCATGTAAAAAGCGTAACGAGCAGATTAAATCTGTTGGGATGCGTTGAAGCCAGGTATCTTACAAGTATATAGAAAAAAAGTAAGACAATTGACACATAGATGCTATTCGGGATGTTCTTTTTACTGAAGCCTTTTAGTAAAATCCCATCATATATCAGATACAAAAACAATGGAAAAATAGCTGACCAGTTCATCATAGTATAAACTGAAATTCCAGTGCCTGTTATTGTGGCTGTACTTAACGCATAGAGGATTAAAGCAAAATATAAAAGATTCTCTCTTTTAAATTTTCCTATTACCAGCCCCAAAAGCAGAAAAATAATTTTAGTAATCATTGTTCATCCTCACTTTTTCAGAAATCTTTCTCATCAATGTTTGCATATATCCAATAAGTTCATTCTTATCCAGTAATCCACTTATGAGAAGTACAAACACAAACGCCACGATTGTCAACATGCTTATAGTAATCTCAGCTGCAATGTTTCCTATGTGTAAGGTAGCAAAATAGTATAGTATGTAAAGTGCCACTGTAATTATCTGCACAAAAGCCTGAAATCTTATATCCAGGTCCAGCTTGTATTTATCCTTTGAAGCGACCATTAATGTTACATTCAATAGAAAATATGATATTATTGTAGTTATTGCTGCTCCAATAATCCCCAGCCAGGGGACAAAAATGAAGTTTAAAAGTATGTTCAATCCTGCAAATACTAACATAAACAACCCAAGCTTGTAAGTTTGGTTTTTAATCTGGAAGCCTAGCGCGTAATATCCGACCATTCCATATAAAAAATATGAATATGCGACAAGTGGAACAATCTTATACGCAGGCATAAAGTCCTGATTAGTCAAGATAGCTATCGCAGCTTTACTGAATATGGATATCCCCAGCATAATAAAACATCCCAGCAGTGTATAACTCCTGAACAGTTTCTTGAACTTCTCTTTTGCATCTGCATCCTTGTATATTTCAAATTTATATGCCGTAAAGGATCCTATAAATGGAACAACAAATAATGAATTAATAAGCATTCCAAATTGATATCCAAGGCTGTAAATACCTGTCTGTTCAAAGCCTATAAATTGATTTATAAAGTATCTGTCGGATACGGTTAAAATCCATCCCGCTATATTAACCGGCAAAAGGCCAGCACTGAAAACAAGCATTTTCATTAGCATCGGCTTTGAGATATCCAGACGATAATTGCCAATTTCAGAACGCAGGATATACAGATAAACAATAACCGCTGCCGTCAATTGTCCATATAATATCCCCATAATCCCCATATCTTGATAAACAACAAGATATATTATAATCATGAACTGTATTAACAGCCTTCCCACGGTTAGATACGATACCCTCAATGCTTTGTATTCCATTCCATACTTGTCCAGATAAATATCGGTAATCTGTGAAAATATCATTGTAATAACTACAAGCCATAGAATTTTATAACCATCATCAAAGTTAAAAGCTATTTTGGCCAGTGGCTTCCCGACTAATAGCAGAATAAGCACTACCGCGCCTGACATAAGGTACCCGAAGTTTATTGCAGAATTAACAAGTTTATTTTTATCTTCAACATCCTTATAGTATCTGCATAAGCCTGAGTAGATTGACAAAATAAGAAATGCACCTATAAAGCCGCTAAAAGCCACAATTGTGGATATCTTACCATATTCAACCGCTCCAAGCCTATTGGTATAAACAGGTAAAAGCAGGAAGTTTGCCAATATAGATGCAACCTGGGATGCAGCATATATTATACTTGTTTTCAATAGTTTTTTTGGTTCTGTTACTGACATAATTTTTATCCCATCTTTTTGTGTTATTTAGTTCCTAATACTTATCAAGGAGTTAGCGAACCATCATATTGATAATATGCATCCATGCTTATCAATATGTTAAATCCTGCAGATGAATATTTTGTACCAGATACTTGGATTTCCCGTGAGGTGTTCTTTCAATACTATTAACCAACTCAATATCTATTTTAAAAGTAGAATAAAACTGCAAAAAATCTTCCTTGACCATTTCAACATCATGGTTTGAGAAGTCTGCTCCTGTGCTTATTCTGAGCCTGACTATCCCGGGTAAATCCTGAACGTATTGGTAAGCACGTATTTTATCCTTAACACGCCATAAGGCATCGTCTGAGCATGTAAAAGTAATGGCCGAACCGGTATTGTCAACCAGGTATTCCTGCACTCTGCCCTCGATTCTTTTAAGCAGCTTGTAGCTTCTTCCACAGCTGCACTTTTCGATACAATTCACAGCCAGATCTCCAGTCCTATATCTAATAAACGGTACCACATAATTATTGAATCCTGTACAAACAAGCTCTCCAATTTCACCGTCCCGATCAACAATTGTTCCATTTGCACCAATCAACTCTGTGTATCCATATTCATCAACCAGATGATAGAATCTGCTCTTTTCGCATTCTGCAGCCAAACAGCTATGCTCGGCATGGCCGTAAAGGTCAAACACTCTTACCCCAAATACCTTCTCTATTTGAATTTTCTGGTGCTCATATATTTTTTCAGAACTGGTCAATATTGACTTGAGGTTTGGTAAATTCAATCTAACACCATTCTCGACAATATAGTTTGAAAGCAATGCAATTGTTGATGGGTAAACATGTAAAAAATGGGGATCGAACCTATTGATAAGCTCCAAATAGTTCCCTATATTTTCTCTTGTCATCCTGTATGAAGACAATATAAGGTTGTTACCATTGTATTCATAGGTGCCTCTAATAGGTATACCCCTCAAGATAACAATTCTGTTTCTTTTAGTCCTGTCATAGCCTACTCTTGACCATTGATGAGCAACAAAAGCCTTTTGCTGCAGTTCAGCCTGCCTTCTATCTTCATAAAATTCTAAGGGCAAGGAGGTTGAACCTCCTGTAGTCACGGCTGTAATGTCCTTCTTACTATAATTTGCTGCCACCAACTCTCTCAGATTTTCCTGTATTAATTCCCTGGTCAGAAAAGGTAATTGCTTTAGATCATTAAAGTCCTGAATACTATAAGGCTTGATCCACCTTTCATCAAACAATCTACGATAATAGGCTACATTTTTATATGCATGTTCAAGTAATTTCTTTAGCTGCTGCATTTGATAGCTTTCATGCTGTTCTCTGCTCCACCACTGAGACTTTTCCAGGAAATCATAAGTTTTACTAAAATGACTGCCGAGCCTTTTTTCATCCGGCAAAAGATTGTACAGGTTTTTTACAGGTCTTTTGACCATGTAATATGCATTTTCTGCTAGAGCCCAGCCCATTCTATACCCTCCTCAAATCAACCTTTGGAAATAACTATAAATATTTAATACAGGTTCTGATCTCCTGGTTATATCCATTTTCAACAACTATTCGCGTACTTTTTTCTATTTTCCCGTAGCTGTAGGAAACAAAGCCCTCCTCCAGCCTTATAGCTTCATTTTCAAAGGATAACAGCAGTTGTTTTCCATTTTTAAACAATCTTACACAATTATCCTCAACTTGAGCTTTTACGTCCTTATCAAGACTAAAAACATTACAGGTCTCATGTCTTTCTTTCCTGCCTTTTGAAGTGTATATAATACTGTCATAAATATTGATCTCATCGTGATCAATGCATATTTTCCGCTTATGTATTATTCCACATTTCCCCATGTAGCCAAAGTGCATCCCTTCAAAATAAACGTCATTCATATTCGTACATTTTGCAAAGGTCTGCTCCTTAAGGTCAAATATTTCAAAATCGTTGAAATCATTCTGCTCATAATTATGAACACATAATGTATTGTGAACTCTTGTACTTCTGAAGAGCTTCTTCATTTGGTAATCAGAAGTATATGTATATACACCGGGATCGATAATGAAATCCTCATTTTCGTAGTTGAATTCAAAGCTTAACTGATCATTGTGGCTATGGTTGCCCATACCTCTGCAGGAAAGCTCCCCACATCGTACTATCATATAAATTGATTTATTCCTGAAAATATAATAGCCTCCATTTTTATAGGTTTTGGCTTCCATATGAGAGTTTTTGGATTTTATACGGATTTTCCTCCGGCAAAAGAGGGCATCTTCTTCAAAATCAGTACCATAACTTCTAAATTGATTATCGCTGAACAACTCCCCTGCCACAGCCAGAATATGTCTGAAATCCCTCCTTTCCCATGAATAATACCTTGAGGTTATAATAAATCTCCCGTCATCCATATCTCCAATTAAGGGACACAGTTCATTAGGCTTCAGGATATCCATAATAAATATGCACATTTTCCGGAGCTTGTTCATATAGGCATCATCGAAGTATATACTGTTTTTCTCACATAAAATAGTCGTGTACATGAGCATCTCTGCAACAAGTCTGTGGTAGGCAGTTGCTGCTTCATAATCAGTTCCATCCTCATTGATCTGAATATCACATTCTTTTTTTAATTTATCCAGTCCATATTTCAGCCAAAGCTTTGAACCGTTCTTGCTATATCTGTCCCCAACCTCAAAATCCTTGAAATATATTCCAAGCCATACTAGTCCTATAATGTCTGACAAGTAATGGTTGTTCTTATACTGCTCACTATCTTCAAGGTTTTTCAGAATAAACCGTCCATGCAGATACAAAAGCTTGTTGAAGTCAGACCAAAAGTCATTGTCTATGATCGTAGAATTGCAAAAAAGGTAATACCCGATAATAAGATTTACTGCCCTTATTGCGACCTCCATCGTACAGGTCCAGTTCACAGAATTTTCTATGGGATTACTATAAATCCAATCTTCCACCTGTGCCTTGAATTCCTCTGCATACTTTTCATCGTTCGACAACCAGTATGCTTTCCCTAAAGTGAAAACATGTTGAAAACGTGATAGCTCCCAGGGTACCTTAACATCTGCATTATTGTTTATATCAATGGTTTTTACATCCTTATAGAATCCATTTTCCCATATAAACCCGCTCTTAAAGTCCTGATTCCAGGGGATTTTCCGAGGCAGCCGAACATCACCAGAACCCAGCAGGTTGAATATATGATCTGAAATGCAGTCAGCATCATTTAATATCTCATCCTTCAAGCCCATAGCTTCTAGTTCAGTTACAAGCTCTTCTTTCAGACAATTATCAAAAAAACACTTGCTTATTGTTCTAAAGGATAAGAAAAAAGCTTTGTCGATATCCAGATAAGTGATCTCATAGCCTTCTTTTTCAAGGTATTCAC
>CAZNMO010000077.1:5403-20279 GCA_964574195.1 uncultured Clostridiaceae bacterium | reverse complement strand
TCAAATCCTTGTAAAGCGGAACCGATAAACCACTTGCAAGTGTATATCCCAAGCCCGTCTGGCTCATTTGGAAGGATAAGAAGTTAGCAGCGATTTCTTTATTCTTTGAATCTGCACTTATTGCAACGTTAGCTGTAATAAAGGGGCATACTCTTGTTGTTCCCTTAGGCATTTCAACGGCTGTCCATTCAAAGTCGCATTCGTTTAAAAAGCTTGGAACGACCCAACGTCCGGATGGGAACATACCAACCTGTCCTATGATAAATAAGCGGTCTTCGCCTTCAGCAGTTGTTCCGGGCACCGGAGCATAGCCTTTTTTAATCAACTCAGCCGGTACGCCCAAGCCTTTAACTGCATTTGCATCTGATAAATTGGATTTTCCATCCTTGAACCATGCTGCATCGTAGTTGCCCATAAAGTTGATCCAGTCTGCCCTGTAGTTGTTTACTATGGTTCCGTATTGAGCTGTTCTGCCGTTTTCCACCTTGGTAAGCTGTCCTGCAATTTTAACGTAATCCTCCATTGTCCAGTCGGATGTGGGGATCGGGATTCCAGCTTCCTTGAAAATATCTTTATTTATGTACATTACATAGCCTGTATAGTCCTTGGGAATACAGTATTGTGTACCGTTGATCTGGCCGTATTCCAGAGCTCCGTCAAACATGCCGTCTGAAATAGCGGGATACTGTTTAAGAACATCTGTCAGGTCTGCCATAAGGCCTGCATTAGAAAGCTCCTTTACACGAGCCTCGCTAAGCCAGAAAATATCCGGCACTGTCTTTGCTGCTCCAAGATTCTGGAGCTTTGTATAGTAGTCTCCTCCTGGGGTATACATCTGTTCGATCTTAACGCCAGGTACCAATTTTTCATAAGCTGCGATCAGATCAGTATACATTTGACGTTCATAATCGTCGCCCCAGAACATGTAAGTGATTTTGCCAGTAAGGCCCTTTGATGCTTCGTAGCCATCCCATTTTAAGTCGGCCGGTTTTTCAGCTTCAGCGCTTGCCGGAGTGTCCGATGATTTAGGTGCTTCTGATGGTGGAGTGCTGCAAGCAGTAGCTAAGGACAGCACCATAACAATAACCAGAATGATACCAACTATCCTCTTCATAAAATCCCTCCTACATAATTGTAAAAACAGACAACAATATTTAAATTTGTACATAATTATTTAAAATATTGACATACAAATAACGCTATACAAAATTAAAAATTGTTATTAAATTTTAATACATATTATAACTAAAAAATACAAAAGTGTCAATAATCAAAAAAGGAAAAAAGAACCGGAATACGTTAAATATAATGAAGGCAATATTTTTAACCGAACAGAGAAGAATGAATATAATATTTGACAAAATTTATTTTTCACATTAAAGTTATATATACCTCATACTTGTTGTATTTAATTTATAGACAATTATTAAATTAAAGTATGCAAAAGGAGATTTCATGTTTTTCAAAAGCTATTATAATCCGGGACCGGGTATAGACAAAAATGCTCCGCCCAAAAAAGGCATTGCATTGTATATAGAGTTGATAACTGTTGATTTTTGGGGATTTGTTGGTTTGAATATGCTGTACGTGATCTGCTGCCTTCCCATTTTGACCATTGGAGGATCAACTCTTGCATACACCGAGCTGTGCTGCAAGCTAATACGAAGAGAGCATGTGTTTGTTCTTTCCGATTTCTTCGATAGCTTCAGACAGAATTTTAAAAAGGGTATATTGCTTGGCATGGTGCTATTATTGATTTTGTTTGATCTGTTTATCATTTATACAAATGCGGTCACATATCTGGACAGCGGGGTAGGCTACGAGGGTGCAGTCTTTTGGGCAATAACCGGTATTTTAAGCATCCTGCTGACCTCAATTATTGCGTACCTTATTCCCATAGCCGCCAATTTGGAGCTGAGCTTTCTGTTTCAGCTTAAGAACGCCTTTATATTAATGGTGATCGGCGGTTGGAGGACGCTGGCTGTTTCGGCATTTAACGTAGCGGCATTTGTTTTGGGCTTTACGTATTTTCCTCTTTCGGGCATCGTATTTCTTATACTTGGCTTTTATATATTGATTTTTACAAACTGTTTTTTCACTTGGCCTTTAATTGAAAAATACGTTGTACTACCGGGGAATTAGGGTATAATTAAACAAATATTACAAATGTAAGGAATTTATATTGATAAATTTTGCTATATTTGGTACCTTTAGATTGATTTAATATATTGAATGATGATTAATGCATTGAGGTGGCATAATGAAGAAAAAGACACCAAAATACGTTCAGCTTGCAGGATGGATCAAAGAAAGAATATCTGAAGAGGGATTGGAAAAAGGGGAAAAATTCTATACCGAGCATTCTCTTACTGAAATGTATGGTGTCAGCAGACAAACAGTAAGACAGGCAATAAACCTTCTTATCAGCGAACAGATCCTCGAAAGCAAGCAAGGAAGCGGAACATATATTTCTACCCACATGAATTCCAGCAAGCAGTCAAGTAAAACAATAGGGGTCATTATTACTTATTTTAACGAATATATATTTCCAAGTATCATAAATGGGATAGAATCGGTAATAAGCAGCAATGGCTACAACATGCAGCTGGCGAGCACAAGAAACGATGTGGAAAATGAGGCAAGGTCATTAAGATCGATGCTTGACGCAGGAGTCGATGCATTTATAATAGAACCTACCAGAAGCGCCCTGCCCAATGGAAATAAGTATTTATATGATGAAATATCCAATAGAAATATACCATTGATATTTTTGAATTCTTATTATCCGGAAATGGAGTTTCCGCATGTTGCTTTGGACGATGTTAAGGCCGGATATTTGGCAGTTAAGCATCTGATTGACAACGGTCACAGAAATATAGCACTTTGCTTGAAATCCGATGATATCCAGGGGCATTTGAGATATAAGGGAGCAACTGCTGCAGCCAAGGACAGCAACATCACCATATCAATGGAGAATGTATTGTGGTTTACAACGGAGGATATTAACCATCTGGAGGAAGACAGCAGCAGGATACTGAGATACCTTAAAGGATGCACAGCTCTTTTCTGTTATAATGATCAAATTGCGGCCAAGCTTTTAAAGATTCTTAAGGAAAAGGGCTATGACCTACCTGAGGATTATTCCATAATAAGTGTTGACGACGAAAAGCAAGCCGCTGCATGTTCTCCGCCGCTTACAACAATTGCCCATCCTAAAGAGCTGGTGGGGATCGAAATAGCCAAGTCAATATTCCGCCTTATTTCGGGGAAAAAATGCAATACCAGCATTGATTTTGAACCCCAGCTGATCATAAGGGATTCGGTAAAAAGCATATAATAAGCAATGATTCAACAAAAAGAATACAATAGCCCCAGAGCATTTGCCTTAATGGCAAATGCTTTTTTAATACAAATTATACAATTTGTATTAAAAAATAAAAAAATGTATTTAATTTTGTATTGACGATTATACAACATCTAAATTATAATTAGTATTAAATGCGCATCGCTTTATACCATATAAGAAGGTACAAATTAAATGACAGGAGGTATATCATGCTTGTAAACAGTGTGGAAAAACTCATGGATATAGATATGGAAAGAATCTATCTGGGTAATTTGTCGACTGTGGAAGCTGACCTTTCTCTGCCGGAAAAGGGAGAAAACGGAACGATTTTTAGCTGGCAGTCATCTCGTGAATACATATTGTCAAAGGAAGGCAAGGTGACTCGGCCTAGTTTTGGTGCAGGCAACAGGCAGGTTACTTTAACATTGACCGCAACCAATCAAGGGGTGACAAAAACAAAGACCTTTATAGCAAACGTACTGGAAAAGGAGTACCCCTTTACAATAAAGTCAGTTTATCCCTTCACTGTTTACACAAGAGTCGGTAAATTGCCTGATTTGCCTTCTGTAGCAGTTGCTGCCAACAATCTTGGGGAAGATGTAGTTGTCCCGGTTGAATGGGAGCAGGTTGAGCAGTACATGGTTGAAAAGGAAGATAAATTTGCCCTTAAAGGTGTGGTAAAGGATAATGTCACATTTGCAGCAACAATTGTGGTTACCGACGACGAAGACGTGTTGGTACCTAAGCTGAACCTGAAAAAAAAGGTACGTGCGTACAGTATTAAGGATGTAAGCTTGCTTCCCGGTGATTTTTACGATCAACAGCAAAGAATGCTTGAATGCCTCCTGAACATTGACGATGAGAGCATGCTGTATAATTTCAGAAGCGCGGCGGGGTTAAGCACCGGCGCAGCAAGCCCGATGACAGGATGGGATGCACCTGAATGTAATCTGAAGGGACATACCACCGGTCATTATTTATCCGGCCTTGCATTGTGCTACGGTGCTACGGGAAATGAAAAGATAAAAGCCAAGCTTGATCATATGATAAATGAGCTTTATATATGCCAGCAGGAAATGGCTAAAAATCCGGGAAAGTTTGGCACAGGATTTTTAAGTGGATACGATGAGAAGCAATTCGACCTTTTAGAGGAATATACGACATATCCTACAATATGGGCGCCTTACTACACACTTCACAAGATCATGGCCGGACTGAGGGATTGTTACATTCAGGCTGAAAGCCCCAAAGCCCTTGAGATCCTGAAGGGTATGGGCTTATGGGTCTACAACCGCTTAAGCAGGCTTACAAAAGCCCATAGGGACAAAATGTGGGCAATGTATATTGCAGGTGAATTCGGAGGGATCAATGAGGTCCTGGCGGATCTATACCTGCTTACAAAAGATCTGCGCTATCTGGTAGCAAGTAAGTATTTTGACAACAACAAGCTTTATCTGCCTATGAAAATGAAAGTCGACGCACTGGGCAACCTTCATGCAAATCAGCATATACCGCAGATCATAGGCTGTATGAGGCAGTTTGATGCAACAGGAGAAAAGGAAAGATTTGAAATTGCTGATGCATTTTGGAGCTTTGTAACGGAAAACCACATATATTCTATCGGCGGTACGGGTGAAACCGAGATGTTCAAGCCCGCAAGGCAAATAGCGAGGTTCATATCACAGAAAACTGCAGAAAGCTGTGCAAGCTACAATATGCTCAAGCTTACGGGAATGCTTTATGAATATCTTTCTGATTCAAAATATATGGATTACTATGAGCTTGCAGTTACAAACCACATTCTTTCCTGTGGAGATATATCAGCTCCTACAGGCGGCAGTACATATTTCATGGGCGTAAACCCAGGTGCTCAAAAGGAGTTCAATATTAGCGGAAATTCCTGCTGTCATGGGACCGGCCTTGAAAACCACTTTAAATATGGAGAATATATATACGCAAGATCTGAGGCTTCACTGTTTATTAACTTATTCATACCAAGCAGGCTCCGGGCAAATGATGCAGATATTGAGCTTTCTACTGAAACAGGCAAAAACAGCTTTGCTATAACTGTCAAAGTCAACAGTCTTGACGGCAAGACGCTCAAGATCAGAAAGCCGCTATGGGCAAAGGATATAGCCGTAAAGGTAAATGATACACAAGCGGCTGCTGCTGAGCAGGACGGATATTTTACCTTTGAAATAAAGGAAGGAACAATTCAGCTTCTGTGTACCTGCGGAGGATACCTGACAAAGTGCATAGACGACGATAAAACAGCCAGCATTTGCTGGGGACCCTATGTTTTAGCGGTAATATCAAAACAGCCGGAGTTCATTACGCTTGATATAAACGATGAAAACGTGGGTCAGAAGCTGTTGCATGACGGCAATCTGAATTTTACATTGGAGGATCACAAGCTTATGCCGCTTAATAGGATCAAGCAGGAAAATTACCATGTATATATGAAAATTAAACAAGCTATGGAGGTACAAAATGAACATTAATAATTATAAATTTTGGTTTGTAGTAGGCAGTCAGACCTTGTACGGACAAGAGGTACTGGACACCGTTGATTCACGCGGCAGGGAAATGGCGCAAAAGATGTCAAGCTCGGGCAATCTGCCGTGGACTATGGAATATAAAGGGACCGTTAAATCCAATGATGAAATATTTGAAATTGTAAAGCAGGCAAATACAGATCCCCAATGCGCAGGGATCGTAACCTGGATGCACACCTTCAGTCCCAGCAAAATGTGGATAAACGGACTTGTTAATTTGCAAAAGCCCTACTGCCATTTTGCAACACAATATAACCGCCAAATACCCAACGAAGAAATCGACATGGATTTTATGAACCTTAATCAGGCAGCACACGGAGACAGAGAGCACGGTTTTATCGCAGCAAGATTAAGAAGCAAAAGAAAGGTCATTGCCGGTTACTGGGAGGATGCGGAGGTTCAGCTTCGTTTAGGAAACTGGATGAGAAGCGCCGTAGGCGCCTGCTTCAGTAAACAAGTCAGAGTCATGCGGTTTGGGGATAACATGCGCCAGGTTGCAGTTACCGAGGGCGACAAGATCGAAGCACAGATCAAACTGGGCTGGCAGGTCAATACATGGCCTGTCGGTGAGCTTGTAGAGCATATAGATAATGTTGCTCCACAGCAAGTAGATGCCTTGATGCAGGAATATAAAGAAAAGTATATAGTCAATACAGACGATATTGAAGCTGTTAAATATCAGGCAAAATGCGAGATTGCAATCAAGCAGTTGCTTGAAAGGGAGAATTGCACAGCCTTCAGCAATACCTTCGAAGATCTGTACGGGATGGACCAGCTTCCGGGTCTGGCAACACAAAGGCTGATGGGCGAAGGGTATGGATACGGCGGTGAAGGCGACTGGAAGATAAGCGCATTAACTGCTGTTATGAAAGCAATGGCCAACGGTCTCGAGGGCGGAACAGGCTTCATGGAGGACTATACCTATGATCTGACAGTAGGAAGTGAATTATCTCTGGGTGCCCACATGCTTGAGGTTTGCCCTTCCTTTGCAGCGGATAAACCCAAAATTGAGGTCCATCCCCTGGGAATAGGCGGTAAAAACCCTCCTGCAAGGCTGGTATTTGAAGGCAAGCCGGGCAACGCCATCGTGGTGACCTTGGTTGACATAGGTGGACGCTTCCGTCTCATATGCCATGATATTGAATGTGTCAAGCCTATTTATGAAATGCCAAACCTCCCCGTTGCCAGACTGATGTGGAAGGCAGCTCCCGATCTGCTCACAGGTGCGGAAGCGTGGATAATGGCAGGCGGGGCACATCACACAGTATTAAGCTATGATCTGAATGCCGGGCATATGGCCGACCTGGCTGAAATTCTGGGAATAGAGTTTGTTCATATATCGAAGGACACTACCATTGCGGATTTTAAAAACCAGCTTTTCCTTAACGATTTGGCATGGAAGCTGCAAATGTAGGTGTAATATGTATACGCAGTTAAAAAACAGAGTATATGAAGCAAACCTATTACTTCCCAAATATGATCTTGTAAAATTTACGTGGGGCAACGTTTCGGAAATAGACAGAGATAATTCGGTAATGGGAATAAAGCCAAGCGGTGTTGAATATGATGATCTAACACCAGCGGATATCGTAATAGTTGATTTAACGACAGGGAAGGTGGTGGAAGGAAATTTGAAGCCTTCCTCCGATACTGAAACGCACCTTGAATTATATAGAAGCTTTGAAAATGTGGGAGGCATTGTTCATACCCACAGTCAGTGGGCAACGATATTTTCTCAGATAGGTGAGGAAATACCTGCTCTGGGAACCACACATGCCGATTATTTCTACGGAAGTATACCTGTGACCAGGGCTTTGACAAGCAATGAAATAGCCTCAAATTATGAAGAAAATACGGGCAAGGTAATTGTTGAAACCTTTAAGAAGCTATCCTATAAGGATATTCCCTCGGTCCTTGTACACAGCCATGGTCCCTTTTCGTGGGGAAAGGATGCCCATAACGCGGTACATAATGCCGTTGTTCTGGAGGAGGTTGCATTTATGGCCTGGCACAGCATCATTAAGAAAAGTGATCTTCAAAGTATGCAGCAGGGGCTTTTGGACAAACATTATTTAAGGAAGCATGGCGAAAATTCCTATTATGGACAAAAATAGCGAGGTAATTATGATTAATGATGATCTAAAGGAAATTATCTCATCGGGAGATATAAGCCTGGGAGTTGAATTCGGCTCTACACGGATCAAGGCAGTGCTTACTGCCGTGGGGGCAAGAGTTATTGCAAAATCTAGCTATGACTGGGAAAACCAGTTAATAGATGGTATATTCACATACGACCTGGAGGAAGTATGGACAGGGCTTAGAAAATGCTACAAGGATATCGCAGAGTACGTCAAACAGGAATACGGCTTTGAGATTACAAGGCTTTCTTCGATAGGGTTCTCTGCCATGATGCATGGATACCTTGTATTTGACAAGCAGGGTGATCTGCTTGTTCCATTCAGAACGTGGCGCAACACTATAACCGGGAAGTCTGCGGATATATTGAGCAGCCATTTTAACTTCAACATTCCGCAAAGATGGAGCATAGCCCACTTATACCAGAGTATTTTAAACAAGGAAGCTCATGTTGGCAATATTGACCTGCTTACCACTTTGGCAGGATATGTTCACTGGAGGGTAACAGGCGAAAGAGTCATAGGAATAGGTGACGCTTCAGGCATATTCCCCATAGATGAAGGTATGCTTGACTACAACAAAGATATGCTGGTGCAGTTTAAGGAGCTGGCTGAAAAAGAAGGCTTCACTGTCCCACTTCAAAGTATATTTCCAAAGGTGCTGGCAGCAGGTCAATCAGGCGGCAAGCTGACCAGGGAAGGTTCGTTGTTGATCGACCCAACAGGAAAGCTGCAGGAAGGGATCCCTGTATGCCCTCCAGAGGGCGATGCGGGCACCGGCATGGTCGCTACAAACAGTATAACACCCGAAACCGGGAATATTTCTGCAGGTACATCAATTTTCGCCATGATAGTTTTAGAGAAGAACCTGTCTAAATATTATAGTGAGATAGATATGGTAACAACACCCGAGGGACATCCTGTTGCCATGGTACACTGCAATACCTGCACATCAGATATAGATGCCTGGGTAAAGCTGTTCTATGAGTTTGCAAGACAAATAGACGGCAATGCAGATATTTCAAACGTTTACAAACTGTTGTACCAGTCAGCTCTAAAGGGAAGCTTCGATTGCGGCGGACTTGTATCGATCAATTACTTTTCTGGCGAGCCTGTGGTTAAAATCAAGGACGGTGCTCCTTTGTTCATCAGAAAGGCAGATAGTGAATTCAATCTCTCCAGCTTTATGAGGACACATATTTATTCCAGCTTTGCAACTGTTAAGCTTGGATTGGACCTACTATTCAATGAGCAGCAAATAAAAATCAAGAAGCTCCTTGGACATGGAGGCTTGTTCAAGATAGAAGGAATTGCACAGCAGATGCTGGCCAGCGCACTGGATATCCCCATAGAGGTCACCAGCACGGCAAGCGAAGGCGGAGCTTGGGGCATGGCGATCCTGGCTGAATATATGTCACATAAGGAAGAAAACCAATCCCTTGAACAATATCTGGATGCAAAAATCTTTGTAGATACAGAATCGATCGTATGTTACCCAAACAAAGAAGAAACAGAAGGCTTCAACAGCTTTTTGGAAAGCTACAAAAAAGCTCTGCAGGTAGAAGGCCTTGCAGTCGAAATTATGTAGTATGGCAGTATAGATCAGTGATGTTTGAGAGCTCCTTTCAGGGAAAGCTGCAAATGAAAATTTTGCAAAGCCTGGGGGAGTTCTTGTTTTTTATTAGTAGGTTTATGGTTCAGGATTCAGTATTATGAATAGTTTACAAATAGTTGTCTTTTTTTGTTCTCAATGTGGGAAGGATGTTTTATAATAGTATTTATAGCAAAAGAAATATTGGAGGTACCAATGAATTATATCGAGAAGCTGAACAAAGAGCAGGCAGAGGCAGTGCTTCAGACGGATGGACCGGTGCTGATCCTTGCAGGAGCCGGATCGGGCAAGACGAGAGTGCTCACCTACAGGATAGCATATCTGATCGAGGAGAAAAGCGTTTATCCTTCAAACATACTTGCCATAACCTTCACAAACAAGGCTGCCAGAGAAATGAAGGACAGGGTGGAGAAACTGATCGGCAATGCTGAAAACATGTGGATATCAACCTTCCATTCAGCCTGCGTGAGGATACTTAGAAAAAATGTGGAAAGTCTTAGGGATTATAAAAAGAATTTTGTCATATATGATTCAAAGGATCAGGAGAGCCTGATAAAGGAGTGCCTGAAGGAGCTGAATCTCAACGATAAGAATTTCCCCTTCAGGTCTGTTTCGGCAGAGATATCCAAAGCAAAGGATATGCTTATGACTCCGGACAAATACTATGACAGGAATATGCATGACATAAAGAAAAGGAAGCTGGCGGAGATATACAAGCTGTATCAGAAAAAGCTCCAGAAGAACAACGCCCTTGACTTTGACGACATACTTTACAAGACGGTGGAGCTTTTTGAACTGAATCCGGAGATCCTGCAATACTACCAGAACAAGTTCAAATATATAATGATAGATGAGTATCAGGATACGAACTTCTGCCAGTATACTCTCGTAAGAATGCTTGCAAAGCAGCACAGGAACCTCTGCGTTGTAGGGGATGATGATCAATCCATATATTCCTGGCGTGGAGCTGATATAGGAAACATACTGAACTTTGAAAAGGACTTCCCGGGAGCAAAAGTGGTGAAGCTGGAGCAGAACTACCGTTCCACACAGGTAATATTGGATGCGGCTAACTCAGTCATCAAAAACAATTTTGCAAGGAAGAACAAGCATTTATGGACCGAGAACGGGGAAGGCCGCTCGATCATTTTCCATAATGCAATGGATGAATGGGGAGAAGCAAATTTCATACTGGATGAGGTGGAGAGGCTTGTATCTGAGGAGAACAGGGAGCTTGGAGACTTTGCAATACTTTACCGTACCAACGCCCAGTCAAGGGTACTGGAAGAAGCCTGCATGTCCCACGGTATACCATACAAGATCGTAGGTGGCTTCAAGTTCTATGACAGGAAGGAAGTTAAGGATATCATAGCTTACCTCCGTGTTATACAGAACCCGGATGAGGATCTGAGCCTCAAAAGGATAATAAATATCCCAAAGCGTGGAATAGGAAATACCACCCTTGATGCAATAATCAAGCATGCTGCTGCCAGCGGCGACTCTATCTTCGGCGCATTACTGGAGATAGACAGCATAGATGGAGTCAGTACCAAGGCTAAAAAGGGCATAAAGGATTTTGTAAGGATAATGTCAGAGTTGATGGGTATGGCAGAGACAGAGGGTGTGTCAAAGCTTTTAAAGGCAGTCCTTGACCGCACAGGCTACATGGACGAACTGAAAAAGGATATGGACGAGGAAGCTCAGGCCAGGTATGAAAACGTTGGGGAGCTTTTGTCGGCTACCATGGAGTTTGAAGAAAAGAACGAAAATGCCACCCTGCAGAGCTTTCTTGAACAGATGGCCCTAATGTCGGACATAGACACAGTTGAGGAGGGCAAGAGTGCTCTTATAATGATGACACTGCACAGTGCCAAAGGCCTGGAATATCCGTTTGTATTCATATCGGGTATGGAAGAGGGAGTATTTCCTAGCCAGCGCTCTTACTTCGAGGAAAAGCAGATGGAGGAGGAAAGAAGGCTCATGTACGTCGGTATTACCAGGGCAGAGGAGCGGCTGTATCTGACGGCGGCCTTTGAACGCACCATGTTCGGCAGCACTACCTATAATACCGTTTCCCAGTTCGTGAGGGAAATACCCAAGG
This sequence comes from uncultured Clostridiaceae bacterium, assembly GCA_964574195.1. Classification (GTDB taxonomy): domain Bacteria; phylum Bacillota; class Clostridia; order Lutisporales; family Lutisporaceae; genus BRH-c25. The sequence continues at coordinate 8,530 of CAZNMO010000077.1, read as the reverse complement.
ACCTTCTTGTAAAGGTTTAGTGAGTTTTTGAAGTAAAGCAGGCCTTATGAAAATGACAGACGGAAAACCGAAGGGAGGCAGCCCATTTGAGTATAGAAAAACTTGAACAGAAAATGGATGAACTGATTAAGCTTATAAACAAACACAGCTATAACTATCACGTACTTGACAAGCCTGAAATCAGCGATTATGAATTTGACCTGCTCATGAAGGAGCTTGTTGAGCTGGAGAATAAGTTCCCGGCTCTGAAACGTACCGACTCACCGACCCAGAGAGTTGGAGGCGAGGTACTGCAGGGATTTAGCGAGGTGGTGCACAAGACGCCGAAGCTGAGCCTTGGTAACGTGTTTGATGAGAACGATATCAGGGACTTTGACACCCGGGTGAGAAAAGCCGTGGGTGATGAAGTGGAATATGTAGTAGAACTGAAGATAGACGGCTTGACAGTAGTGCTCAATTATGAGAAGGGCCGCTTTGTTCAGGGAGCCACCAGAGGTGACGGGATAAAAGGTGAAGATGTGACGGCAAATCTCAGGACAGTAAAGTCGATCCCTCTGATGCTGGAGGAGCCCGTGGACCTGGAGGTCCGGGGAGAGGTCTATATGTCCAAGAAGGCCTTCGAAGAGCTCAATGCGCGTCGTGAGGAGCAGGAGGAGCAGCTTTTCGCAAATCCAAGGAATGCATCTGCCGGTTCTCTGAGGCAGTTGGATACGAGAATAACCGCCACAAGGCCTTTGGATATATTTGTATTCAATCTCGAAAATATAGAAGACAAACACTTCGAAACCCACACAGGTACGCTGGAATATCTGAATGGAATAGGCTTCAAGGTCAGCCCTTTTATAAGTGTTGTGAGAACCAGCGAGGAAATAATTGAAAGATGCAGCTATTGGGCTGACAAAAGGGGAGAACTGCCCTTTGAGATCGATGGCTTGGTTATAAAGGTCAACAGCCTTGAGCAAAGGGAGGCTTTGGGTTATACCACAAAGACACCCAGGTGGGCGGCAGCTTATAAATTCCCACCGGAAACCAAGAAAACAAAAGTGAGGGATATAATAGTGCAGGTGGGAAGGACCGGAGCCATTACACCTACGGCCGAGCTTGAGCCTGTGAGGCTTGCCGGCTCTGTGATCAGCAGGGCTACACTGCACAACGAGGATTATATAAGGGAAAAGGATATCAGGATAGGGGATACAGTGCTTATAAAAAAAGCAGGTGATGTTATCCCTGAAGTTGTAGAAGTGGTTTTGGACGACAGGACAGGAACCGAAAGGCTGTTTGAAATGCCGAGGAAATGTCCTGTTTGTCAAGCTGATACAATAAGAGAGCCGGGTGAGGCTGTAACCAAATGCACGAATATTTCCTGCCCCGCGCAGCTTAAGAGGGCGCTTTTCCACTTTGTGTCCAGGGATGCCATGAACATAGACGGCTTGGGACCTCAGATAATGACACAGCTTATGGATGCCGGCTTCATAAAGGACGCAGGAGATATATACCTTCTGAAGGATCACAGGGATGCGCTTGTGGAGCTTGAAAGAATGGGAGAGAAGTCGGTACAAAACCTTCTGGATGCCATAGAAGCTTCAAAGGCCAATCCACTGAACAGGCTTATTTTTGCGCTGGGGATAAGGATGATAGGACAGCGGGCGTCGCAGGTGCTGTCCAATGAATTCGAAGAGATCGATGCCATGTATACGGCAGATGCTGAAAAACTGACAAGCATTCAGGAGATAGGAGAAAAGATGGCTGAAAGCCTGATCACCTTCTTCAAACAGGAGCAAAACCTTGCTCTGATCAGAAAGCTGCAGGCTTGTGGTGTGAATACCAGAAGCTCAAGAAAGGAAATAAAAGAGAATGCACATTTCAGCGGCAAGACCTTTGTGCTTACGGGCGCTCTCCAGAGCTTCAGCAGAGACCAGGCAAAGGAAATAATTGAAGGCTTTGGAGGAAAAGTGTCCGGCAGTGTAAGCAAGAAGACCGACTGCGTAGTTGCAGGTGAGGATGCCGGTTCAAAGCTGGTTAAGGCCAATGAACTGGGTATTGAGGTCATAGACGAGGAAACCTTCCGTACATGGATAAGTGAATAAAAAGAGAATCACAGAATAAGAAGAATTCGAAGTAAACAAGCCTTCCCCTCAAGGGGAAGGCTTTTTATTCCTACATCGCATCAACCTACTGTATACCGCAGAAAATTCGACAAATACTGAAATGACTTCATATGAAGCAGAAAATGGAGCAGACTGAATAATATGGTGCAATTGAAGAAATTGTCAGAAAAGTTGTGCCAAATAGTGTTAGACATGCCTGTAATTGCTTGGTTTTAAGGCATAAGGCGTTGTGCTCCAATGCCCGGAATTAATGAGCACATTCAGCGCTGACGGTCCCAAAATAAAAAAAATGATTGTTAAAAAAGTGCTTATTAATACGTGTATCAAGGCTTCTTGCTATTATCGAAATATTTATTCATGGGAAGTTCATAAAAAAAACAATGAATGTTCACAAAAAATTCACAAATCTTTGGTATATTTTTATTAAGTTCAAATCGTATGCATATTAACCATCAATTCTTTGCATGTCCAGTACAAGAAAATTGAAGTAAAAACAAAAAAGTTGGCAATTGCTGTAAATGTTATGGTAATTGCAATGGTTTTGCCACAACATTAGATTGTTATAAAATTTGAAGCATTACACATGTTTTTTAGATGGCTATGGTTGCCTGCGAATGAGAATTAAAGTGTCCTGTACTTTGACATATGAATATGACAGACTAATATTGCTTATTAATTTCTTGAAAAAAGTCTAGGGTTAATGTAATATTATACTATACTTGATAAGGGTTGGAGGTATTTGTATCGTTCCGATCACAGGTTATAGCATGATGTTAACATGTTATGACCATGGAGAGTTACGATACGGACTTCTTTAAATACCATGATCCTTGTTATGTAATAAATTTTTCGGCGGAGGATGTTTATACTAATATCCAAGAAGCCAAAAAAAACAAAATAAGGGGGATGAATTAATGAAAAAGTCTTTAGTACTAGTACTTGCAATGATGCTGATACTCAGTATGGCATTATCTGCATGTGCACCAAAAGCTCCGGAAGCTACACCGGGTGAAGCTACA
>CAZNMO010000077.1:0-5393 GCA_964574195.1 uncultured Clostridiaceae bacterium | reverse complement strand
GAATGCTGAACCGAAGATATTCAGATCCAACAACATGAGTGAGCCTGGAGCATTGGATCCACAGCTTGCACAGGGCACACACGATTCCTGGGTACTTGACCACATCTTCGAAGGTCTCTACAAGAAGGGCCAGGATGGATCAATAATACCAGGTATGGCTAAGGAATACACATTGGCCGCTGACGAAGTGACATATACCTTCAAACTCCGTGATGACATAAAGTGGTCCAACGGAGACCCTGTTACAGCTCAGGATTTCGAATTCGCATGGAAACGCGGATTGGATCCGGCACTTGCATCAGACTATGCCTTCCAGCTTTACTACCTGAAGGGTGGAGAAGCTTACAACACAGGTGCAGGCAAAGTTGAAGACGTAGGAGTAAAGGCAATTGACGACAAGACTTTGGAAGTTGTTCTTGCAACACCAACAGCTTACTTCATAGAGTTAACTTCATTCTACACATATTACCCTGTAAACAAGAAGGTTGTTGAAGCCAATGCTGATTGGGCAAAGGATCCTTCAACATACGTTTCAAACGGACCTTTCAAATTGACAGGCTGGGAGCACAATGCAAGCCTTACATTGACAAAGGATCCAAACTACTATGACGCTGCTCTTGTTAAGCTTGACGGCGCAGAATTGTCAATACTTGACGATGAAAACACAGCATGGCAGAAATACGAAGGCGGAGAGTATGATTTCTTAACTCCTCTTCCACAGTCAGTTACAGCACAGTTGAAAGCTAACGGCAATCCTGAGCTGGTAATCGGCGGAGACCTTGCAGTATACTACTACAACTTGAATAATAAGGTTAAACCTTTTGACAATGCAAAGATCAGAAGAGCTCTTTCATTGGCAGTAGACAGACAGACAATTGTTGACAAGATAGCTCAGGGCGGCCAGCTTCCAGCTGAAGGCGTTGTTCCTTTCGGAATAAAGGATGAAAACGGCAAAGACTACAGAGAAGGCTCTGGTAAACTGGTTGAGTATAATCTCGACGAAGCAAAGAAATTATTCGCAGAAGGCTTGAAGGAAACAGGCTTCAAAGTAGAAGATTTCAGCAAATTCTCCATCCTCTACAATACATCTGAAGGCCACAAGAAGATAGCTCAGGCAGTTCAGGAAATGTGGAGAAACAACCTCGGAGTTGAGTTCCAGCTTGAAAACGTTGATTTCCAGGTTAAGCTCGACAGAGAAAAAGCTGGTGACTACCAGGTATCCCGTGCTGGTTGGATAGGCGACTATGTTGACCCGATGACTTTCATGGACCTCTGGTTGACAGACGGTGCGTTCAACGATGCAGATTACAGCAATCCTGAATACGACAAGCTCGTTCTTGAAGCAAAAGGAACTACAGATCAGAAGATCCGTATGGAAAACATGCGTAAAGCTGAGAAGATATTGATGGAAGCTATGCCGGTAGTACCGATATACTTCTATACACAGCCATACGCGCAGAAGCCTTATGTAACAGGCATATTCAAGCCACTTAACAGATACCCATACTTCATTTACGCTGACATAAACAAATAGTATAAACAAAATATAATGTAAAGCTTTTTTTAAGAAGATCGATGGGCTATTTAAACATAGCCCTCGATTTTCTTTTCAATTACGGGCAAAGGAGGTAAAAAATGAAAAATTATCTATTTAAAAGGATCGTCATGGCAATAGTGACAATTTGGGCAATCATTACTATTACATTTTGTTTAATGCATTCGGTGCCGGGAAATCCTTTCAGAACAGAATCAAAGATGCCAAAACAGGTATATGAGAACCTGCTTAAGAAATACGGACTTGATAAACCATTAACAGAGCAATATGCAATTTACCTTGGAAGAATTGTAAGGGGTGACTTCGGTGACTCCATGAAATCGAGGGTGGAAACAGTTAATGACATGATAGAGAGAGGCTTCCCGGTTTCTGCTTTCCTGGGAGTTCAGGCTATAATAATTGCTATTACAATAGGACCTGCACTTGGGGCGGTGGCCGCCTTGAACCAAAACAAATGGCCGGATTATATGGCGATGATCATCGCAATTATAGGTATCTCTGTACCAAGCTTTATAATGGGTACATTATTCATTCAGCTGATAGCTAGAAATGTCGGATTCCTTCCAATAGGCGGATGGGGTACGTACACCCACACAATTTTGCCTTCAATGGCACTGTCGCTCATGCCGCTGGCAACTCTTGCAAGATATATGCGTTCCAGCATGCTTGAGGTAATGGGACAGGATTATATCAAGACAGCAAAATCCAAGGGTATATCAAAATTTACTGTTGTAATAAAGCACGCAGTCAGAAACGCGATATTACCACTTGTTTCTGCACTGGGTACAATTGTTGCTAATGTCCTTATGGGAAGCTTCGTTGTTGAGAAAATATTCGGTATCCCTGGCCTTGGCAAATACTTTGTTATGTCGATCAATAACAGGGATTATCCGTTGATTATGGGTACTACGATTTTCTATGCCATTGTTCTTGTAGCACTTCTGCTTATCGTAGACTTTGCATATATGCTGATTGACCCAAGAATAAAACTTACGAAGGAGGGACGATAATGAACGCAGATATGAATTTGACACCGGAGCTGTTTAGACCTGCTCCGAAAGAAAACAAGAATGCAGAAAAGATACGTCGTCCCAGTATTAAATATTGGCCTGATGTATGGCGCAGGCTCAAAATGAACCACCTTGCAATGACAGGCTTGTTTATTGTAGTACTGTTTGCAATAATGGCATTTGTCGGCACTAGAATAAACGGTTTCACATATTTCCAGCAGGATTACTCATTGATAAACTTGAAGCCTAACAGTGTACATTGGTTTGGAACTGATGACCTTGGTCGTGACCTTTTTACCAGGACATGGTTTGGTGTAAGATACTCGCTGTTTATTGGTGTTGCGGCAGCAGCCATCGACTTCACCATTGGTGTATTGTACGGCGGCACAGCAGGTATTGCTTCAAGAAAAGTAGATGCTGTAATGATGCGTATAGCAGAAGTAATATACGCTATTCCTTACCTTTTGGTCGTAATACTTGTATCAGTTGTATTCTCACAGGCAGGTCAGGGAAGCTCAATGCTGGTTCTGGTATTCTCACTGACCTTGACAGACTGGGTGCCCATGGCCATACTGGTTCGTGGACAGGTACTGCAGTTGAAGGAAAGCGAATACGCATTGGCATCCGAATCAATAGGTGCTTCCAAAGCATGGATACTCAGGAAGCATATTATACCAAACACATTGGGTCCAATATTAATAAGAATAACACTGACAATTCCCCAGGCGATTTTCGCGGAAGCGACCTTGGGCTTCCTGGGTCTTGGACTCCAGGCACCGAAGTCCAGCTTGGGTACACTGGCTAACGATGGATTGGCCGGTCTTGCAGTAGGAAATGCATATCAGATATTTATCCCGGCAATATTCATATCACTTATAATGTTTGCCTTCAACGTGCTGGGGGATGGACTCCGTGACGCAACAGACCCAAGGCTGCGGAAATAGAGAGAGGTGAGAAAATGGAAAATGTATTAGAAGTAAAAGATTTAAAAATATCCTTCAAAACCTTCTTCGGAGAAGTTGAGGCAGTCCGCGGTATTTCCTTCAATGTAGGAAAGAAGGAGACAGTTGCAGTAGTTGGTGAGTCAGGCTGTGGAAAGTCAGTTACGGCTAACGGAATAATGCAGCTTAATCCCGCACCTCCGGCGTTTTTCAAAGGCGGAGAGATAATATTCAACGGCGAGGATCTCTTAAAAAAGACAGAAAAAGAAATGCAGGGCATAAGAGGAAACAAGATATCCATGATATTCCAGGATCCTATGACCTCCCTCAACCCTACAATGAAGATAGGAAAGCAGATAGTTGAAGGACTTGTAAAACACCAGAAGTTGAACCATGAGCAGGCTACAAAGAAAGCTATAGAAATGCTCGAACTGGTTGCTGTACCGCAGCCGGAAAAGAGAATCAACCAGTATCCGCACGAGTTCTCAGGCGGTATGCGTCAGAGGGTTATGATCGCTCTGGCCATGGTATGCAATCCGCAGTTGCTTATCGCCGATGAACCTACAACAGCTTTGGACGTTACAGTTCAGGCACAGATACTCGAGCTTATGAAAAAAATTCAGGATCAGTTGGGCATGTCTATCATCCTGATCACGCATGACCTTGGAATAGTTGCCGATGTAAGTGACAGAGTTGTAGTAATGTATGCGGGACAGATAATGGAAGTGGGAACAACTGACGAGATGTTCGCAAACCCGATGCACCCATATACAAAAAAGCTTCTTGCTTCAGTTCCGCGTTTGGACATGGACAGATCCGAATCTCTTTACTCAATAGATGGTACACCACCGGATCTTTATATTCCTCCAAAGGGCTGCTCCTTCTATGACCGTTGCGCAGAATCCTTAGAGATATGTAAGGATCATGTGCCGGATCTTATGGAGCACAGCTGTACCCACCAGAGCCGTTGTTGGTTGAACCATCCGATGGCGAAAACTGTAGCCGGAGGTGAAAAATAATGACAGAGCCATTAATTTCAGTAAAAAACGTCAAAAAATACTTCAATGTTGGAAGCGGACTGCTTAAAGCCGTTGACGACATCAGCTTTGACATATACGAAAAGGAAACATTGGGTCTGGTAGGAGAATCCGGCTGTGGAAAGTCCACAACAGGAAGGACTATAACCAGGTTGTATGAACCATCAGGTGGAGAAGTAATCTTCAAGGGACAGAATATTTACAAGCTCAGCAGACATGATATGCAGGAGGTCAGAAAGGATTTCCAGATAATATTCCAGGATCCTTACGCTTCACTGAACCCCAGAATGACTGTTGAGGATATCGTAGCAGAACCCCTTGATGTTCATCAGACATACAAGAACCATGATGAACGTACAGACAGAGTTATGGAGCTTCTCAGACTTGTTGGACTTGGTGAAGAGCATGCGCTCCGTTTCCCTCACGAGTTCTCAGGTGGACAGCGTCAGAGGGTTGGTATAGCAAGATCACTGGCATTGAATCCAAAGTTCATAGTATGTGACGAGCCTATCTCTGCTCTTGACGTATCTATACAGGCACAGGTAGTTAACCTTCTGAAGAATCTTCAGGAAAGCATGGGACTGACATATATGTTCATTGCTCATGACCTGTCCATGGTAAGATATATTTCCGACAGAGTCGGTGTTATGTATCTGGGACACATGATGGAGCTTGCTGAATCAGATGAGCTTTATACACACCCGATACATCCTTATACAAAGGCATTGCTTTCAGCTATTCCTATACCGGATCCTCAGATTCAGAGGACAAGGAAGAGGATCATGCTGGAGGGCGATGTTCCTAGCCCGATAGATCCAAAGCCGGGCTGCAGATTCGTAGACAGATGCAG
>CAZNMO010000076.1:15653-20724 GCA_964574195.1 uncultured Clostridiaceae bacterium | reverse complement strand
GTATACTGTACTGGTAACAGGCACTGTACAGGAGGAAGACTGTGACGGACTTTGCTGGCAGTATATAATAAACGAGGATAAGGTAAAGCCGGAATTTGTTGTTATTACAGAACCTACAGACGGTAATATCTATCGCGGCCAGAGGGGACGTATGGAGATCCGTGTGGAGGTTCAGGGTATATCCTGCCATGGTTCTGCTCCGGAGCGCGGAGACAACGCTATATACAAAATGGCAGACATACTGCAGGAGGTACGTCTGCTGAATGACAGGCTGCATTATGACCCCTTCCTCGGAAAAGGCACTCTCGCAGTATCCGAAACCTTCTTCACATCACCTTCACGCTGTGCAGTTGCCGATATGTGTGCAATATCCATAGACCGCAGGCTGACAGACGGTGAAACCTACCAGTCGGCTTTGGAAGAGATTCGTGCGCTGCCTTCAGTAAAGAAATACAATGCGGCTGTCACCATGTACAAATATGACAGGCCAAGCTACACAGGACTTGTATATCCGACAGACTGCTATTTCCCGACTTGGGTAATACCTGCGGAGCATCCTGCTACACAGGCAATGGTAGAATCTTATCGCGGCATGTATGGTGAGCCTCTGGTAGACAAATGGACCTTCTCAACCAACGGAGTATCCATAATGGGCCGTTACGGTATCCCCTGCATAGGCTTCGGGCCAGGCAAGGAAGCACAGGCTCATGCCCCCAATGAAAAAACCTGGAAGGCTGACCTGGTAAAGTGTGCGGCTGTTTATGCAGCTATGCCCGCATTATATTGCAAATAGTAAATTGAATTAAAGGAGAGAGTATATGAAAACACTTCAGTATTATATCGATAAGCTTAACAAACTTAACTTCAAGGAAATGTACAACAATGACTTCTTCCTCACATGGGAAAAGACCGATGATGAGCTGGAAGCAGTTTGGACCGTTGCAGATGCCCTTCGCTTCATGAGGGAAAACAACATATCCACGAAGGTATATGAAAGCGGCCTTGGGATATCAATATTCAGGGACAATTCCACCCGCACACGTTTTTCCTTTGCATCGGCCTGCAACCTCCTCGGACTTGAGGTACAGGATTTTGATGAAGGAAAATCCCAGGTAGCACACGGTGAGACTCTCCGTGAAACAGCCAACATGATCTCCTTCATGGCTGATATAATAGGTATCCGTGACGATATGTACATCGGCAAGGGAAATAAATACATGCATGATTTCTCGGAAGCTGTACAGCAGGGAAACAAGGACGGCATACTGGAGCAGAGGCCTACACTTGTGAATCTCCAGTGCGACATAGACCATCCTACACAGACCATGGCAGACACACTCCACATAATCCATGAGCTGGGTGGGGTCGAAAACCTTAAGGGCAAGAAGCTTGCAATGACCTGGGCATATTCACCGTCCTACGGAAAGCCGCTGTCAGTTCCACAGGGGGTTATCGGACTTCTTACCCGTCTGGGAATGGATGTAGTACTCGCGCATCCCGAAGGCTATGAGGTAATGCCTGAAGTTGAAGAAGTAGCCAGGAAAAACGCCGCAAAATCAGGCGGTTCCTTCACGAAAACAAACAGTATGGCAGAAGCCTTCAAGGACGCTGATATAGTTTACCCGAAGAGCTGGGCTCCCTTTGCCGCTATGGAAAAGAGAACCGAGCTTTACGGCAACGGCGACACAGACGGCATAAAAGCCCTTGAAAAGGAACTGCTGGCACAGAATGCGCAGCACAAGGACTGGACCTGCACAGAAGAGATGATGAAAACAACAAAGGACGGCAAAGCCCTTTACCTGCACTGCCTGCCTGCTGATATAACCGGCGTAAGCTGCAAGGAAGGCGAAGTTGAAGCCTCAGTATTCGACCGTTACCGCACACCCCTTTACAAGGAAGCAAGCTTCAAACCCTATGTAATTGCAGCTATGATATTCCTCAGCAAATTTGCTGATCCCGCCGGAATGCTCGAAAGACTGGACAAAGAAAATACACAGAGGATAAAGAAATAGTATAGAGGTTGGAGGGTCAATAATTGAAAAGCAGAAAGATAGTTGTAGCATTGGGTGGAAACGCCCTGGGTAATACACTGGCCGAGCAAATGGAGGCCGTAAAGATAACAGCAAAGAATATCGTTGATCTGATAAGTGATGGCAATCAGGTGGTCATATCCCACGGAAACGGTCCTCAGGTAGGCATGATAAGCAATGCAATGACAGAGCTTAGTATGGCTGACAAATCACAGCCGTTGACTCCCCTCTCCGTATGTGTGGCAATGAGCCAGGCATATATAGGCTACGACCTGCAGAACGCTCTTCGTGAGGAGCTGAAAAACAGAGGCATGAATATGCCTGTTACAACAATGGTCACACAGGTTCGGGTAGATGCGGGTGATCCTGCCTTCCAGAACCCCACAAAGCCTATTGGCAAGTTCCTTACAAAGGAACAGGCAGATGAAATTTCAGAGAAGTACGGATATATTATGAAGGAGGACTCTGGAAGGGGCTACAGGCGTGTGGTGGCTTCCCCAAAGCCTGCTGAAATAATTGAGATCGACGCCATAAGGGCACTGGTTGATGCCGGTCAGGTTGTCATTGCCGGTGGCGGCGGTGGTATCCCTGTGACCCTTGAAGGAAACCACCTGAAGGGTGCCCCTGCGGTTATCGACAAGGATTTTGCAAGCTGTCTCCTGGCACAGGAATTGGATGCCGACTATCTAATAATTCTTACAGCAGTGGAGAAGGTCGCAATCAACTTCAACAAACCAGATGTGAAATGGCTGGACAACCTTACTGTCGCAGAAGCAAAGGAGTACATCGAGCAAGGCCACTTTGCCAAGGGCTCAATGCTCCCAAAGGTTCAGGCAGCAATGCAGTTTGCTGAGTCAAAGGAAGGACGTACAGCTCTTATTACACTGCTTGAGAAGGCTAAGGACGGTATTAAGGGCAAGACCGGTACTACAATAACCAAATAAGTTAAAGTGGCGTTTTCCAAAGGGAAAACGCCACTTATTTATAGATCGTATATTTTCTTGCTATGGTATATATCTGATGACTGCCTTTCTCTGTACCTGATCCCATTCAAGTGTCGCACCGAGGTTTTCAGTTACAAACCTCAGGGGCAGCATTGTCCTCTCCTTTATAATGGACGGCGCTACTTCAAGCGGCTTCTTTTCCCCGTTGACCTCTCCCTCAAGCTTGTCGATCCAGAGCTTTATTGTCTTGTCCTTCAAGGTTATGTCAACGCGTCTTTCCTTGCTGTCCCAGCCTATAGTTCCACCCATTGATTCTATGATAGCTCTGATGGGAACAAGAGTCCTATTCTTTACTACAACCGGTGTAGTATTCCTTCCCGGGTCAACCTCCATTTCCTTGCCGTTAACCACCATTTTGGAATTGTCGATCTGCAGTGTGATCATTCCCGATGCCCTGCTCATTACCTCCTCATACATTGCCTTTACTTCACCAATGCTTAAGGCAGCATTGTAGAGCCTGAGATCATCAATACTCCCATAGAATTCCCTGGGCCACTGCCCCTGGCCATCCTGTCCTATATGAAGCACTCCCTCGGTTTTATTCAAAACCTTGTCTTCTTCTGCAACCATCTTTGTTTTGATCAGTTTGTCGTCATAGTAGATAGTGGCCATGCCATTATTGAAGGTAACAGTATAGAGATACCATTTCTCTCCAATAAGCTCCATATACTTAGTCGCCGATACTCTTGTAACGTTGTAATCATTGCCGTCAAATTCAGCAACGCCTTCTTTACTACCGTTTAAAAATATATTATATGGACAATACCTTTTGCCATGCTTTATTAACATTGTTCTAAAATTGCCCCAGTTTTCCTTGTCGACATTTGCCCCCATTCTTACCCACATGGACACAGTGAAGGCATTGTCAAAGTCCAGCAGGTCATTATCAGCCACTTCCAGGTATCCATTGCCGAAACGTGCACACTGTCCCAGTATGCCTTCCTCAAGAGGAACATCTCCGATCAATGTGGCATCCAGACCGTTTCCGGATGAATCCTTGAAGTCCCCGTCAAAGGTATAATGTGCAACGGGTTTTTTTACTTCCTCAGCAAAGCAAGGAACAGTCACTGTCCCTGTAATAAGTATCAGTATAACTGCAAACATGATTATTGAACTTCTTTTCATTTTCTTACCTCCATTTAGTTTTTGTTAACATAACTGTCAGCCCGGATTACTCCCTTTCATACTTGATAAGCAGCTCTGCCCTTCTTTTTACGCCAAGCTTTTCATATATTTTCTTATAATGGTCATTAACAGTGAAATATCTGATATTAAGCATAGATGATATTTCCTTAAGGGTATGGCCTTTCAGAAGCAGCTTGAATATTTCAAGCTCTCTGGGAGTCAGTAGGGCAAGCTTATCCAGCCTCTCAAGACTCATAACATATTCCCGCTCCCCCCTGTTCAATTACAACTGATTTCCATTGCCGGCAGTGGATTTTACACTTGAATATTATCACCGGTATGGCTTCTCCCGCTATCCCTAATACTAGGGATACAAATTGAAAAGGCAGTAACCTCAACGGTTACCGCCTTCTTGACCAATGAAACCTTTCATACCCGATCCCCATATTTTATAAACAGCTCTGCCCTGCTGCATACCTCCAGTTTTTCATATACTCGCTTATAGTGGTCATTAACAGTGTAATATTTGATCTTGAGAATCGCAGATATCTGCCTTAAGGTCTGCCCTTCCAGCAGGAGCTGAAATATCTCCGTTTCCCTGGGGGTCAAGCGTTTTATCCTGTGATCTCCTGTGGTCGGTATGGTCCCCAGCTCAAGCTCAATTTCTTTACTACAGCAGCCTTCCATTTCAGCCTCACAGGTGTCCGGTGCCTCCTGCACAGCAGGCGAAGCGATTATGTCACTCATCCACTCTGCCCTATACAAAAAGCTATATAATACAGGGGTAAGTAAAAAAAACAGTGATATTGAGATCAAAGATATTATCGAACCCAGCAAGTAAAGCTGAACAGTACTCCTGGCGATAAGCAACCTGCCGAAAGTATCCCCGATTACCGCTGATATTGCTGAAGT
>CAZNMO010000076.1:0-15643 GCA_964574195.1 uncultured Clostridiaceae bacterium | reverse complement strand
CTCTTACAAAATTCATACTTTTATATTTCTTTCCAATAATACCGCATAAATACCATTCAGCGATTTCCCCGACTGTTGTCATACCGAAAAATACTACGCCCGGTCCAAAGCTACCCTCAATACCGCATTTGGACATTAGTACCAGCACAAAGCCTACAGTAATGCAGAATAGAAAAATATATATCAGGTGCCATATCCCTTTCGTAAATACCAGAAGCATAAGCCATGCTATCCCTATTCCTATGAAGGCACCTATATGCCTTAACAGGAATATCCCTTCAATTTCGGCTGCTTTATACTGTACTATTATTAATGCAATAGATCCGGTAAAGTATATCAGGAATATATAAGCAAGAAGCCAATAAGAACCTAATGCAGGTACCGGAAGCCGGTCCTTGGATAATGTGTCGGGCGTATCCTCTGTGTTGTAGCGATAGGTACAGTACAATATAACTGAAAGTATGACGGCTGATATGAAGAAATATAATTGCTCAGGCACGACTGACCTGCTGATGTCGCTAATAAGGGAGAATAAAGGTATGGAAAGCATTATCGCCATTATAGTGACTATCTTCTCTGTATTTTCCAAAACAAACACATATACAAAAGCTACTCCTACACCAAGGAACCCTGAGCCTGCTCCCATCAGAAAAACACCAGAGCCCTGAACCGGATTGATATCTGATATGTGGAACATTATTAGTCCCGCCAAAGCCGCAAGGGTGCCCGAAAATGAAAGAAACCTGAAGTTCTTGCTGTTTATGAGGAAAACTGATAAACATATGCCCGCGCAATAGGTTACTGTATATATAAGCTGCATATCCAGCTTAATGCTGCCGCCTTCAAGAAAGATACTGGTACCTGACGTATACCACGCATATAGATTTACCCAAACCATCATAGCCAGTGAGGAGATAATATAATACAGATGCCCTGCTTCTATCTTCCTGACATCAAAGTTATTCTTATTAGAGTTTAATCTTTTTATCAGTAAAAGGATGTTTGCACTATACGTTGATACTCTCGTGAGCTTCATGGTCAGGCTTACCCCTCCTTATACCATATTGTCTGAGTATTTTCAGCCAAGCGGAACAATGCTATGTTCATATTACCATTTTATCTAATTATTTACAATACAGGGATAATATTCATAGTGGGTAAAGAATGTTCTCTTCCTACCAGTACATTCCTATTTACCCCGTCTACCATCCGGACAAAGGCAACTGCTAATATTGCAAAAAACAATAAAACCCGGACAACTTGTCCGGGATAATAATCTTGGTAGCGGCGGTCAGATTCGAACCAACGACCGTTCGGGTATGAACCGAATGCTCTAGCCAGCTGAGCTACGCCGCCATGTATATTTAATGCCTGTCACCTATCGGTGTGCACCACTAAGTAGCGCAGGCTATGAAAAGTCTTTTTGGTTGCGGGGGAGGGACTTGAACCCACGACCTCCGGGTTATGAGCCCGACGAGCTACCAACTGCTCTACCCCGCGATATTTATGGTGCCGAAGACCGGAATCGAACCGGTACGGTCTTTAAGGACCGCAGGATTTTAAGTCCTGTGCGTCTGCCAGTTCCGCCACTTCGGCTTAACCGTCTCGGTTACCTTGTTTAACGACAAATACTATTATATCTTCTTTGCCATCAAACGTCAATACCTTTTTTTCTGGTATTTATAGCCTTTTTCCTGTTAAGCTCCGGTACCGGCATTCTCAGATAGGTATTTTGCCACGACACCTTCCAGATTGTCATTCTCGCTTACTGTCAGACTGTTCATTCTCAAACCTTCAACTACATACTTCATTATATACAGACCGGCAGGAATGACATCCGCTCTTTCCTTCTGCAAGCCTTTTACCAGATACCTTTCCTGGATAGTCATTTCCTTCAGCCTTTCAAAGGTGCTGCTGACAAAACTCAAATCTATAGTTGTATTATGCACTATTTCCGGTTTATATATGTCCATGCAATGATAAATCGCTGCTGTAGTAGTTGCGGTACCTCCAATTGCAATGATCCGTCCGATTTTTTCCTGTGCAAGCCTGTCCAGTGTTTCTTTGAAAAGCTCTTCGAGTCTTTCCTTAAGATTGCTGACGTCACCATCGCTGATCGGGTTTTCACCGATGAATAGCTCTGTCATTCTTACTGCACCCGCCGGGATACTCATCGAGTAGTCGATCCTTTCCTTATTTCCCAAGATCAGCTCGGTGCTACCGCCTCCTATATCCAGGACAAGTACTGAATCATCAGCAACCCCCGGCTCGCTCATCACCCCGATGATACCAAGCTGCGCCTCTTCTTCACCCTTTATTATCCTGATATCCACTCCTGCCTGGGTTTTGGCAGCTTCAACAAATTCTTTGCCGTTTGACGCATCGCGCACGGCGCTTGTGGCAATTGCCAGCACAGCTTCTGCGCCATATCTGTCAGCCTTGTTCTTAAAGTACTTCAAAGCCTCTATATTTCGCATCATTGCCTTTTCACTGATCCGGCCTGTCTCGAAAAGATCCTTCCCGATCCTTGTCACGATCAGTTCTTTTTCTTTTTTTGCTATGGAGTTGCCTACAGTTTCACAGAGCATCAGCCTCATTGAGTTAGTGCCAATGTCAATAGCAGCTAATTTCTTCATTTGCTTCTCCTCATATTATCTCATTATTAATATATTAACTAAGTGGATCTTATTATGCAAACGAAACATCAGGTCCTTTATAAACAATAAACTGCCAGACCTGCTGACAGTATATTTATGTTTAATATTCAAATAATCATATGATTGCTATTCTACTTTTGCAGTCCTTCGCTTTTCCGGTATCCTCCGCTGTTGCGTTTTGAATCGGTATTTTTCTTCAGTTGCTGAAGCTTTTCATCACTTTCCTTCAGGAACTTGGAAAGACGGTCCTCAAAGGAAGCCCCCTGATTTTTTCTTGATTCCTGCTCCCAGTCGATCTCCATGGGTCTGACTGTTCTCTTGATTACCTGTGCCTGTTTGATCGAAAGATTAATCTTACCATTCTTCTCAACAGACAGAACTTTAACCTTAACTTTATCCTTTTCCTTGATAAAGTGCTTTATGTCCTTTACATAGGTGTCTGCAATTTCTGATATATGGACTAGACCCATTTTACCTTCTGGCAGCTGAATGAAGGCTCCAAAACTGGTAATACTTGATACTGTCCCTTCAACTACCTTACCTTCCTCTATAGGCATATAAAAAATACTCCTCCTTTTAATCAGCAATAGAACTGCTATGGATATAATATATTAAAACCCTTCTGCTGTCAATATTATACCTAATTATCCCTGTTCTGTATATTATTATCAGCACCGGATTGATCTATGTACACTCTTTCACCGGCCTTGACCAGTCCCAGTTGTTCCCTGGCCATCCTCTCGATGTATTCAGCCGAGGTAGCATTGTTTATCATCTCTACCAGTTTATCATTATCCTTTTTTACAGCCTCAATTTTATCAAGAGATGCTTGTTCCGCACCCTTCAGCTCAGAAATTGCTAACTGCTGATTAATTATAGTGATTACTGCGTACACCATAAAAATAAACAAAAACAAGCTCTTGAACTTAAACTTCCTTTTTTTCATTTGCATCCCCTCAACATCTATTATCCTGATGATTTTGGAATAGTATGTACAACAATCGGGCAGCCTGACTCAGCCAATAATTGCTTCTATACAAAATCTGTTTAAGCTTTGCTGAAACAGATTTGTGTTACCTTGATTTTCTTTGCGGCGGAACCAATCTACATTAGTGTATATCCGCCGTAAATTATATAGAGTCAAACATCTATTTATATTCGACGGTTGACAGGAAAATCCTCTTAATAAAAGCAATATCAAGGCAATTTAATTACCGTGGTTTTTCCCGCTTTTTTTATTAACTATAAGGCCATAATACTTTTTTGAATCATATACTATTTGTTTCGGCAATTTGCTCATTTTTCTTAACCTTGTCTTTCCTCTGCGGAGCGAACGTGAAATACCTGTGCCACACTGGTAGAAAAAGGATACTATCAGCTTGGCGGGTAAGGCAAGTATTGAATTACTCCTTTTAATAAAACTGCTTAAGCCCCTGTAAACAAAAAAGACTATTCTGACCATGATCCTGCCCAATAGCTTTTCAAACAGATAGAAGCCCACCAAGAAACCTATAAGCACATATGCCCTAATATCTCCATAGTTGCTTGAAAAGATAGCCCACATTACAACCATGAATACAGCTGCAAGAAACAGAACATCCCACAGGGAGGTTATCACCCGGTCCCTTTTGCGTCTCCCTCTTAAAGCTCTATAGATATCATACAGGATACCTATGATTATTCCTCCATAAACCGAGTATAAAAAAATATAGCTCTGAAATTGAACTGTTTCCATAAAAAACCCCCTCAGCACTCTTTACATCATATGGATTATTTGAAGATATTGCTCAAGAAGCTGCCGGTTTTTTTGACATCTATCCTGTCACTGTAGACACAAGATATAATATAGCCTTCGACAAAAAGATTACCGTCTTCTACACTCAGCTTGTTTATATGTAAATCCGTACCTTTTACAGTAAGGCCTCCGGCTTCAGTATCCAGCACAACAGTATTATCATCAAAGCTGGTCACATCCTTGACCCCTGTTATCGCAAGTCTTTCTCGTCCTTCTAAAGTAATATTGTGAGGTCTGGTCCTGATCATCTTCTTCTCTTCCATGAAAAAACCTCCCAAACATATATTGAAACAACTGAAGCAAGTATCTGTACCGGTCTATGGGTAGCACCGCCTCGTTATATTTATATGCCGGGAGTGTTCATTTATGATTAATTAAACCATTGTTGTCCAGGTGCGACTATTGCTCCAGGAGTTTGTACATCTCTTTTGCCGCTGCCTTTGATGCATTGTCGGATATATCGGTTATCTCTGCCTTTATGCTTTTCTCTCCGAAAACTATCTCTATTATATCTCCGACCTTTACCTCTGCACTTGGCTTTGCCTGTTTGCCGTTCAGGTACACCTTGTCACCCACACAGGCATCCTTGGCTACCGTTCTTCTTTTGATAAGCCTGGAATTCTTCAGATATTTGTCTAGTCTCAACTTTATCACTTCCTACGTTTATGACATATAGAGAAAAATCAGGCCTTAAAGGCCTGATTTTCTTTATTATGTACTATTTCTTACTTATTTACGAGATCCTTAAGATCTTTTCCAGCTTTGAATATTGGAGCCTTTGATGCTGGTATTTTGATCTCTTCTCTTGTTCTTGGGTTTCTGCCTACTCTTGCTTTTCTTTCTTTAACTTCAAAAGTTCCAAAGCCAACTAACTGAACTTTGTCACCTTTTGCAAGAGCTTCTTCAACACTTTCTATAAGTGCTTTAAGAGCCTTTTCTGAATCCTTCTTTGTCATTGCACTTTTTTCAGCCATTTTGCTGATAAGATCTGATTTATTCATTATCTTCCCTCCATTTTTTATTTTGTAGGAAATATTTACTGTTTATGGATATTCTACTTGATTCGCAAAAATCCTTCTTTTTTTTCATCATTTTTTATCTTTTTTTGCCAAACTCTGCTGTTTTGCTTCATTCCAGAGCTTATCCATCTCCTGCAAGCTCATTTTATCAAGTTTTTTCCCAGATTGCAAGGCTGTTTCCTCAATATACTTAAATCTTTTGATAAATTTTTCCGTTGTAGCCTTTAGAGCAAGTTCAGGCTGCACCTTCAAAAACCTTGATACGTTGACGACTGAAAACAGTAAATCTCCGATTTCTTCTTCTATTATGTCTATTTGTCCAGTTTTATATACTTCCCTGACCTCTTCTGCTTCCTCATAAACCTTTGAAAATGCATCATCCACGTTGTCCCAGTCAAATCCTGCCAGAGCAGCCTTCTGTTGTACCTTGTAAGCTCTCATCAGGGATGGCAGGGCTGTGGGAATATCAATAAGAGCCTGGGTATAGTTGTCCATCCCCTTCTGCTCCCTTTTGGACGCCTCCCAGCTTTTCAGGGCACCGCTCTCACTGGTGGCCTTTACGTCTCCAAACACGTGAGGATGCCTTACAATCAATTTATTCACTATACTTGATATAACCTCATTAATGTCGAATTCTCCGTCTTCCTTGGCTATCTGTGAGTGGAACACCACCTGAAGCAATACATCGCCAAGTTCCTCGACAATCAAGTCCAGGTCATCCTTCTCTATTGCGTCCAGTACTTCATAGGTTTCCTCAAGAAGGTAGGGCTTCAATGATTCTCTGGTTTGCTCCCTATCCCAGGGGCAGCCCCCTTCTCCTCTCAGCGTATCCATAAGCTCCACCAGATCGCTGAAGCTTTTGTACCTTGCTCCTTCAAGGGCAACCGGAACATAGACGCTTGTAAGGTAATCCACCCACTCTATCCTATCCAGTTCATAAAGAGGTATCCTTGCGATCTGTTCCTGGCCTTCAACCCCGGCAGCCCTTATGACATATATCTCAAAATCATCCACATAATAATCCATGAGCATCAGCTTCACTTCAGAAGCTACCAGTCTGTCATAGACCTGGGTTATTATATTGCCGCATTTCTGGTCAGGCTTTTGGGTCTTAATGCTAAGGCCGTCAATGATCTTCAGACCATAAGCGGGATCTATCCTCAGTGCACTTAGTATTACATCGATGAAGCTCAATGCAGGGATCAATCTTATTTCAACATTTTCCCCCGCATTGGCCATTATCAGCTCAACACTTTTTTCCGCAACCAGAGGATGTCCCGGTACGGCATATACCACCTGTCCCTTTTGAAAGCAAAGCTGTATGACCCTTTCGCTTATTATCTGGTAGGTCTCGTCAAAGGATTCTCCGCTGTCATAAATATCATCACAGCTGCTGTATACCAATCCCTGCTCCCTAAGGCGATCCACAACAGGGTGCTTTTCTGTTCTAAGCACCAGGGCCTCCGCTTCCTTTAATGTTTCAAGGGCTTCAAGGCTCAGCTGCCTGTAATCGCCAGGCCCCAAGCCTACAATAATGATTTTTGGCATTCTTAAGTTCCGCTCCTTCTCTTTTGTTTGCTGCTGAACATATTAGGAAGGATGCGACACAAGGGTTGCGGGTTACGCGTTTCGAGTTGCGCGTGGAACGGTTATAGCCCGCCTTCGAAGCAAAGATCCTTCACTGCGTTCAGGATGACAGATAAGCGTCATCCTGAGTGAAACGAAGGATCTTAATCTTCGAAGCCCATCCCAAGACGTTCCACGCGCAACGCGTAACACGCAACTCGAAACGGATATGCCGCATCTTTCTGCTGTTGTGCAACAGCCATGTATTTAAAGTAATCCTTTTTTCCTTAATATTTTTGATAGCCTTTTTCCTCCTGGAGCCATTTCCAGCTCTTCAGCCGCAATACCCTTGATCAGTATAAGTGTGATAACATATACCAATGCTGCAATTGCTACGCTTGCCAGTGTTGCAATGGAATTTCTCTCCAACAGGCCAAACAACAGCCTGTAGCCGAAATATGCCGAAGCCATCATTGCACCGGTTGCTATGGCGGGCTTCATAACAATATTCATTACTCTCATTCCGGATCTTTGATGCTTTATAATTGCCGACAGGTTAAGCATCGCTGATACGCCATAGCCCACAACGGTACCTATGGCAGCTCCTCTTATATTTACCACCGGTATTGACGTAAGCGTGTAGCTTACAACCAGCTTTGTCAGTGCACCGATCACCATGTTTATTACCGGTATCCTTTCCTTGCCCATACCCTGAAGTATCCCAGTCATTGTCTGTACCAACGTCAGGAATATTACAGCCATGGAAAGGTATCTGAGCACCATACCCAGAGTTGCCGGTTCAGCAGGATACATAAGCTTCATGATCGGATCGGATAGTATAAATAATCCAAAAGCAGCAGGCAACCCGATAATAAGGCTCAGCCTTATGGCCAGCTCGGATTTCCTGGCAGCCCCTCCAAAATCATTTCTGGTCATTGATTCGGATATGGCCGGCACAAGGCTTGCAGCAAGCGCTATTGTGAACACCTGTGGAAGGTTGATGAAGGCCCCTGCCATTCCCTTCAGCTGCCCAAGGAGCCTTGTAGCGGTCTCCAGCGAAAAGCCGGCTGCCTGAAGCCTATCCATTACTATAAAGGTGTCAATTACGGTCATTACCGGCATGATACTGCCGCCAATTGTTATTGGAACTGAAAAAATCACTATCCTCTTTATTATGCTGAGGGAGGACTCCATCTTCATCTTCCCCGCAGCTAGTATCCCCATCCTTATGTCATGCTTTTTTCTTCTGTATATGTAAAACAAGGTAAAGAAGCTTACGAGGCCTCCTATTGTAGTTCCAAAAACAGCCCCTCCTGCAGAGGTTTCAAAGCCCGCCGAAAGAAATACTATCGCCAGAATGAAACCAAAAACTACTCGGGCCAGTTGTTCTGTTACTTGTGATATTCCGCTGGGTGTCATGTTCTGCATTCCCTGGAAATATCCCCTGAAGGCACCGCTTAAGGATACGGTGAATATTGCCGGGGCTACACACAAAACTGCTACGTAAGCACCGGGATTCTTCACCAGATTCACAAAGCCCTGAGCATTGAAGAACAACATCGTTGACAGCGACAAACCCAGAAAAGCTATAAGGCAAAGCGCTACCTTGAAGGTCTTGTGTGCTTCGTCGCGTCTCCCCAGCTCTATTTTCTCCGATACAAGCTTTGATATGGCAATTGGTATTGAATAGGCAGAGAATGTCAGCATCAATATGTAAAGGTCATATGCAGTCTGATAGTATGCCATTCCTTCCGAACCGATGATCCTGCCTAAAGGTATTCTGTAAATTGCACCCAGGACCTTGGATATTATCCCTGCTATCGCAAGTATCGCAGCCCCTTTGATAAAAGATTGCTTACTAGAACTCATTTGAGACCTCCCTAAATTAAATAAACACATTATATTTTAACATACATCTTTGTTTCTAGGAATACAATATCAGGAACTGCCCAAAATTTACCTGAGGCAGTAGACCTACATATAATTACAATATACATCGACCTTAGTACATAGAACAAAAAAGTAGCAGCCTTTAAGACTACTACTTTTATCAAACACTCATTACTGCTCCATTTGCTTCCCTAAGAAACTTGCTGCCGTTTCCGACAATTTGATTTCCAGTTCACCCATTTGTATGTTTGGATCCTTGGACAGTATAAGCACTGCCCCTATGGAATCGCCCTGCGTGAGGATCGGCGCTATGACACCGGCTGTATATTTTGACGCACCCTCTTCGTCAGCAGATATGTTGATCATCTTGTTTTCTCCGGTCAGACTTAAGACGGCTGTTGTCTTATCTTCCATTATTTTTTCAAGGGATGGGCTGACTCTTTTATCCAGCAGTTCTTTCTTCGGTGCACCTGCAACTGCAATAATGGTATCCCTGTCGGATATGCATATGATATGCTCCATTGAACTATGTAGCGAATCAACATATTCCCTTGCGAAGTCGCTTAGCTCACCAATGGGGGAATACTTTTTCAGTATGACCTCGCCTTCCCTGTCTGTAAATATTTCCAGCGGGTCTCCTTCTCTAATCCGTAGGGTTCTTCTTATTTCTTTAGGTATTACGACTCTTCCAAGGTCATCTATCCTTCTTACAATTCCGGTTGCTTTCAACTTATACCCTCCTTCTTTGATTTACATAAGTGTTTGTAATGGTTATTATTTTACCAACTAGTTTTTTTTATACACAAATTTGTAAATTTTAGAGAACAAAGGCGGCCTCTGCCGCATTTGCCTGCCTGGCATGGCATATAAATCAATAAAAAAGCTGCCTGTATTTTGTACAGGCAGCTTTATAGTTCTTAAATATCAATCCAGGTTCTTCACAAAGGTTTCTACATTTGAGCCCTTTCTCATTTCCTGAAGGAGTTTATCAAATTCAGTATTCTTCTTATCACTGAGCATGGTCGCCTTCAGTTGCTCCTTAACATCCTCAAACTTATCCAGCTTGCTGTCCTCGACCTTTATTACATGGAAGCCAAAGTCAGTCTGAACAACCTCACTGATCTCACCCGGTTTAAGCGCAAAAGCAGCTTTTTCAAAGGGTGCTACCATATCTCCATGTCCGAAATAGTCAAGGTTACCGCCGTTTTCCTTGGCACTGGGATCCTTTGAATTCTGTCTGGCCAGCTCTGCGAAATCTTCACCGGCCTTTGCCCTGGCAAGGATCTTTTCAGCTTCTTCCTTGGTATCAAGCAATACATGGCTTGCCTTGACCCTCATGAATTCGCTTTGGTGTGTATCGTAATATACCTTTACTTCATCATCCGTAACCGCAACATTGGCTGTAAGCTTTTCATTGAGCTTGCTTTTTACAAGCTCCTTGCGGACTGACTGCTTGAAGTACTCTAGATCCATTCCCTGTCCCTTCAGGTATTCATTGAACTTTTCCTCTGTGTCAAAGTATTTTTTTGTATTCTCTATCTCACTGTTTACCTCTTCATCAGTAACAGTTATACCCAGTTCTTTGGCCTTGTTGAGCTGAATCTTTTCGTCAACAAGCATATCCAGAAGCTTCTCACGGGCAACCTCGATAAACTTCTTACCGTCCATCTCCTGATCCCATACCTCGGTCCCGAACTGCTTTTCATACTGGTTCTTGAAAATCTCAAATACTTTTTTGAATTCTTCTTTCTTTATTTCTTCTCCTGCCACTTTGGCTACAACAGTATTATTGTCAACCTCCGGATTCACCCTTACCATTCCGCAGCCTGAAAGAAATGCCGCCAGGATCGTTATTGTAAGTGTCACCAGAAGCAGCTTGTACCTTTTGCTAAACAATTATCCATCGCTCCCCTACTTATAATTTGTATCATTTGTGCCTTATAGTCTAATCATACCCGGCTATGTCATATGGAACCTCACAGCACAACACTACCCAGATGCACGCCATTAAATAATTATACCCCAAATCCTTCATTCTGGAAACTACTAATTTTTTCTAAGAACTCCTTCAAGAACTTCACATACTCGTCCGGTCTGTCCTCATCGATCCTTACTGTAAAGTACGGCTGACCGCTTGCAGTGAAAAGGAGCCTGTTGATGTATTCCCCTGCCACCCTTATGGCGGTCATGGGTGCTATGCTCTTGTCACTGTAGAATTTTACAATTATGCTGTTTTTCTTCTGGGTTATGGATATTATACCGCACTTTTTCGCCAGATGCCTTATATATGATATATCCAGCAGATTTCGTACCACCTGCGGCAGGTCGCCGAACCTGTCTTCTATCTCTTCTTCGATGTCGTAAAGGTCCTCATGGCTGCCGATATATGCAATTTTCTTGTATATCTCGATTTTCTGGTTCTCATCGGATATATAGCTTTCCGGTATATATGCACTTATCTGAAGTTCTATGGATGTATCCACGGTTTCTGTGACAGCCTCTCCCTTGAGCTCCTTCACAGTATCCTCCAGAAGCTTTATATAAAGGTCATACCCTATGGCCTCCATATGCCCGTGCTGTTCCCTTCCCAGCAGATTGCCGGTGCCCCTTATTTCCAGATCTCTCATTGCGATCTTGAAGCCTGAGCCGAATTCGGTAAACTCCCTTATGGCCTGCAGCCTCTTCTCCGCAACCTCATTCAGCACCTTATCCCTCTGGTAATTGAAATATGCGTAGGCCAGCCTGTTGGAACGTCCAACCCTGCCCCTGAGCTGATAAAGCTGGGACAAGCCCATTTTATCCGCATCATTTATGATTATGGTATTTACATTGGGTATATCCAATCCGGCTTCTATGATGGTGGTGCATACCAGAACATCATAATCCCTGTTGTAGAAATCCAGCATCGTATCCTCGAGGGTCTTCTCGTCCATCTGCCCATGGGCTACGGCAACTCTTGCCTCAGGCACCATCTCCTTGAGCTTCGCCGCTACCTTCTGTATACTTCTAACCCGGTTGTGGAGGTAATACACTTGTCCGCCTCTGCCTATTTCCTTTGAAATGGCTTCCTTGATCACATCCTCATTATATTCCATCACATAGGTTTGGACAGGATACCTCTCCTCCGGCGGCTCTTCGATAATACTGATGTCTCTTATGCCTATAAGCGACATATGAAGGGTCCTTGGTATCGGGGTGGCGGTGAGAGTAAGAACATCTACATTCTTTCTCAGGTTCTTTATTTTTTCCTTATGGGCAACGCCGAACCTTTGCTCCTCGTCTATTATCAGCAGCCCGAGGTCGCTGAAAGTCAGATCCTCCTGCAATAGCCGGTGTGTGCCTATTATTATATCAACATTACCGCTTTTCAGGTTTGCTATTATCTTACTCTGCTCACCGTGTGTCTTGAATCTGGAAAGCACCTCTATGTTAACGGGGAAATTGGCAAACCTCTGCACGCAGGTATTGTAGTGCTGCTGGGCCAATATAGTTGTGGGAACAAGTATCGCGACCTGTTTGTTGTCCATTACACATTTGAAGGCCGCCCTCAACGCAACCTCAGTCTTTCCATATCCAACATCTCCGCACAGGAGCCTTTCCATGACCCTGGAGTCCTCCATGCTCTGCTTTATCTCTTCAATGCAGTGCAGCTGGTCCTGTGTTTCCTCGTAAGGAAACATATCTTCAAATTCCTTCTGCCACTTTGTATCCTTCGAAAAGGCGAAGCCAACAGCCTGCTGTCTTTCTGCATAAAGCTTGAGCAGATCCACGGCCATGGTCTCTATGGCTTTCTTGGCTCTTGTTTTGACCTTCAGCCATTCTGCACCTCCAAGCTTGTTGAGCTTGGGGCCCTTTTCCTCCGAGCCGATATATTTCTGTATCATATCCAGTTGGTCGGTTGGGATAAAAAGCTTGTCATTGCCCGAATACTTGATGTGAAGATAATCCTTGGTCACATTATCGATCTTCAGCTTTTCTATACCGATATACTGCCCGATACCATGGTTTTCATGGACAACAAAGTCTCCAACCTTCAGATCTGTGAAGACCTCAATGGTCTTGCCCTTTTTCTTTTCCTTCGCTTTTCGCTTTGTGCCAAAAGCCTCTCTGTCACTAATGACGGCATACTTTATAGATGGAAAATCAAAGCCACTGTTCAATATTCCGGGAAGAATTACTATATGTCCATCCTTCAGCTCTATGTCAAGCTCGTCCTTGTATACTGCATCTATATCTCTTTCCCTCAGGTCGGAAGCGAGGCGCTGTCCCCTCTCCCTTGTACCTGCAAGTATAAGCACTTTATATCTTCTTTTTTTCCATACCTCTATCTCTTCCATGAGCATATTCAGCTTTCCATGGAAAGGATGCATCGAACGGCTTGTTATGCTTATCGTCCTCTGCGGTAAAAAATCATTATTCACCTTATAAAGGGCATCCAGGCATACTCTTTTTTTCCCCTGCATCCTAACAAGCAGCTCTTCATAAGTGAAAATGGCACCGAACTGCCCCGGAAGTACCTCTCCATTCTCCAGCATCTGGTTAAAATACTCCTGGAACTCGACCCCGAAGGTTTCACAATGCTGTCTTATCCTGCCGGGCTCATCCACAAAAATAATACAGTCCTCCATATAATCTATCAGACTGTGGTTCTTCCCCGGAAAATATGGTGAATACTTCTCCAGCCCCTCAAAATATATGCCCTGCTTTAGCTTTTCGATATCTTCTGAGATGATCTCCCTTGTCCTGCTGTCGGAAGACTTTTTCTTCCTATCTCCCCCGGAAGCCTTGAGCCTTGTGTGCAACTCCGTCTCCAGGTTTTTTGCACCGACAGCATATTCACTTTCTGTAACAAGGAATTCCCTGGCAGGAGTTATTTGGATCTTCATAGCCTTGCTTACCGATCTTTGGGTAAGGACATCAAAATACCTTATAGAATCGATCTCATCATCAAACAGCTCTATCCTTGCTGCATTTTGATGTATCGGCGAAAAGAAATCCATGATTCCTCCCCTTATGGAGAACTGTCCCTTTCCTTCTACCATATCGACCCGTTCGTAGCCGGCTCTTATGAAGTATTCCTTCATTTCCTCCAATGAGATGGTCTCTCCCACAGAAAGCTCTCTTTCCATGGATCTAAAAAGCTCCGGGGCAACCGCCTTGGATAGCAAGGCTTCAACTGAAGTACAGATTATATTGTTCTTACCGCTTAAAATATCATCATAAGCCTTGAGCCTATTCTGCATTATCTCCCTGCTCTTGGCATCTATCCGCCTGAACATCATGTCATTGGAAGGCAGTAAGGTGGCCAACTCAGTGTTCAGGAATGATATATCCTCATATATCTTCTTTGCCAGCAAGTCATTATGGGTTATGAAAAGGCAAGGTTTCTTGAAATGCCTACACACCAACGCCACAATAAAAGCCTTCTGAGTATCTGATATCCCGTAAACCTCCACTATGTTATTTTCCGGTTTAAGAGAGTCAAGCATTTCATTAAGCTCTTCCATCTCATAGAAAGGCTTCAGCATATTGTCAAAGCTCAAATCCTCACCTCCGTTCAGGGGATTATCATTGCAAAATAATTGAGGTCGGAGTTGTAATATACGACCTCATCATTTGTTAAAATTCTTTTTGAAGTTTTGCCCCCTTTGGAAGGGGTTATACCGGTGTGTTACTTTTCCCTGTTATACTTGTTCATGGCCGAAGCCACATCTTTCTTTACGATCTCCTCAATTGCCAGAGCTGCCTTCTTGACAGCCTCCTCCATAAGCGGTATCTCCTCATCGGAAAATCTGCTCAGGACATAATCCGCGAGATCCATATAGTCAGGCTGTCTCCCTATGCCTACCCGGATCCGCGGAAACTTGTCTGTATTCATAAGATATATTATTGATTTCATGCCGTTGTGGGTTCCTGAGCTTCCCTCCGGTCTGATCCTTATTCTGCCCGGCTCCAGGTCAATATCGTCATATACCACTATTAGCCTTGAAATATCTTCCTTGTACCAGTTCATAAGCTCCAACACGCTTTCCCCGCTCAGGTTCATAAAGGTCTGGGGTTTTGCCAGGATGATCTTTTCCTGGCCAATTTGTCCTTCGCCAATGTGTGCCTTGTGTTTTAGCTTACTTATGCTTATATTGTGCTCAGAGGCAAAGTAATCCAGCACCATAAAGCCTGCATTATGCTTGGTGTATCTATATTTATCCCCCGGATTCCCGAGTCCTACTATAAGATACATATATACCTCTATACCTCCATAAATTCAATGAGCACTTGCGCAGATTATGTGCAAGGGTGCTTTATATATTAATCAAACAGCTTGCTCAGGGATAATCCTTCGTATATTCTCTTTATCGCTTCTGCAAAAAGGGATGCCACCGACAGTACCTTTATCTTGTCTACAGGCTTATTGGCAGGAAGCGGTATCGTATTTGTGACTATAAGCTCTTTTATCACCGAGTCCTGTATGCGTTCAAAGGCAGGTCCGGATAGTACAGGATGTGTGCATGCGACGTATATGTCCTTTGCTCCCATATCCTTCAGTACCTTTGCTGCATTTACGATGGATCCGGCTGTATCAACGATATCATCAACCACGATACAATCCTTGTCGGCAATATCACCTATGATGTTCATAACCTCTGATACATTGGGCTTTGGCCTTCTTTTATCGATAATAGCCAAAGGAGCATCCAGCTTGGTGGCAAGGGATCTTG
>CAZNMO010000075.1:20203-20787 GCA_964574195.1 uncultured Clostridiaceae bacterium | reverse complement strand
AGGCGGCGATTTTGCCCCTGACAATAGCTGCAACACCGTTTTTGGCAAGAATCTTTGAAAATGCATTTGCGCAGGTGGACAAGCAGCTTATTGAAGCAGCACGCTCCTTTGGAGCATCAAATTCACAGATCATTTTTAAGGTAATGCTTAAAGAAGCTGTACCATCCATGATTTCCGGGACGACCCTGGCTACCATTTCTTATCTCTCCGCCACAACGATGGCAGGAGCTGTTGGCGCCGGCGGATTAGGTGCCGTAGCATTAAACTACGGCTATCAGAGCTTTAACAATACTATCCTGTACACATCTGTGCTGCTGCTTTGCATTCTGGTACAATTAATACAGGGCTTTGGAAACTATCTGTATAAGAAACTATAGATGAGGTACAACATATGGAAAAAGAAAATGTAAAACAGTCAATAATCAAGCTGAGCTGTGCGCTCCAACTGGAAAGAAGGATCATTGGGGTAAAATTCATGTTCACTAAAGAAGCTTATGAAAATGCAGCTGCGGTGCAAGTAAAGAATAAGCTGAATTACTGCGTGATGGTCAAGCTGGCAATGTCCGGTAAGGCACTGAAAGCTA
>CAZNMO010000075.1:320-20193 GCA_964574195.1 uncultured Clostridiaceae bacterium | reverse complement strand
AGGGGAGGAGCTTGTTTGTATTGCCGGCGCTCGTGCAATTGGACTTATGGAAATCGATGATTATCATAAAACCGGTCAGAATGGAAAAAGGCTTGGCCTTTATTGCGACATGGCAACCTCCAAGAACGCCAGAGATGCCATGAGCTATTGCGATCATAAGGCATATGGTGTCATGGTAAAGCCTTTGGAGGAATTTGAAGAAGAACCGGATATCGTTATTGCGGTTTCCAATCCATATAATGTAATGCGGATCATACAAGGTTATTCGTACCATTATAGCGTACATTCCAATTACAAAATGTCAGGGAATCAAGCAATTTGTTCTGAATCAACGGCATACCCGTACCTGAATAATGATATCAATGTTTCTATGCTATGTATTGGCACCAGGCACAAGGCGGGTTGGAAGGATGATGAGCTGGCAGTGGCTTTTCCGTTTAATCGTTTTGAAAAGATCACAGATGGCGTAATAAACACCATTAACATCATGGATAGTGATCAAAAGAAAGAAAGCATTGAGAAAAAGCTTCACGAAAATAATATTGATGATTTTGAAATAAAATATAACAGCAACTATTACATGAAGATATAGCTAACAGTTGCAACACATAAGAATTAATGATTCAGCCTTTTGAATTTGACGATACTGTTGACATATAAACAGACATGAATTATAATTATAGATAAATACACTCTGCAATATGTTTGTTGGAGGTTTGCTTATGAAGTATACAAAAGCTACTAATTATGCATTACACATAATGGCGTTTATTTTGAAACAGGATGGAAGAGAAAATTTAAGCTTGCAGCCACTTGCAAATCATATGAATATGTCGCCGACGTATCTTTCCAAGATACTGACCCAATTGGTAAAAGCTGACCTGATCCAATCCGCACCTGGGATGAATGGAGGATATAGCTTGCGTAAACATAAAGAAGAGATTTCATTTTTTGATGTAATACAGGCTATCGAAGGCAGTGGTGCATTATTTACCTGTGATATGAGTGATCAAGGTGATTGTATGCTGGAAAAAGTCATGAGAGAAGCGGAAAATCAGATGGTAGCTTATTTGAAGGAGAAAAAGCTCTATGAAGTAGTATCAGAAGATTCTACAACTGATACTTGTGAAAAATAGTTGTACTTCTAATCAGAGGTATTTTTTTACCCTAATCACGGACAAATACAGTCTGTAATATATAAATTAAATAAGAGGAGATATCGACATGAATAAAAATCACATGGAATTACAAGAATCAAACAAATTTATGAACAAGGTCGCCTTTCTCGATGGAATTCAAAGAAAAGAACTCCTTCCACCGGAGGAGATACTGAGCAGGTTGACAGTAAACAAGTCCGATAATGTTTTGGATGTTGGAGCAGGCTCAGGCTTCTTAACGATTCCAGCTGCGAAGATGGTGAATGAGACAGTATATGCACTGGATATTGACCCACGTATGCTGGAGGTGATACAGACAAAAGCGCACGATTTGAATATTGGCAATATCAAATTATTACAGGGAAGCATCGATTATATACCTTTACCGGCAGAAAGCATGGATATTGTGCTCGCTTCGCTGATTTTGCATGAGGTGGGGCCATTGCCAATGGTGATCGGGCAAATAAGCGGTGTATTGAAGACAGGTGGGCAGTTTCTGTGTTTGGAGTATGAGAAGGATGAGAAATTTATACAAGGCCCGCCTATGAGCATTCGTATCAAATCTTCCGAGTTGGAAGAAGAACTGATTAAAGCCGGTTTCAGGGTCATACGAAAGGAATTTCCACAAGGGCCCATATATATCATTGTTGCTGAAAAGCAGGAGGTCTTAAAAAGTGAAAATAGTAAATGATCAACTAGGTACAATGTCCATAGGGAAACTGCTTATAAATTTCTCACTTCCAGCCATTGGCGGTATGCTGGTCAATTCGCTTTATAATCTCGTTGACCGGATTTTTATAGGCAGAATAGATACGCTGGCTATGACAGGAATAGGTCTTAGTTTGCCATTCATGATGATAATCTCAGCTGTAAGTTCACTTGTGGGGATTGGTGCTTCTAATATCGTTTCAATGCGACTAGGACAAAATCGAAAGGACGATGCTGAAAGCGTTATTGGTAATGCAGTCTCCCTACTTACCATCCTTATGCTTCTTGTCAGCCTGATCGGCTTAGTTTTCAAGCTACCGATACTCAACATCTTTGGAGCAAGTAATGCTACTATTGATTATGCATCCGAATATATCACCATAATACTATTTGGTACAGTGTTTCAAGGTATAGGGATGGGGTTGATCAACATCATAAGAGCAGAAGGAAGCCCGCTTAAAGCGATGATCACCATCGTCGCAGGTACTATAATGAATATTATACTTGATCCGCTTTTCATATTTACTTTCAATATGGGTATTGCAGGCGCGGCATTGGCAACGATCATTGCTCAGATGGTGTCTTCAGTTTTGGTAATTGGCCACTTTATCAGCAATGGGAGCAAGTTGAGGATCCAAAGAAAAGATTTGAAACTGAATACCACAGCTATTAAGGACATCCTCAGCATTGGTTTTTCACCGTTTGTTATGCAGCTTGCGGCAGTTCTTGTGAGTATTATCTTCAATAATTCTCTCCGGGAATACGGAGGTGATGTGGCAATCGGTGCAATGACCGTTATTAACTCGGTCATGATTCTGTTCTTGATGTCTGCCATGGGGATAACACAGGGAGCACAGCCCATAATAGGGTATAATTATGGTGCAGGGAAATTTGATCGCGTCAGGAAAACTCTGCAACTGGAGTTGCTTTCGATATCAGCAATCTGTATTTTTACTTTCGTCATGGTACAGTTTTTCCCATCCGCACTTGCAGGGATTTTTAGCAATGATAAAGCTTTGATTGAGATGTCCGGCAAGGGCATGCGAATATTCCTGATGATGCTTCCGCTTGTTGGTGCCCAAATTGTTGGAGCAAGCTATTTTCAAGCAATTGGAGAGGCGAAAAAGGCTACTTTTCTTGGTCTACTAAGGCAGGTACTGATGCTGATACCTATGCTGCTTATTCTGCCCAATTTCTTTGGACTTACAGGGGTGTGGGCGGCAGGGCCGGTTTCAGACTTTGTATCTTGTACGATCGCAATTCTGCTCCTTGTGAGAGAAATGAGCCGGCTTGGTGTTAAAGATAAAGAAGCAGTTTTCAGCCCTGCCAATTTGTCAGCTTAATGAATGATTGGAGGCATTGAAGGTGGAGTGTGCGGTAAAGCCGGATGAGGAAACCTCATACGTGTTGAACTGATGAATGCATTATGATAAAATCTATATGCAAGTTGCAGCTAACATAATATGATACTTAATAGTTTTCTAGGGTTCCGCAGTTTATAACTGGCAGGTCCGAGAGGAAACGCACAGGAGACTGTGTACACGGAAGGATAAAAGCCTGGGAGATATTTTTAAAATATTTCTTTGGGCTTTTTTATTTTTTTAATATAGCTGTTAAATGATCTTGTGGCAAATAGAATATTAATTTTGGAGGGACTAGTTATGGAATGGATCTATTTAGTGATAGCAGGAGTCTTCGAAGTAGCGTGGGCAATTGGATTAAAATATTCGAATGGGTTTACAAAAGTACTGCCTAGCATATTGACCATTACAGGAATGGTTGCGAGTTTCTATTTCTTATCATTGTCATTAAAAAGCCTGCCGATAGGTACTGCATATGCGATTTGGACAGGAATAGGCACTATTGGCACAGTATTGTTAGGTGTTATTTTATTCAAGGAACCCGTTAACATCATGCGCGTAGTTTGTATAGTATTAATAGTTTGTGGAATTATTGGTTTGAAGTTAATATCTAGTCATTGATAATAATTAAGACATGGTGTCTATACTTAGAATCAGGATAAGTTCAAATTTTCCCATTTGAAAAGAATATATAAATATAAACTGCAGTCAAATGGTAGGATATGGTCCGGTCACTTAAAACTGGAATTTTCACAGCAGATTGTTTATAATCAAAACAAGTGCTAAAGGAGAAACTGAGCTGCTGACAATTCTTAGTTGATTTTAGGTGATGAAGGGATTGAGATTGAAAGAATGGATAAACAAAATAAATGCAATAAAAAGGAAGTAATTAAGTTTGCAGGAGCTTTCATCGCTTGGGTAATTGGATCAGGATTTGCTACAGGACAAGAAGTGTTGCAGTTCTTCACAAGCTATGGATATTTGAGCTATGGTGTTGTTTTACTGAATTTGGTGGGTTTTTTATTTTTGGGACAGGTTTTATTGATTACAGGATATGAACACAAAACCGAAACACCATTCAATCATTTCAAATACTTTTGTGGTGAAAGGGTAGGTGCGTTTTATTCAGGGCTGATCCCAGCCACGCTAGTTTTGATCATGTCTGTCTTGATTTCCGGTGCGGGCGCTACTCTTTCAGAGTATTATGGTATAAATCATTATATAGGTTCTGCTGTAATGGCTGGAATGGTTTTGTGCGCCTATTTGATTGGATTTGAACGATTGATAAAGATCGTTTCAACAATAGGACCTGTTATCATTGCTTTCACATTGCTTGTTGGAACGAGTACAGTTATCCAGGACTTTAATAAATTTCCGGAAGTTCATAAATATCAGTCCATACTGAGTGAGTCACATTCAGCACCACATTGGATCATCAGTTCTATTTTATATTTATCCTTGAATTTTCTTAGTGGCAGTGCGTACTTTACTGCGCTTGGCATATCAGCAGCTGAGCGGAAGGATGCAAAATATGGGGCATTATTTGGAGCTGTTGCATTGATTCTTGCTATAGCTATCATGAACACAGCTATCCTGCTGAATGCGGGAAGCACTGCGACCTTGGCGATCCCGGTTTTGTATCTGGCAAAAAAGATATCTTACCTTTTAGGTGCAGTTTTCTCAATCGTACTGATTTTAGGCATGTTTTCCTCCTGCTCCGCAATGATGTGGTCTGTTTGCAACCGATTTACAATGGGCGGTAAAAGGGGAAACCGTATATTTGCGGCATTGATTGCAATTTTTACCTTTGTATTGGGGCTATTCTCCTTCAATGAACTTATAGGTGTCTTCTATCCGCTTGTAGGATATATAGGATTGATATTTATTGGTTGCGTAATATATAAGGGGATAAAAAAGTCTGGGGAAGAACAAGGTCATTTGAAAACGGAAAAGAATATTTTGCAGTCTTCTGATTAATCGAGTGTGCTAAAGTTTAAGTTTTTGTTTAGGTACAAAAATATCATAAAAGTGAGGGTGAATCATGACCAACCATAATATCTATAAAATGAGTTTCGCAAGGGTCTATCCCCTTTTAGTTGCGAAGGTGGAGAAAAAAGGACGTACGAAAATAGAAGTGGATGAAATCATCCGCTGGCTGACAGGCTATAGCCAGGAAGAGCTGGAAGCAGTGCTGGAAAAACAGACAGACTATGAGACCTTTTTTGCAGAAGCTCCCCGGCTGAATCCTTCACGGACTTTGATCAAGGGCGTGGTCTGCGGTATCCGGGTGGAAGAGATAGAGGAATCTACCATGCGGGAGATCCGCTATTTGGATAAGCTGATCGATGAGCTGTCCAAGGGAAAAGCGATGGACAAGATCTTGAGAAAATAAAAACAGGTGCCAGGTACGAAAGATAGTCAGTTATTGCTATATATCCGACATAACTGTCCAACTGCTGTGCCTGGCATTAATAATAAATAAGGAGTGGGATCAAAATGATCAAAGTAGTTATTCAGGAATGTAAAGAATATGAACTGAACAATTTGATGCTGAAGATAAACGACGGGATAGAGCGGCTGGGAGGATGGAAGCTGTTTGTACATCCCGGTGATAAGGTACTGCTGAAGGTGAATCTGATAGGGCCCAAGCCATCAGAATCTGCGGCTGTTACCCATTCTGAATTCGTAAGGGCAATGATAAGGATTTTAAAGCAGCTGGGATGTGAAGTGTGGATAGGGGATAGCTCGGGTGGTGCTATTGCGGGAATAGCACCTACTGCAAAGAGCTTCAAGGTAGCGGGCTATGAAAAAGTAGCAACGGAAGAAGGGGCCATTATCAAGAACTTCGATAGTGAAGGCGTTGTTGGAGTGACCACTAATGGCAAATATGAGGAAAAGATGTATCTGGCAAAGCCTATTTTTGATGCGGATGTGGTTATAAACCTGCCAAAGCTTAAGACACACTCCGCAGGTATCTATACAGGCGCTGTCAAAAATGTATTTGGGTGTATTCCTGGCTTGAGAAAGGCTAAATATCATAAAAGTGCTCCCAATCCGGAGCACTTTGGCGAGATACTGGCAGATATTCATCAGGCTGCAAGGTTTCAGTTGCATATAATGGATGGCATCACAGCCATGCAGGGTGAAGGGCCAACAGCAGGAGAGGTTTATGCGGCCAATAAGATCCTGATGACTACAGATCCCTTGGCATTAGATACTGTAGCAATCAAGATGTTGGGTATGGAAATGGGAGAAGTGGCTATCCTGGGCGCAGCCCAAAACAGGGGGATAGGGGAAAGTAGTTTGGAAAATATAATAATAGATGGTGATCATAAAAGTATCCCCAAACTGAATAATTTTACATTGCCAAAACGGTATAAAAGCAGTAAACGGCGAAATTATAAGGCACTGATCAATGTAATTGATTTCTTTAAAACCGTGCCAAAAGTCAACAGGAAAAAGTGCAGAAATTGCAATGTATGTGTAGAGAGCTGCCCGGTAAAGGCAATCGATAAAGTTACGAAACAAATTGATTATAAGGTTTGTATTGAATGCATGTGCTGTCATGAATTATGTATGTATAAAGCAGTGCAGCTAAAGAAGGATAATGTTCTAGCCGGTATAGTTGCCGGTCTTAATCGAGGCAAATACAGATAGGAGGAGTTATAATGACTTATACGATCAGAAAATTAAGTCCCGAACTGGCAACTACTTTTG
Organism: uncultured Clostridiaceae bacterium; assembly: GCA_964574195.1. Taxonomy (GTDB): domain Bacteria; phylum Bacillota; class Clostridia; order Lutisporales; family Lutisporaceae; genus BRH-c25. Next base: position 13,250 of record CAZNMO010000075.1, on the reverse strand, counting down.
CAGAGTATCTTGAAAACTTGGATTTCCACCATGCGCCGCATTGGGCCAGCTGCTTCTGCAGATTCTACCATACTGATTGTACGATGGCGCAATGGCAAAGCAGGACGGCCATGGAGAATAAAGCAGAGGCTATGGATCAGATACATAGCGGTAATATGAAGGGATATCTGGCTTTTGACGGAGATAAATGCATCGGTTGGTGCAATGCCAATGATGCCAGCCAGTATATAAGGCTGCAAAGTGACTTGGAACATATTATAAAGGATCAGAAGGCCGGCCTTGCGATCTGTTTTGTGATCCATCCGGATTATAGAAGACAAGGAGTAGCCCGATCATTGTTAAGGCAGGCTTTGGAGGATTTTAAGGCGGAAGGCTTTGATATGGCTATTGCGCTGCCTGTAGAGGCAAAGGGAGAGCATGAGAAGCTCTACAGAGGGTCCCTGAACATGTACAGGGAGTTAGGCTTTGAGGAAATTGAAAAGGATGAAGGTGTTTATATCATGAGACTAAGCTTAAAGTAGGAAACTTTCATTTTCTTATTGCATTCAGAATAGTAATATGCTACCATGAAAATAAGCTAATGTTTATACTGTAAGCAAATGTTTAGGAGGGCATATGACGAATAGGGAAGAAGAATTATTGGAGTTGATCCGCAAAAACCCTGCGATCTCTCAGAATGAACTGGCAACCTCCCTCGGTATAACCCGTTCATCGGTAGCGGTCCATATTACCAACCTGATAAAAAAGGGACACATTTTAGGCAAAGGATACATTTTGAGGCAAGATGACTACATAAGTGTTTTGGGCGGATCCAATATGGATATCATTGGGTTCCCTTACAAGGAGCTACTACCTCAGGATTCAAATCCTGGGAGGGTCAAGGTCACATTGGGCGGGGTCGGCAGGAATATCGCGGAAAACCTTGTCCACCTGGGAGTACCCACAAAACTGATAAGTGCAGTGGGTGAAGATATCTACGGAAGGAAGATCCTGGAGCATGCCTCCAATATCGGTCTGGATATGAAGAACTCCCTTGTTCTGAATCAGGTACCCACATCCACTTATCTGGCCATACTGGATGAAAAGGGCGATATGAATGTGGCTATTTCCCATATGGATATATTGGACCAGATATCAATTGATTTTATCCAGGATAAGAAGCCGGTGATAGAAAACTCGAGGATCTGCATCATTGATACCAATATCCCGGCAAATGTCATCAACTATGTTTTGGATAATTTTAAGAATACGGAGTTTTTCCTGGACACGGTATCCAGCACGAAAGCCCAGAAAATCAAAAATAAGATAGGGGCATTCCATACGATCAAGCCAAACAGAATAGAAGCTGAGCTGCTTTCAGGCATTAAAATAGACAACTTTGACAATATGGTAAAGGCTTCGGAATATTTCCTTGACCAGGGTGTGAAAAGGGTCTTTATAACCTTGGGGGCGGAAGGGGTGTTCTATAATGACAGCAATACCCATAAGCTAATCCCCAATCCCAAAATAGAAGTGGCCAATGCAACCGGTGCAGGAGATGCATTCCTGGCTGCATTGGCATATTGTCGCTTCAATGACTATGATATCGATGAAAGCGCACGTTTTTCAATGACAGCTGCGATTTTGGCCCTAAGCTATGAAGAGACGATAAACCCGAATATTTCAAAAGAAAATATCGATAAGAAAATGAAGGAGATTGGATTATGTTAGAAAAATACCTTGATATAAATCCTGAGGTGAAAAGAGCTTTAAAAGAACGAAAGGCAGTAGTCGCACTTGAATCGACCATTATTTCACACGGCATGCCTTATCCGAAAAATGTTGAAACTGCTCTTGCAGTTGAACAGATCGTAAGAGAAAATGGCGCAATTCCGGCGACCATTGCCATAATAAAAGGCAAATTAAAGGTTGGTTTGACCCCAGAGGAAATAGAATATCTGGGAAAAAGCCATGATGTGATCAAAGCAAGCCGTAGAGATATACCCTTTATACTTGCCAAAGAGCTGGATGGAGCTACAACAGTTGCAGCAACTATGATCATTGCAAATCTGGCTGGTATAAAAATATTCGCAACCGGGGGTATAGGCGGAGTCCATAGAGGCGCTCAGGAGACCTTTGATATCTCGGCAGACCTGCAGGAATTGGCTCAAACTGATGTAGCGGTCGTTTGTGCGGGCGCAAAATCCATACTTGATATCGGTCTGACCTTGGAGTATCTTGAGACTCAAGGAGTGCCGGTAATTGGCTTTGGTACAAATGAACTGCCTGCTTTCTATACTTCAAAAAGCGGATTTGGGGTAGACTATAGAATAGATACCGCAAAAGAACTTGCCAAGTCTTTGAAAGCAAAATGGGATCTGGGACTTGATGGCGGAGTTGTAATAGCAAATCCTATACCGGCAGAATATGAGATGGACCCTGCTGTAATAAACAAGGCTATAGATTCTGCCATTAAAGAAGCAGAGGAAAAAGGGATTAAAGGAAAAGAGAGTACTCCCTTCCTGCTTGCAAAGGTCAAGGAGATCACCGGAGGTGCCAGCCTGGACTCCAATATACAGTTGGTTTATAATAATGCAAGGGTCGGAGCGCAGATAGCGGTTGAACTGAGCAAACTTTGATACAATGGAGGCATTCTGATGAAAAACTTTATTATCGAGGATGAATTCTGGAGCATATTCCCTGATGCAAAGATTGGTGTTGTTATCTGTCATGGCATAGATAATTCAGTAAAGGGTACGCAACAATATGAGGAAATGCTTTCAAAGGCAGAACAGGAAGCTTTGAAGTACCTGGCAGACGCGGACTTCAGCAATAACGGGGTAATAAAGACCTGGAGAGAAGCTTTTCAGAAATTTAAAACAAAGAAGGGTGCAAGATCCTCAATTGAAGCATTGCTAAAGAGAGTATCCAATGGAAATCACATCGGGACTATCAACCCTCTGGTGGATATATACAATTCCATATCCTTAAGGTATGCCATGCCTTGCGGCGGTGAGGACATAGACAAATTTGAAGGTGATATAAGATTGACCAAGGCAATTGGAAATGAAGAATTTATACCATTGGGGACGGATGAAAATGCACCGCCCTATGAAGGAGAAATAGTATACAAGGATGATAACGGCGCAATATGCAGATGCTGGAACTGGCGTGAGGCAGTAAGGACTATGCTTACCGAAGCTACAAAGAATGCTTTTTTATGCATAGAACTAACTGATGAAAGCAGAGCAGCAGAATTTGAGGCTGCCCTCAAAGAATTGGCAAAGGCAGTGCAAGACAATTTGGGAGGCACTATCAGGCTTTCGATTTTGGATAGTAATAATAGGAAAGTGTCAATCGAGTGATTTCAACGCATAATAGTCCATAGCCCTGAAGTAGATCTGATATGCTCCCTTTATGGCGGACAGTTAATATAATTGAACTGTTCACTGTAAAGAGGAGCTTTATTTTTGTAATCCAACATAAAACCATTTATTACTAAAACTCCTCAGCCGCCTTCATTTTACGTCTCGGATCATTTTACATGTGTATGCCTACGGAGTACAAATGTGAAATATTGTTCATAAATTTGAAACACAAAGCCGGTTGTGATATATTTAACTTGCTGTCTTGGAGAGTATGAGCCAAAAACCACTGCAATTATTGTAAATTAACCAGGTTCTGGTGCTCTGGATCTCCAAGAAATAAATGTAGTAGGAGGGTAAGTTATGAAAGAACAAAAAGGATTGCATTTTACGGCTTATGGCGGCTGTAAAGGCGATGAGTACGTTCCCTACATACCTGTTGATAAGGCACTGCCTGAACTTACATGGCTGTCTGTTATCGCAGGTATCGTATTTGCTGTAATTTTCGGTGCTGCAAATACTTACCTTGGACTGAAGGTAGGTATGACAATTGCTGCCGGATTGCCTACGGCAATACTTGCAACAGGTGTATTGAAAGGCTTGTTCAAGCATAACAACATTTTGGAGATCAACGTGATCCAGGCTATGGGCTCCATGGGAGAATCCCTGGCAGGAGGATTGATATTTTGTATTCCTGCGGTGATCCTTCTGGGTGGAAACCTTACGATCACAACTATTACTATCGTTGGAATCATTGGTGGTCTTCTGGGCATAGCATTTGTTGTGCCGTTGAGAAGATTCCTCATAGTTGAAGAACATGGCAACCTGATATATCCGGAGGGAATGGCTGCTTCAGAAGTCCTCGTATCGTCATCGGAAGGCGGAAAAGGACTTGCAATGATGCTTACCGGTGTAGGTGTAGGAGTTATCTATAAATTTCTGTCTGAAGGTATGGCATTTTGGAAATATGAGCCTGAGTGGAATATAAAACCGCTGCAGAACACCATCATAGGGGCCGATGTGCTTGCATCCCTCATTGGTGTAGGATATATAGTAGGAATTGAAATAGGCATGTATATGTTTGCTGGCGCACTTGTGGCCTGGCTTGGAATAATCCCTTTGATCAAATTCTTCGGAGCTGCTTCCGCAGTAGCGATATTCCCGGCTGCTACAGCAATAGCTGATATGGATGCATGGTCGATCTGGAGTAAATATCTCAGGTACATTGGTGCCGGTGCTGTTGCTGCAGGCGGCTTTATCAGCGTAATCAAGAATATGCCGACTATAGTAAGGTCATTCAGCGCAGCTATTAAAGGTATAAGCCACAAGAATAGCAATAAGAAGACAGACCTTGACATACCGATGACCTGGGTCATCGCAATTACATTGACGATTTTCCTCGCCGTATGGCTCATGCCTCTGGCAAATGTTACTGTAGGGCCTATCGGAGGAGTATTGGTATTGGTATTCTCTTTCTTCTTCTCTGTTGTTTCAGCCAGGTTGGTAGGCGTTATCGGAACATCAAACAATCCGATCTCAGGTATGACTATCGCTTCATTGCTGCTGACAGCTGCGGGTTTGAAAGCCACCGGCATCATCGGAGATGCGGGTATGATCGCTGCGATCATAGCCGGTGCTACCATATGCTGTGCAATAGCGGTTGCAGGCGGTGCGGCACAATCCTTGAAAACGACCTATATCATAGGTGGTACGCCTAAGAAAGTTGAGATAGGTATGCTTGTAGGTATCGTTACATCAGCTGCAGCAATAGGCTTTGTAATACTTATGCTGAATCAGGCATACGGAATAGGCTCAGAGCAGGTTGCAGCCCCACAGGCAACGATCATGTCAATGATATCCAAAGGTATAATGAGCGGTAACCTCCCATGGGATCTGGTTCTCATAGGTGCGGTCTTTGGCATCATGTGCGAGCTGATGAAAATTCCGGTGCTGCCTTTTGCTCTTGGATTATATCTGCCGATACACCTTTCTGCAGGTGTAGTGATCGGTGGTTTGATCAGAGTTCTTGTTGACAGAAAATACAAGGCTGATACAGAAGTGCTCAAGAAGAAAACCGAAAAGGGTATCCTCCTTGCTTCCGGTCTCGTGGCCGGTGACGCTATCATGGGTATATTTATTGCAGTATTCACAATTGCCGGTTGGACAGAAGCCCTGGCTATCGGACCAAAGCTGCTGCCCGGCATAGTGTCCAGTCCATGGACGGCTGCAGTGATGTGCCTGGTGCTTTGCACATTTATGTACAGATTGATCATTAAGCCTGAAAACGCATAATAGATCTTGATATAAAGCTGCCGGCATATTTCCCGGCAGCTTTGCATATTATAGATGTGTTGTACAAAGGAGTAAAAATGTTTAAAGGAAAGAATCAAAGCAAAACAAAAGCTGAAGACAATTTTTTACTGTATGTGCCTCATATCAGGCATGAGACATGGGAAGAGAAAAAGGGCAGCGTGTATCTGATCTTTTATCATGATCATCCGATCCAGAAGGTCGCAAATTGGCTTGTAAAGAAGCCCAACAAATCAGACATTAAATTGGATGACTTGGGTTCGTTGGTCTGGAAGTCAATTGACGGCTCAAGAAATGTCCATGAGATAGGGGAATTGGTCAGGGAAAACTTCGGAGAAGGCTGTGAGCCGCTTTACGACAGGCTTATCCTATTTTTAAGGTATCTAAACAGGAGAGGCTGGATCTATTTTGAAAATGCAGAATCGAAAAAGAACCGGAACTCTTGACATGAAGGAAATTATACTGCCCGGCACCAGCTTGCTTTGGTGACGGGCATTTTCTTGTGCTTCATTTCCAAACACCCCGATTCGGATTAATTCATTGTAAGCCCAGGCTTACTCTCTAGAAATGCTCACCGTTCTCATAATACTTACTCTTATCGAGATAATGGAATATCACATCTACATTTTTATATCCAACGGAATTTATGTAGCTCGTAATGATCTTCGCTGCAGTATCCTGCACTTCCTGGCCTCTGTCAAACCATGAGACTTCAACCACTGGAAGCCCATCAACAAACTCACCGTCTGCAACGAATCTGGATTGAATCAGCTCAATACTGAAGTATTCCCTTGGACACTGCAGCAGCTCTTGAAGCTCGTCAATTAATGCCTTGCTTATGGTGCAAGCCTTTTTATCCTCTATAGACCTAAGTCGTAGTATGGGCATATTTGTCACTCCTTCTTTCGTTAAATTACTATGATTTTATCATAAAAATAACGCTACTGACAGGCAGTCGCTTATAGAAACTTATTGGAAGCATATTACAACGGTGGTAAAATTGTTATATGACAGTTTGTTGGTCAGTCAATTTATTAAGGAGGCTACTATATGAGATTGGAACAGCTGGAAACACCTGCCCTTTTTCTGGATTTGGATGCATTTGAATATAACATTAAGCTGATGAAAGATTTTTTGGAGCCTACAGGGATAAGCCTGCGACCCCATTACAAGTCGCACAAGTGTACAGCTATCGCACACCGCCAGATCAAGGCAGGTGCAAAGGGCATCACCTGTGCTAAGCTTTCAGAGGCGGAAGATCTGGCTGCTTCGGGCATTGAAGACATCCTTATAGCCAATCAGGTGATACAGCTTTCAAAAATAGCGCGGATGGCATATCTTGCCGGCTGCTGTCGTCTCACAGTCTGTGTAGATGACGCAGATAACATCCGCGAGCTGGAAAAGGCTGCCGCTGTGCAAGGTACTACCATTCACTGTCTTGTGGAGTACGAGATAGGCATGAACAGATGCGGTGCGGATACCTTTGAGAAATTCTATGAACTGGCTGAGTTGATAAGCACATGTCCGCATCTTGTTTTTGAGGGCATACAAGCTTATGCCGGACAGCTTTCTCATGAAGAAGATTTCGAAAAAAGAAAGGCAGAGACTGAAAAAATTGAGCAAAAGCTTGCAGAGCTTCGCAGTTATGTAGAGCAGAAGGGACTGCCTGTAAGGGAGATCAGCGGTGTAAGTACAGGAACTGTGGAGTTCCGCGAGAAAGGCAGCGTATATACCGAGATCCAGGCAGGAAGCTATATATTTATGGATGCAGCTTATAATTCCTTAAAGCTGGATTTCAAAAACTCACTTTTTGTCCTGACCACTGTTATCAGCAGGAATACAGAGCTGGTAGTCGTTGATGCAGGGAAAAAATCCATATCTGTAGATCAGGCGCTGCCTGTCTTCAAGGAATTCCCACACCTGCCGGTGGATATGAGCGAGGAGCATGTTGCCATAATTGTCAATGGACACAATATTGGTCTGGGTCATAAGCTAATGCTGATTCCGGGGCACTGTTGCACAACCGTCAACCTGTATAGCCATCTTTACCTGGTACGGAACGGCAGGATCGAGGATAGAATACCGGTCACCAGCCGGGGGAAAAGCTTATAGGGGCAATAGATGTTAAGGTTTGACAATATGCGGCTTTTGTGGCTCAAGGGACATTTTTTCAAGCTGCTGCTCAAAAATCTCCTGAAAGGATTGTCCGCTATGGCTTCCCCTATTGCCTCCGTTACCGCTGTCACTGCTGAAATAGCTTGAATTGTTGAATTTGGCCAGCGTATATACTTGTATTGGATTTACTCTAATGTTGTCCATAATATTAACATCTCCTGATATGTTTTAATTTATGTTGAATAAACGCTTATGTATAATCTGCAGCTGTAATATATATTCGAAAAGAAGCAGGAAAGGTAAGGGGTCATTGGATTTTTATGACCAAGGCAAAATATGGAATATCACTCCTGGTGATACTTTAGTGGACAAGCATGATATAATAGTGGATATGCCTTTTAGCGAAATAAGCTCGGCAGAATAATAGGAGAAGATCATATGAAAATATCGAGGGAATGTATACACTGTCTTGCAAGACAAGCAGTAGAGATAGCTGAAGAAGCTGCAAGTGATGCAGCAGTACAGGAGGAGATAATAAGAAGATCTCTGAAGGAGCTGGCAAATATGGATTTTAATGAGACAGCTCCCGAAATAGCATTCAGAATGCACCGACATGCCAGGAATATCACCGGTATTGTGGATCCGTACGCAAGGTTGAAGGAACAGTACAATATGGTGTCACAGGATATCTATGACAGGATAGTTGAGGAAAAATGGCTGGATAAGGCGGAGGATAGCTTTGATATGGCTTGCAGGCTGGCTATCGCAGGGAATATCATAGATTTTTCCGTTGGGCTGAAGCTTGAGCATTCAGACGTTGTCAAGTCTGTAGAGGACAGCATCAGGAAGGATATTTTCGGGACCGGGACGGCTGCACTGCAGGAAGCGGCAGGAAAGGCAGAGCATATAATGTATATCGCCGACAATTCCGGTGAGATCATATTTGATAAATTTCTTCTGGAAAACCTTCCGCAGGACAGAGTCACTTACGTGGTAAAGGGAGGCCCCATAGTCAATGATGCCACCATGGAGGATGCGATAAGTACAGGTGTTGCAGACATGGTCAGGGTCATAGACAATGGGCATGCTGCACAGGGGACAATAGTAAAAGACTGCTCAGCTGCATTTAGAAGTGAGCTTTATAAGGCAGACCTTGTCATAAGTAAGGGGCAGGCGAATTTTGAGACCCTGAGCGATATAAAGGACAAGGCCATATTCTATCTGCTGCGGGCCAAATGCAGCTCGGTGGCTTCAGCCATAGGGTGCAGACAGATGGACTATGTGCTTACAAGCTTATAGCAATACGGATCTTATAAAGGGACAGTTCACAAGCATGGTATAAATGCTAATGGACTGTCTATATTTATAATATACATTTGTATATAATAGAATAAAGGACAAAAATGCATTTCTCAAGGAGGGATTGCCTGTGAGATTAAAGAAAGAGGATTTTCTTTATAAGTATTCCATATCCGACGAGGAGCTACTAAAAAATGGGATGGATTGGGATGTGATGAATGATATCTATCAGGATTTCAAGACATACAGGCACCATTATGAAACACAGGCAGACTATATCGCAGAAACTCTGAGGACACATAAAAAGATACATTCGGTAAAATCGAGAGTAAAGGATCCTGAGCATTTGATAGTCAAGGTCATCAGAAAGACCCCGGACAGGAAGAGAAAATACGGCGAGGACTTCCAATTCAGTGTATCCAACTATAAGGAGGAAGTAACAGACCTTATAGGGGTAAGGGCAATACATATATTCAAAGAGGATTGGGAGGATATACATAACTTCATTACCCGTACCTGGAAGGTTGTGGAGATCACGGCAAATGTCAGAGATGGTGATGATACCAGAAGGTTTGAGGAATTGAATATTCAGATTCAATCAAGAATGTCAGGGTATCGGTCGGTTCATTACCTGATAGAATTCTCCCCCACAAATCAAAAGGTCATAGCAGAGATACAGGTCAGAACGATCTTCGAGGAGGGATATGGCGAAATCGACCATCAGTTAAGGTATTCCCATGATCAGATACCTGAAGTGCTGGCTTTGAATCTTTTGCTTCTGAACCGTATAGTAGGCAGCGCAGATGAAATGGCTTCACTTATCAACCTGCTCAACAGAAGCTGGACTCAGATGGAATGGAAATATGAACATATAATAAGCAACAAGAACAGGCAGATCGAAGAGCTGAAAAACCGGATAGAGAAAGCGCCTGCCATTGAAGACCAGGTGAAGCAGGATATACTGTCCAGTCTTGACAATATCATCATGAAGGATGATCTGGCTGACTTGGCAGTAAACCTTATAAAGCCCCTATCCTAAAAAAGGGCAGAAAAAAGAACGGAGAATCTTCATTAAGGAGGTGCTGTTTTAAATAAATTGTTCGTAAATTATAAATAAACGGGAGGTCATGTAATGAAAAAGCATATCCTTTGGATCATTTGCTTTATATTGATGAGCTTTTCCTGCGTATGGGCGGAAGAAGCTCCGACAGAGCTGCCGGATGTAAAAATCATAATTGACAACGAACAAAAGATATTCACAGATATTCCCATATCAGTAGACGGTAATACCTTGCTGCCCTTAAGGCAGAGCCTGACCTATCTGGGGGTTCAGAACGATGATGAACATATAATCTGGAACCAGTCAGACAAGAGTGTAACTATTAAGCATAACGGCATAGAGATCTATCTGAAGGTCTATGATGACAAAGCCAAAGTCAATGGAAAGGAAATAACCCTGCCGGCGGCATCAACGATATACAAGGAGCATACCTACATACCTGTAAGGTTTGTTGCAGAAGCATTGAACAAGAAGGTGACCTGGGATGGCAGCACAAAAACTGTCTATATAGCTGAAGCGGTTCCCGAGGAAGCGCTCGGGAGTGCTCCCGGAGAAGTGCCGACGGGGGATAAGCCCTCTTCCGATGTGATTTCGGGACGAAGCTCTTCGGAGGATTATGAGAAAATATCTGACCTGAAAACACTGGAGCAGGTGGTCGGTGTTATGGGGCAGGGAAAAATGGTGGGCTCAGAGGCAGAAGAATATTATATCTGGGGAAGTGTAGACAGCGGAGCATATATAGAGATATCCTTCAGCAACGGCAAGGTATGGAGCAGTAGCAATTCAAATAATTATCAGGATGACAAATATCAAAAAATCAACTTGGGCATGACGTATGACCAAGTGATCGCTATTCTTGGAGAAGGCAAAAAGTCAAGGACTGAAGTAACGGATACTTATGAATGGGTATATTCGGACGGCGGAACGATCCAGATAATGATAAAAGACAATAAGGTAAGCGGCAGCAGCAAATTTTGATCATGAAGCTGGGAGTTTAAGTTTATATTTACTCGATGATATCCACACTCCCGGATTCTTCCTTTAATTGCCCTTCAATCGATGCTTTTTTCAGCGGAACTATCGTGAAAACACACTTTACCGTGACGGATATGAGGACTATGGCACCTCCGATGAAGGCTGAAGTGCCGGGTAGCTCACCCAGTATGAGGAATACCCATACCGGGTTGAGAATAGGTTCTATCACTGGGATCAGAACTGCTTCCAGTGCAGTAGCATTCTTGATGGCTTTTGAGTAAAAGACATAGGGAATCCCAAGCTGAAACACACCGAGTATCAGAAGCCATATCCAACTGGAAGCGCTTGGAGTTGATCTGACTAGGAACGGGAGTCCTATCATGGCGGTTATGATATTCCCAAGCAGGGCAGATTCCAAAGGGGAGCCGTTCTTCTGCATCCTCATGAATATAGTGAAAAAGGCAAAGCTGATACCACTCAATACTGCGCATATATTCCCCAAAAGCCCTGCGGTACTGAGGTTGTCTATAAAGAATAGTCCCATTCCACCCATGACTACTGCAACGGTCAGCCAGTCATATATAGTGGTTTTCTCCTTTAGCAGCCATGCTCCCAGAAAGGCAACATATATGGGGGCAGTTGACTGAAGCAGTATGGCATTGGCGGCTGTAGTATTCTTGGTGGCAGTGACAAATAATATTGCTGTAGCGGAACAGGATAAGGCAGCACCGATCTGAGGAAAAGACCAGTTGAAATTGGGCTTTCTGAGGTACACCAGCAGCACTGCTGATGTAATAGCGGCTCTTGCTCCTGAAATAGCCAGCGGGCTGGCGTCAATAAGCTTTATCAATAGCCCGCCTATGCTCCATAACGTTGCAGTTACTGCAAGCAGCAGCATGGACGTGGACCGGTCCTTTGTTTTGGATGTAGTGTCCATAAATTTTCACCTCATCTAAATATTGTTGAGTATTCGTTATCATTGTAACACAAAGAACAGGCAGGAGGGAACGAATGGTTTACGTTGCTTTGCTCCGAGGAATAAATGTCGGCGGGAACAACAAAATAGATATGAAGCAGCTGAAAAGGACCTTCGAGCAAATAGGGATGAAAGCTGTGGTCACATATATAAATTCAGGAAATGTCATATTCAAGGATGATCAGCATACAGTGCCGGAGCTGATAGATATTATGGAAGCTGCCATAACTAAGGGTTTTCATCTGGATATAAAGGTACTGATCAGAAGTATCAGGGATTTTGAAAACACTATGAAAAGCCTGCCTGAGTCCTGGAAAAATGACGAGGATATGAAATGCGACGTGCTGTTTCCGGGCGAAGCATATGACAGGGAGACAGTGCTTGAGGAAATGCAGATCAAGCCTATGATAGATGTTGTGATCTATACTCCTGGAGCTATCCTGTGGTCTGTAGCCAGAAAGGATGTTACAAGAAGCGGCCTGATAAAAATTGTGGGCAGCAGCTTGTACAAATCAATGACTGTAAGGAATGTCAACACCTTCCGAAAGCTTTATAATATCATGAGCACGCTGGAGGAAAGGGCTCGGCGATAAGGCCGATTTTGTGATATAATTGCCTTAAAGGATACCAATTTTTATATGAATAGGCAGGTGCTGGAATGAGAATCCGTAAGTTGACCGTATTACTCATTATAGTAGCTCTGGCTGTGACATGCGTGCCATACTCATTAGAAGCCTCAACGGCTCCAGAAGAGAAAATGGAAATACCTCAAACCGATTGGACGTATCTTCTTATCAATGATAATGAGATAAAAAAGGAAGATGTGCAGGTGAGGGAGTCGTCAGGAAATA
>CAZNMO010000075.1:0-310 GCA_964574195.1 uncultured Clostridiaceae bacterium | reverse complement strand
TGATCCAGAAGTATTCAAGCAGGCATTCAAATATCCCTGTATTGAAAACAACAGCCCGGATATTCGCAGGGAGTATGATAGCATTTTCATAACCTGGACGGGCAGCAACGGAAAAGTGCTGGAAATCATTATGCAGATCGATGATCCTGATATTACAGTCAACGGGCAGGTTTTAAATGCAGGTATGGGACCTGTAAGGAACGATGAGGCTTATTATATACCGATCAACTTTCTTATTGGAGCTTTGGTTATTAAAACTGAATATTATACACCCCCAAAGGAAATAAAATAAAATTAAACCGTTGATTTA
>CAZNMO010000074.1:5491-20871 GCA_964574195.1 uncultured Clostridiaceae bacterium | reverse complement strand
AATCTTCATGCTTATAAGCGTTTCTCCTATTGATGCGCTTAGGGAGTCAAATACATGCACGAACTTGTCCTCGGCAGTCTCCATAAGCATCTTTTTTGCCAGCATCGCGCTTTCATAAGTCCCGCTCAAGGCAGAGCTTATAGTAACGGCGAAAACACTTTCAGGTCCTTCGAAGGCCTTAATGAAATCGTTGGGTGAAGGGCATGCGGTTTTCGGAGCTGACGTACATTCCGACATTTCTTTTATCATGGCCTTAACGTCAAGCTTCTTATCATCCCTGTATACATTGTCTCCTATATGAAGTGAAAATGGTACCAGTGTGACCTCCATTTCCTGCTCCAGCTTTTCATTCAAGTCGCAGCTGCTGTCTGCAACAACTTTTATATTCACCGGCTTAGCCTCCTTAATTTATAAATCTGAAAGCATGATATTATTAATACTTGTTATGCTTCTATATTAATTCTTACCATAATAATGCAGTTTTTACAACAAAAAACTATAGCTCGTAGTAATCATGTCGATGTTAAATGGTTATCAACTCTATTATATGTAGATTTTCTGATATTACTTTATTCTTTTTCCTTTAAAAGGCCTGAAGTGACTGCCACTAAAGGGGCAACATAGCAAAGCACTGCATATTGGGCATACTCTATGGTCGATAACCCTGTTATGGCTAATATTATTATGGAATTGACATTCCAAGGTATAAGCGGGGCAATGGTTGTGCCTGTTTCGGATATTGTCCTTGCCAGTTTTACTCTGCTGACGCCCAGCTCCTTGAATCTGTCCTGGAGAAGCCGCCCTAAGAGTATTATACCTGCAGTCTGGTCACAGGTCACAATGGTAAGCAGGCTGCTGAAGGCAGCAGTCCTGGCAATAAGTGAGAATTTGTTTTTGGCCTTGCCTGCAACACTTGCTATTATTGGGTTGATTATGTTTGTCCCCTCAAGAAGGCTGCTCAGTGCCACCGCACCAGCCACGATAAGGATCACCTCCAACATTGGAAGTATTCCTCCGCCTTTCAATATCCTGTCAAGCTCTACTATTCCGGTAGCCGATTTGTAGCCGGTCAAAATATATTGAAGAACCTGTACAGGTGAATTGCCCTGAAGGAACACACTTATAAAGGATCCTACAGCAACACCGATGCCCATGTTTATGATAGGCTTTACTCCAGTAACGGCAAGTACAAGAACAACGACAGGGATCAGCAGCAGTACAGGTTCAATGGAGAAAGCCCTGCTCAAATACTCCTGAAAGGTTGAAATCTTTGACGCATCTATTGCCGACATGTAGTCTTTGCCAAGGAAATGATACGCCGCAGCAGCTATAAGCATTGAAGGAAGCATTGTGTTCATGATGCCTCTGACATATTCCCTGTAATTCAGCTCCACGGTTTTGATTGTCAGGTTCACAAGCCCCCCCAGGGGTGAGATCCTGTCAGCTATAAAAGCTCCGGAAATCACAGCACCCAGAAGCAGTTCATCGGGAATGGCAAAACCCTTGCCTATGCCTATAAGAGCTATACCGATCGTACTGATGGTACCTACTGCGGTGCCCATGACCACCGAAATGACTGCAGTGATCAAGAAGCAAGCAAGCACATAGTTGATATGTGTCACATACGTGAAGCCGTAATACATCAAGGTTGGCACGATCCCGGATGAAAGCCATATGGCCACTGTAGCTCCAATAAGTGTAATTACTATAAACAGCGTCCTGCAGTCCTTTATGCCCAAGAGCATCATATTACCAAGCTCCTTAGGCTTGTAGCCCTTTCTCACCAGCAGGGTCGAGGAGAAAAGCACCGCCCCGAAAAAGCCCAGGTAAAGGGGTATGTCCAGAAGTATACATATTCCTATAAGCCCCAGGCTGACTATAAATAATAGATATGAGTTCGTATTAACCTTACTTTCCGTCATAGTCCCTCCAAAAAAATATATTCAAGTACGCCTACCAGCGCACTTGCGCGCCGATTTCGTATCTCACGGAGTGAGATAATCTTCCTTGCGAAATCGTGTGCATCCGCCAGAGGCTATATCATCAGTGGAGATCATCTCCACTGATGATATACTGTAAATTATACAACATGGGCAACTATTACTACAAACCTTTAAATATAAAAGGGAAGCTCTTCAATGCTGCTTCCCTTTTTCTTTGATCCTTCTTATCAGTGTAAGCGTATCGCTGTATATCCCATAGGCTGTCTGCTGGATCTCAGGCTTTCTCTCCACAATGCATATCTCTCCCATTAGATCTGTTTGTATGGAGATGATCGATGATGTCGAGTCAATATTGGCATATATGTCCTTCTCATCAAAAAGCGCCGGAGCCACACGTCCCCTTGTCAACTCTTTATCCTGCCAGCCCTCGCACAAAAGCTTGATCTTCTTTCCAGACTTTTTGGCTGCCTTGATCTCTTCCAGTGTTATGTCTGATATACCTTTTCTTTCAACAGAGAAAGGATCCAACTCTCCCCCCATTATTGCATTTACAATTGCGGCAGTTTTTGCGGCAGCATCCCAACCATCTATGTCCATAGAAGGTTCTGCTTCGGCAAAGCCTCTTAGCTGAGCCTCCTTCAATGCCTCTTCAAAGCTTCGGCCGGCTTCCATCTCCTCCAGGATGAAATTCGTGGTCGAATTGAGTATTCCCTTAAAGCCTATTACTCTGCAACCTGGAAGAGTCTCCTTGACAAGGTTGAATACCGGAGTACCATCCATTACAGTTGTCTCATAAAGCAGCTGGAGCCCTTTTGTGTCAGCTTCTGTCTTTAAGCGCTTATATGCCCAGGCTATAGGTCCCTTATTGGCTGTAATGACATGTTTGCCTGAGGCCAGGGCAGCCTCTATATGACTTATGGCCGGCTGTCCATCCTTTATTGATAATGTACTCATTTCAAGCACCGCATCAGAGCAGGAACTCATAATGTTACCAATAGAGTCACCCTCATAAATATCGGGATTATCGGAGGAAAACCGTCCCATGTCCTCTACCTCTTCCAAAGCCCTCTCAAGATCGATCCCGCTATTGTTCCTCAATATACCTTTGCTTTTTGTTACAATATCAGTTACCAGAAGCTTGCAGTCATATATATCGATCAGTTCATTCTGTTTCTGCAATATTAGCCTGCAAAATTCCATACCTGCGTTTCCAAAACCTATCATACACAATCTCAGAACCATCAGCTTAAATACACCTCTTTCCTTAATTTCAATGCAATATTATCAATTTTAATGCACTTTACTATGCATAATGAATATTTACATTTTTCGACACTCAAAATTAAAAAACCTGCTGCTTATTAGCAACAGGTTGATAGTTTTTCTATTACCAAGCTATACTGGGGACATCAACTTTTATATATCCTCTCTCGACCATTTCAACCAGATATGTATAAGGCATCTGTCTGTATGAGCCATCTTCCTCAAAAATTTTCACAACGTTTCCATCCACCTTAGATACCGTCCATATGCTGGTCATGTTGTCTACAGCGAAAACCAAGGTATCACCACTGTGCAAATTCATTTCATCCACCTCATGCAAAATTATTAAAGGAATCGTTCATCCGACTTGGTGCTCACAAATATTTCACATTCTGTGTATATGCTGGTAAATGCTGTCGCTTTTCCGTCGTTTATAGATAATTATATACTAAATCTTGGTCCCATTCTATAGTAATATAGTGCTATATTTTATGATGCTCATTGCTATATATGCCAGGTCCCGATTTTGAAAATGGCCGGCTAAAGCCGGCCATCACTACTCATAGTCCTCCGCATCACTTATCGGATACCTGTCTTCTGTTGTATTCCTACCCCCCAGGCCATCATAATCATCCTTATGTATTATAGGGTAGTCTATTTCCACATCAGTCAGTGCTTCAAGGGAATCTACGCTTGTCTTTTTTCTTTTATCCCTGTCCATTTTCTTTACCTTTCTTCTAAAAAGATATCAGTGATCAGGCAATGATCTGCTGAGCTTTAGTCAGATCGGCAGAAAGCCTTTCAATCACATCCATCAGCAGTTGGTATTCTTCAAAGAAGACTATAACGATATCTCCGGGCGAGGCATCCATGATCGCTTTTTCCAATGCTATCTCTTCAGCCAGCTCTACAAATATTTCAGAAGGCTTTATACTTCCCATTCTGCAGCCTTTTTCAAGCAAGGATGCAATTTCTCCAGGTACGCGCCCTCTCTTGTCCCTGTCCTCCTTGATATATATCCTGTCAAAGCAATTACCGCACATGTTTCCAATAGTTATGGTACTTGAATCCGTCCTGTCCCCAGGAGTCCCTATGACTCCTATCAGACGACCGGTCCTCATTCTCTCCAGTGAATCTATCACTACCCTATAGCCATCAATATTATGTCCATAATCGAGAATTACCTTGATGCCGTTCAGATCGTGGATATTGAACCTTCCCGGATTGGTTTCACTATCAGTCCTGAAAGTTGACAGGCCATTGATAATGCTCTCAATGGGTAAGCCCATGCCTATAGCTCCTGCTATAGCTGCCATGGAATTGTATATATTGTGTACCAATATCCCATCCATGGTTGCAGGAATGGATTTTGCTTCTATGAATGGCAGCTCAATACCGCCCTTGTTTATGAAGATGGTACTGCCATCACTGTATATTGCTATTCCACCACCCTCAACATGCTGTTTCACAGCTGCATTCTCAACTGACATTGAATAAAGGATGATATTTGACCTGATCCGTTCCCTCATACTGAGGCAGTATTGATCATCGGCATTCAGGACTGCATAGCCTGTGTCCTTTACAGCTTCTACAACAAGAGACTTTACAAAGGCCAGCTCCTCAAGGGTATTGATATCATCCAGACCCAGATGGTCTTCGGTAATATTGGTGATTATCCCAACATCAGATACATCATAACCCAAGCCACGGTTCACTATACCTCCCCTGGCCGTTTCCAGCACCGCATAGTCTACCCTCTTGTCCATAAGAACAGTCTTCGCACTTATGGGTCCTGTATTGTCACCATACTTTATCAGCTCGTCATTGACATATATGCCACTGGTACTTGTCATTCCAACTGTAAAGCCCATCTTCCTAATAATTTGGGATATCATTCTTGCAGTAGTGGTCTTTCCATTAGTACCGGTAACCGCAGCTATGGGAATCCTGCTGGGACTGCCTTCAGGGAACAGCATTTCCACTATTGCCCTGGCAACATTTCTTGAGGTTCCCTGATAGGGATAATGATGCATCCTGATTCCCGGTGCCGCATTTATCTCGATTATGGCTCCCCCAGTCTCAGTTATAGGTTTCGAAATATCTGCTGTACTTATATCTATTCCTGCCACATCCAAGCCTATTATCTGTGCAGCTTGAGCCAGCATCTTTCTGTTTTCCTCATGAATACTATCGGTTACATCCACTGCGATCCCGCCAGTGCTGATATTGTCATTTTCCCTTAGGAAAACAGTCTCTCCTTTAGCCGGTATATAATCCAGAGCAAGTTTCTGCTTCTTCAGGTACTGCTCCACGACCTTATCAACAACGATCTTGGTCAGAGGTTTTTCATGCCCTCTTCCACGCAAAGGATTGCAGTTTTCTATTTCGATCAGCCGGCTGATATTATTCTCTCCATCCCCGACCACGTGAGCACATATCCTATGAGCCGCTGCAACTACCTTGTCGCCTACCACCAATACCCTGTAATAGGTGCCTTTTATAAATTTCTCTATCATTATGGTAGCTTCATATTCTGCAGCTATTCTATAAGCCTCCAGCACCTCCTGAGGACTTTTCAGATTTATGGATACGCCTTTACCATGGCTTCCGAAGTTCGGCTTCACTACCACGGGATAGCCCAGTTTTTCACTGTATTCCAGTGCTTCCTGCTCATTCTTGACTACTTTTCCTATTGGCACCGGGATACCGTACTCACTTAGCAGGTTCTTTGTCAGTTCCTTGTTGCAGGCTATGTCGACCGCTACACAGCTTGTTTTTTCAGGCAGTGTTGCTTCTATTCTCTTTTGGTGCTTTCCGTATCCAAGCTGTAGAATGCTCCCGTCCCCAAGGCGTATAATAGGTATGCCCTTTTCCTTTGCTTCCCGTGCTATTGAAGCAGTGCTTACGCCAAGGTCAGTAGCAATGCAGGTCTTTTTTATATCCTCCAGACGTTTTTCCAGCTCCGGTAGTTCACCGGATAATATGCCTTCCATGATTTCCACTGCAAGCTTACCTGCTTCCAGCCCGGCGTGTTCGTTTTCATATCCGTAGACAATATTGTAAATGCCATTTTTACTTGTTTCTCTAGTCTTGCCAAATCGGATATCATATCCCAGCATACTTTGAAGTTCTATTGATACATGCTCAATTATATGAGCAAAATATGTTCCTTCTTTGAGTCTTTCGATAAATCCTCCTTCATGCCCCATACAACAGCAGTGCTTTCTCAAGCCAGGCAGAAGCTGTTCCAAAGTTTCGTTGAAACCGTCGTAGCTGTTGCTCGGGGTCTCCGCATACTTTCCCAAATCAACGACCAGCTTCACTACCGGTTTATAGCTGTAAATGTTTTTTCCCTGATAAGCATGACTGCTTACAATAATCACAATTTTTCCTCCTTATAATGTTTACATGCCTCAATCTGAAGTTTTTTTCAGTATTTCTTGCTTATTGACCAGATCAAACCCATAGCCCTTTGGAAATACATGTACCTTTACATTTGTTATGGCCAGGGGCTCATCCTGGTGTTGTTCGGATATATTTGTAAACCCAATATCCCTTCCGTCTACCACAGTTACTACTCCGGAACCTTCAACTATAAACTCAAGGTTTTCATTTACTATCATGGCAGTATCCTCATCTATACCTATCCCTAAAACACTGGGATTTTGTGCCACTGCCGCCAATAGCCTTCCGATCCTTCCTCTCTGATTGAAATGTTGGTCAATTATGACTCCTTCTAAAAGTCCCATTCCGGGAGCCATTTTTAGCGTGCATTTTCTGGGTGCCTCCTCATCCTTGCCTTCCACAACCATGATCTCACTCATCATGGATGCCCCGGCACTTGTTCCGGCAATCACTCTACCCTCGTGATAAAGCCTCCTGAGCAGGTTATGTACCTCAGTGCCACCGAGGATACTGGAGATCCTAAGCTGATCCCCACCCACGAAAAAAACGCAGGTAGAATCCTCCAGTGCCTTCAAGCCCTCAAGCTTGTTGGCACTTTCCCTGTCAGTGATGCTTATTGATACCACACTCCTTGCTCCCAATTCGGAAAATATCCTTTCATATTCCTTTCCCACCTCTCCGGGGCTGTTTGTTGCCGTGGTTATCAGTGCTATATGCGCATTTTTACCGCCATCCAGCTTCATTGCTTCCTTCAGTATAGCCTTGTCGGCTCTTTTGTCTTCAGCTCCACCTATTATGACAAGGTGTCCCCTTTCATTTTCCGGCATTATGATATTCCTTTCCGATTTCTTTTATTGATAAAGAGCGCTCCTGCGGTATCAGGATATAAATTACTTTGCCATTTCTTCAATGGTGATATACCGCAAATGCTTTACATTTTAATATTCCAAAAAAAGTATCTAATAATGTATAGCATGTTTAACAAAAAAGAAAAATATATCCATTTTTTTATTAAACATCCTCCTTGCATTATTTTTGACCTGCTGCAGCATAATATTCAAAAAAGGAGATGTTTATATGGATATAAAAAGAGTGGATGAAATCATCAATTCCAAAGGGATAATTGATGTGACCTATAATAATGAATCTGTTTGGATAGAATCTGTAATAGGTGAGAATGAAACAGCTCATGTGAAGTTTCTCTCTTCTGACAAAACAATGAACGTACCGGTGGAGGATTTAAAGGAGAGCTAAATCGGCATCATATGTCATATTCTTACCACATTACCCGATTATCTCTTTTGATCTGATTTGAAATGTCAATATTCTTAGGTATTCAGCACAATTCTACAATTTATATGATAATCAAGGTAATTCACTTGGATATGGTTGAATTACCTTTTTTTTGTAATAGAATTAAGTAAAGATTTTGAATTGACTGATAACATTGCGAGGGACTGATTTTATGGAATTTCCTGAACAAATCAGCACCAGGATAACTGCAACAATCGCTTCTCAATTGAAAGAGTTTCCTGACGAAAAGCTGGAACAAATCAATTATGGGATCGCTGTCTTCATAACCAATTCCTACAAGCTGCTGATCATGTTTGTAATAGCATTCTTGCTGAAGGTTTTCTGGTTTTTCCTCACTGCATTATTTAGCTTCGGATTGCTGAGATCCTTTGCCTCCGGAGTACATGCCAAACGTGAATGGACATGCCTGCCCTCAAGTATACTGCTTTTTTCAAGTATTATATATGCAGGGCTTAATATTGAATTGAATATGCCAGCCGTATGTATCATTTATGCCATGTGCTTTGCCGTCGTACTTCGTTACGCACCGGCTGACACTGAAGAAAGGCCTATCGTAAGCCTTAGGCTTCGCAGAAAGCTTAAGACGATGTCCTGCGTCACACTGCTGCTACTCTGCTCCTATTCATTATTTTTCATTGCGGGGCCATATTCTTCGATAGTTACGTTTTCTGCACTGGCTGAATGCGCCATGATTATACCAATTACCTACAAGCTGACCGGGAGCATGTATGGTACGGGTATGAAAATAAAGGAGAAAATGGAGGTAAGGAAATGAATAAGCTATTAAAACCAGTATTGCTGCTCATCAGCACCTTTGCTCTGTTTATTGCCACTACATCATCAGCAGCTTGCATCATGTGGACCCTGAGAGAGCCGGCAATGCCAAAATCGCTTATAAGAGAGGACTAGAAGTAAAAGGAGGGCACATATTTGTGCCCTCATCTTTTTATTACAAGCTCCTGCTTGAATACCCCATCCTCAGCCATGGTATTATGTAACAGATTCGTATATCTGGATAATATCTGGTTGGTTATATCCAAGCCAAAACCCCTGTTGTCTCCCTTGGTTGAGACTCCCTTTTTCTGTATGCTTTTAACATCGACAGTCCCATCATAGGTATTCTCAATTTTTATTGTAAGGTATCCCTGCTCATCTTCAAGGCTTATATTCATTGCTTTTGTCGGTGAAGCCGCGGCAGCTTCAATTGCATTATCAAGATAATTCCCCAGTACCTCACAGAGATCGATGAGCTTCATTCCCACTTCATGTATTTCATTTGTGACCCTGACTCCTACCTTTATCCCCTTGTCTTCAGCCTCATTGACCTTGTTCCATATAAGCCCGAATACTGCATACACCTTGATCTTCTGTAAAGCGAGCAGCAAATTACTGTCAGCCATTCGCGCCTCATCCATAACTTCCCTGTAATACTCCTTAAAGCCCTCCATATCATTTTCCTCAATATAACCATAGAAGCCGTAAAGCGTATTTGAATAGCTGTGCTTCAGTCTTCGATATTCATTTATAAGGCTGTCAATGGTCTTTATATAATCCTGCTGGTGGTCATACTGCTGCTCTTTCAATGCAAGGGCGCTGCTTGTGAAATTGATGTATATGCTAAGTATAAGATAAAGCCACATAACTGCCACATTGATCAGCGTTATACCCTTGTCCACATAGTTGAAGAACTGCAGATATACTGTATAGTTGACCAGTACTACCACGAAGGTGGCCAGCATATAAAGGGAGGTCTTTATATTCATGTTCCTCCTGTACTTGTCCGTCATTTCATGGGACTGTCTGAGGAGACGTATGAGCATTAATATTATTACAACAGAGCCATATATAATGATATCTGACAGCAGTGACAGGAAAATATCTGCTTTAATGATCTCATGACTAAAGCCATAAATTTTGACCAGTACCAGCACAGATAAGATATCTCCGGCTGCCAGTGCAATTGAAAATACCACCGTTGTTACAATGGATTGTATGATTGACAGCTTTATAACGTAATACAGCATGGATACAAAAAGTATAAGAATGGCGATCGACCTGAGCCCAAGTCCTATATAGCCTTCAAAGGAATATATGATATTTCCCAGAATTGATGCTGCTGCAATAAATGTAAGGATAGTTTTCTTATCTCTGCTGAAATTGTATAGAGTTTGTGCGAGATATGCCAGGATCACCATGCAAACGGTATTTACAAATATCTTATATAAAATCAGCATTTTCCTGAACCATCCTATCTAGTATTTCCTTTATTTCGCTTTTCTGCTGTCTTGACATGTAACACTTTTCATCACTGGACATTATTATGTAGGAATCCTTGTAATTAACTTCTTTTACATGATTGATATTTATAATATAGGAACGGTGACATCGGTAGAAATGCTCCCCATTTTTGTTCAGTTCATTGATAATGTCTTTCAGATAACCGAAAAATTCTATATTGCGGCTTTTTGTATGCACAACAAGCTTCTGGTTAATTGACTCCACATATATGATATTGTGAAGCTCTATAGTGTAGTCGCAGTTTCCGGACCTTATCCTTATTACCGAACCCTTATTCTGTTTTTGGGAATTCAAATAATTGGTATAATGCTTGTCTATTGAGATGACGCACTCCTCCAGAGCCTGGTAGGAAACCGGTTTTATCAGATATTCAAAGGCTTCTATATGGTATTTAAAAACTGTCATACAAAGCTCCGGGTGTCCAGTTACAAAGGTAATATAGCAATGGGGATCATGGCTTCGTATCTGCCTTGCAAGCTCCAGCCCATTCATGTTGGTTCCCAGATTTATATCCAGGAAATAGGCATTTATCCCCTGGACATATTGTCTTGAGTAATCTATGACTCTCCTTGGATCATCTGTCATAAAACTGATTTTTGCATCAATATCATTCTGCTTGATGACCTTTTCCATACTGGTCTTGATACTGTTCAATATTACCTGCTTGTCCTCACACAAGGCAATATGGATCGACATGTAAAACACCTCCAAAATAGATGAATCATAACCAAAAATGCTATAATTAGCCATAATTAATTATTGTATTCGACACAAAAGATAATATTCCTCTTGGTATACATAAAAGCAGTAAAATTTAACGTATTTTCCCATAATACTACAAGTCAGCTCAGATTGAATCATTCACTTATCCTGACAGTACGGATTATCCTTTCGAAAAGCAGCTTGTAATAGTTCCTCCATTCTTTTTCAGGAACAAAAAAACTCAATCTGTACATTTTGTTTGAAGCCCCTTTTATAAACACCTCATAGGCTTTGTTGTACTCTCCGTCCTGATTCGCCCGGCTGTAATCCATCACATAGCCTTTTCTACCGTCCACTTTAATTTCTTTGACATTGTAGCCTTTAAAATCAACGACACCAGTTGCAGCTTTTTCCGACTCCGCTATTAACTGCTCCAAAGGTTTAGCAAGCTTCCATACCTGGACAAAGCCATGTATCCTTTTATCCTGGGAAATAAAATCCAGATGGTACAAGACCTCCCCTCCAAGCATCGGTACTTCATGGGCATACCATGAATCCGGCAGCTCAAAATGCAAGGAACCGTTCATCACATTGTAAGCTTCGAACAATTGCCTGGATATCCTGTCCACCTGTAGCTCCTCCTTAAAAGCCTCAACCGCTGCAGGAAGTCTTCCTGAATAAAAGAAGGCGGCACTCACCACCATAACTACAAACAAACAGAATATACCTGCCCTTTTCAATACTCGCATCAACACATCAAATTACCTCCCGAATTAATATTCTATTTAAAATGATATTATGCTTTTCCCAAATACAGAACAGAGGCAGGCTCCCCAAGTAAAATAGTACAAATTGCGGCATCATGACTGATCGGCAAATAATTGAAATACTAATGTTAAAAAGCCTGCTTTAATGTATAATATTCTTATCAAAACTAATGGAGGTCTTAGCATTGCGATACATAGATCTGAGAAGTGATACTGTAACCCAGCCAACGGAAGAGATGCGTGAAGCAATGGCCAAAGCCATTGTAGGTGATGATGTCTATGGTGATGATCCTACAGTCTGCCAGTTGGAAAAGAAGGCAGCAGAATATACCGGCAAGGAAGCCGCTCTTTTTGTTCCCAGCGGAACCATGGGCAACCAGCTTGCAGTGATGACACACACCAGCAGAGGAAATGAGATCATTGCAGAGGAGAACTGTCATATCGTACAACATGAGGTTGGCGCCACTGCTGTCCTGTCGGGAGTTGTTCTCAGGAGCATACGGGGAGACAAGGGGATCATGGATCCTATGGATGTCCGGAAGGCTATCCGCGAAGAGGACATACACTACCCCAGGACCGGTCTTATATGCATGGAAAATGCGTTGTCCAATGGAACAGTGGTTCCCCTTGAAAGAATGAAGGAAATATACGATATAGCAAAGAGCAACAATATACCCGTTCACCTGGATGGAGCAAGACTTTTCAACGCAGCCGCCTATCTTGGTGTAAAGGCTTCAGAAATCACCCAATACACTGACTCTGTCATGTTCTGCCTTTCAAAGGGCTTATGCGCCCCTGTAGGCTCAATGCTTGCTGGCAGCAGTGCTTTCATAGGGAAGGCGAGAAAGAACAGGAAGCTGCTTGGAGGCGGTATGAGACAGGCAGGTATTCTTGCTGCTGCCGGACTCATTGCTCTTGAAAAAATGTCCGAGAGGCTACACCTTGACCATGAAAACGCAGCCTACATGGCTAAGCGGCTGGTCGAGATACCCGGTATAAAGGTTGTTCCCGAAGAGGTGCATATCGATATGGTATTCTTCAATATGGATGAAACGGGCGTAAGCTCTGATAAGCTGGTGTCCTTCCTTTTTGAAAAGGGTATAAAGATAAACGGAATCGAGGGCGGCCTCATGAGATATGTAACAAATAATGATGTGACAAGGGAAGATATAGACTATACCATCAAATGCATGAAGGAAATAATGGGATAGCTGTACATTAGCAAAAAAATTCGACACCATCCGTTGCGGGTTACGCGTTACGAGTTGCGCGTGGAACGGTTTGGGCTGGGCTTCGAAGAATAAGATCCTTCGTTTCACTCAGGATGACAGTTGAACGTCATCCTGAGGGTAGCGAAGGATCTTGACTTGTTATATTCTCTTTTTATTTCTCTATATAGTTCTTAACATTCTTCAATATTATATCAATGGTGCCGTCACCATTTCGCTTGATCTGGAACTTCTCCTTGTCATTGTAAACCTCGCTGTCTATATACAACTCAATGGACTTGTCCACCTTGAGCCTCTTTTTCTTCAGCTTTTTTTCCGCCCATTCCCTGTCGATCTGCACCTCGTTCTCAGTGATGCCTTCTCCAAGCATTACAGCCTTGAATTCATTCTTTACCATAATGTCGTTGAAGTTTTCCTCAGCTACCCTCTGTACATCAAAGCTATCCTCTGTTCTGAGATGGTCCGACAGCCTTGTCCTGAACCGCTCTGCCTCCTGGGCATTGTCCTTGAAGGCTTTTCTGGCGAATTGTTCGGATACCCGGCTTATTATCCTGGTGTTTTCCCGTCTGTCCCTGGTAAATGCACATTTGAGGAAGGAATTGATAAAAACGCCCTCTCTGTCCTTGTCCAGCACAAGCATGTTGTAATCGGTGCTGCCATCCTTGAATTCCCTTATCACAGCTGCCTTGGATACCTTCTGCCCCAAGCTGGGCAGTCCGGTCCGGTTGACCCCTACAGTAACCATGGGGTTGCCTCCGCTGTCCTTTATGTAGTGGCAATAGGAGTTTGTAAAATTAAGCTTGAGGACCGCAAGGTATTTTTCCTCCTGACTCTCAAAATGACATACAGCCATATCACCCGATGATTCCTTTTCATCCGTACCGATGCATTTGAAAAGATATTGGGCCAGCTTATTGCTGTTCTCGACCAGCAGCTCTGGATCCCTGAATATTTCAGCGCACAGTTCTTTGACAATGTTCTTGTCCTCTCCGAAATACGCAGGCTTTGCCTCTTCATCCTTCAATATCTTCAGCAGATGACCTTCAAAGTATTCATAGACCTCTTCCGTCAGCTCCAGCTCCTTATCGGTCATAAGGGTGGTGTTGTTTTCCCTGTCCAGGACGTTCAATGCAACTTTGTTTACGATTATATCTTCAATATTCCTCAATGGATGCTACCTCCGAAATGTATATTAGGTAAATCATACATTAAGATAATAGCATAAAAGTAAAAAAAATGCGACGTGCCCTAATTTTTCTGCCTTCTCAGCAGGAATATAAAAAACGGCCCCCCCATTATGGAGGTCATGACCCCAACTGGTATCTCCATCGGTTGGATGAGCACTCTTCCCATGGTATCAGCGAGTACCAGCAGAGTAGCTCCCAGCAGCGCAGAATAAGGTATCACACGCCGGTTGTCTGAACCGGTAATAAGCCTTGTGATATGAGGTGCCACCAGCCCTAAAAACGCTATGGTGCCTCCTGTCGAAACTACGCTGCCCACTATCAATGAGCAAGTCACGAGAAGTATGTTTTTCAGGGCTGTAGTATTGATTCCCAGGTGATGGGCCGCGTCTTCACCCATTACAAGTATATTAAGCTCCCTGGTATAGAATATCAGCACCGCCAGTGAAGGCAATATGAACAGTGCTGCTACCCCCAGTTCATTCCAGTTTGCCATCGATAGGCTGCCCATGGTCCAGAAGACTATATGTTCTATTTTGTCATGGTTGAGCATCATTACAAAGGATATTACCGATGAGAGGAAATAGCTGGCGGCCACACCTGCCAGCAGCAGTGAATTGATGGACATCCTGCTTTTGGTATATGCAAGGCTGTAGACAAAAAACAAGGTGAGAACAGCCCCGATAAATGCGAATACTCCCGTAGTATCTATACCCATGATGCTCACATTGATACCGGTGATTATGGATACAACTGCTCCCAGTGCTGCTCCGGAAGACATGCCGAGGGTATAGGAATCTACCAGGGGGTTCTTGAATATGGCCTGCATGACTCCGCCAACAGCAGCAAGCCCAGCCCCAAGCACTGCAGCAAGCAATACCCTTGGGAGTCTTATATCCATCAGTATGGATGCATTTATAGTCTCTGTCCTGACTGTCAGTATGTCGATTATCTCTGCTATACTGATTTTCACTGCTCCTATGGAAGCAGAAAAAAGCAGCGATGCTGAGAGAAGTATTATCAATACAGCAAGCATAGCCATGCTTTTTTTATTTATTCTTTCCATTAGCATCAACCGCCTTAAGAATTTCTTCGACCAGACTCTTGCTGTCAGTCAATATTGAGGTAGCCCTTGCTCTTATTCTTCCATACAGCTCCATAGCGGCACCACCGGTATAATCCCTGTCCTCGAAGCTAGCATCCTCCAGGATAAAAAGCGGTTTGCCCTCAAGTGCCAGTTCATTCAGAAGTTCTATATTCCTGATATTTGATTTA
>CAZNMO010000074.1:3792-5481 GCA_964574195.1 uncultured Clostridiaceae bacterium | reverse complement strand
TATGTACAGCCCGGCCAACACTATGGCATCCGCTCCGGCAGCAAGCTCAAGATTACGGTCATAGGCTTCCTGGGATATCCCCACAAATGGAACTTCCTCTGCTATCAGCGCGTCATTCTCCTTAGACAGCTTCCAGTCCAGGTCACCTATGGTAAGCACACCGCTGCTGATATCAAAGCCCTCATCATGCAGCCTGCCGATCAATCCGCTTCCGCTGCCTCCGCCACATATCATGTGTACTCGTATGCCTTTTTTTTCAATCCTTGGGCTGGTATGTGCATAAATATATGGTTTGTTTCCTACGGGGCTTACCGAGATATAAACATCGGTATTGAATACTTCCTTTATATTCGAAACCGTCAGGGTTTCAAAGGGAGTTCCCTGCACCCTTATCCTTCCATCCTTCAGCATCACTATATAATCGCCATAAGCAGATGCCATATTCAGGTCATGAAGCACTGTTACAGCAGTCAGCTTTTTGTCTGCACACATCTTTTTTATCAGATTGAGTATTTCTACCTGGTGTTGAAGATCCAAATGAGACACAGGCTCATCCAGTATGAGTATCTCCGGCTCCTGTGCCAGTGCTTGTGCAAGTATCACTCTCTGGCGCTCTCCTCCGGAAAGCTCCATGAAGCTCCTGTCCCTAAGATGTGAAGTATTTGTATATTGCATGGCTTTTTCCGCAATTTCAACATCCTCACGGGTTTCCCCTCTCAGCTTGCTGATATACGGATATCTCCCCATAAGTACAACATCAATTACCTTGAAGTCGAACTCAAGTGCCGTATTCTGCGGTACAAAGGAAACCAGCTTTGCTACATCCCTGCTCTTCATAATATCAATATTCCTGCCCTCCAGATATACAACGCCTTTCTCAGGCTTAAGGGCAGCAGTGATCAGCTTGAGCAGCGTGCTCTTGCCGGACCCGTTGGGACCTACCAGGCAAAAGAAGCTTCCTTTGCTTATACTCATATCGATATGTTCCAGGACCTTTTTCAGATCATAGCCGAAGCTAAGGCCCTCAACTCTCATTTGGTCTTCCATCTAACCCAATCCTCGCTTTATTCTCCGTATAATGCCCTCTGCATCTCTTCTATGCCCTGTACTATCCTGGGCCCTGGCCTTGAAATAATGTTGTCATCTGACATTACATATACTTTTCCTGCTTTGACACATTCAAGCTTGCTGAATATCTGGTTTTTTTCCAGGTCTGCTTTGGCCATCCCCTTATCTGTAGAATGTAGGGCTGCTATAAGCATATCCGGAGCATCCTTTATCAGCTGCTCGGCACTATAATCAGCCCAGCCTTCGACCTTCTCAGCCACATTGATGCCTCCTGCGGTCTTGATCACATCATTTATGAAGGTCTTTGAGCCGGCGGTAGTCAGTGGATCTGTCCAGACTACATAAAAAACCTTCTGCTTCTCCTTATCGCTGTTCCTGGCCTGTATTTCTGCTATTTTGGCCTTCATCCCAGTAATTATTTCATCGGCCTTTGCTTCGGTGCCTGTTATCTTTCCTATGATGTCAATACTGGTGTAAATGGCCTCAAAGCTTTCTGCTTCTGTCACGATCACAGTAATTCCCATAGCTTCCATGGCTTTTACCGCTTCCTCCTGTATGTAGCCCGCCAATACCACATCCGGCTGCGCCTGCTTGATAAGCTCCATGTTTGGCCCGTCAAAG
>CAZNMO010000074.1:0-3782 GCA_964574195.1 uncultured Clostridiaceae bacterium | reverse complement strand
TCCCACCTGTTGAATGTTCTTTACCTCTTCAGGATAATCGCAATAGCTGGTGACACCTACAACCTTATCTCCTGCACCAAGAGTAAAAAGTATCTCAGTATTCGACGGGGAAAGTGATATGATCCTCTCCGGCGCCTTTTCCAATGTAATTGTCCTTCCTTTGAAATCTGTGATTTCTATCGCTGTCTTAGCCTGTTGCCCAGTCTGCTGCTCCAGGGCCTGCTCCGGCTGTACCGCAGGGCTGGCGCACCCTGCAAGGCTTATCAGCATTGCTGTCATAATTATTATAGTCAATAACTTTTTCATTTTCATAATACACTCCCATTAACAATTTTTAATAGTGTTTGCGACGATGCTATAAAAAACAAAAAATCCTTCCATAAAACGGAAGGGATCAAACATCAGTATACGACACCTCCCCATCGCTCGTAGGTAAGCTTCATATTCAGGTAGGTCTCCTGGCTAAGGTTCATCGTAAACCTATACCTTCCCAGGGATAACCCCAGTGGCATACATAGGCTACTCACCTTTACAGTGGCGGGACCGCATGGGATTCACACCCATTTCCCCATTAAGCCTGCCGCAGTTTTGCTTCTGCGGACCGGCGCCTGAACAGTTTTGCTGTTAAATTCATATTGATTCTATCATAATAAATCTCATATTACAATGTTGGGAACCAAATGCCTATACAAAATCCGTTTAAGCTCCGCCTAAACAGATTTGTGTTACATTGATTTTAATTGCGGCGGAACAATCTACATTAGTGTTTATCTGCCACAAATCATATTATCTTTGCTGGATAAACCGCTTCAGAGCCTGTTCAACCAGAACCCGCCAATTTCTATCTTGCGGTTTCGGGGCTCATAATTGTATATGAACAGGTATTGGGATGTATCCCTTGCCTTGTCTGCATGCTGCAGTTCCAGAGGATAGCCTTTGTAAACCGTCTCGGTTACATCATAGCATAAGATCGTATTACCTGAGATCCTATACCTCCCCTTCTCCAGTATCAATGTATCATTCCCGTCCTTCAAGATGCTTGCCATGGAATGACTGTAAGTACCATCTGCATTGAACCTGTAGCCGGTTGAAAAGGCTGTAGGCTCCAGGGTGCCTTCAGTTATTGCATCAATATTCTCCAGTATATTATGGTTTGAGTCCGACCAGCTCCCAATCAGGGCAGACTCGGGAAAATCCTCGGTATATTGTATGTAGAGAACGCCATCTTTATTGCCTGCTTCAGTAAACATCCGCCTTTCAGCAATAAGGAAATCGATAGGTATGAACATCTTTCCGTACTTGCTGTAGGGAGCGACGACCATGTCGACCTTTATATCGTTCAACAGAGCTTCGTTGTTGTTGGCCTGCATTTCAACATGTGTTGCCTTCCCGTTTGTGCTGTTCCAGGTTATACTGATACTGCTGCCCATAATGTTGACCTCAGGATATGTATAATAGCCAGAATCCGGCTGCTTAAATGCATATTTGAACTTGTCGGCTGCAATAAGCAGGTAGGTCTTACCACCCTTTTTCACGCTGCTGTAATTGTCACTGCTTATCAATATGTCATTGATCAGAAGCTGTGTATAGTCAACTGCTCCCTGGTCTTCCGGAGTATAAACATCATTGTTCTTGTGATACTTATCATATATCCTCAATACCATGATCGCAGCCATTTCCCTTGAGCAGGTTTCTCCTGGGTTTATCCTTCCGTCCCCGCCTTTAATGAACTCATTGCTGCTCATAAAACCCACAGCTTCAGCCGCCCAGTCGGAAATATCCTCCTGGTCCGAAAACTGTTCTTTTTCGTATGTATATATAGTCGCATCAGGATACATTGCATTTATTGTACGGTATAGCATAACCGCCACCTGCTCACGGGTAGCAGTGGCAGTCGGTGAAAAATGCCTCCAGAAGCGGTCTGTACCCTCGACGATATCCAGCTTATATGCCTTTAATACCTCAGGATTCTTTGTGTCCCTGAAGGTGTCATAATCTGCTGTAGCAGCCTTTTCACCGGTATATTTCTCATATAGCCTGACAGCCAGCTCAGCCATTTCTTCCCTGCTTACGGGTTTTTTCATATCTTCGGCTATGCTACTCGTAATAAATCCATCTTCTGAGGCTTTGTCAAGCTCAGGAACAGCCCAGGAACTGACATTTGCATAGGAGGTATCATCAGCAGCCACATATGTACTGCAATTCAGCACTGTAATAAGGATCATGCATGTTATGAAAACTGCTATGCTTTTTTTCAAGTAATCCTCACCTCATCGAAAAAAAAGTAAATTAAAAAGAATTATTTTCCTATTACCATTGTAACATTATTTGCTTATATAAAAATTAAAAAATTGTTACAATTATTAATGCTTCGTTTATTCTACACGTTAGTTTTGTAGTATAATTTTGATATAACTAGATTTAATGCAGAGAGCTATACAGCTCAGTGCATTATTGGGTAAGGAGTTGATTGTTTTGGCCAGCGGGGAAAATGGTATCAGAAGAAAGGATTTTGACTATGAGGAAGATGACTATGACAGGTTGAAGCTAGCCAACGGAAGTAATAATCCCTATCGGGGCTTTACCAACAAAGCCACCAGGAAAAAACCGGAGTTCGATTATGAGGAAGATGCTTACGAACCTGAAAAGGGCAAGTGATTCATTCTCCGGAATATATGCAAATATGAATACACTATAAATCGAGGAGGAAGCTTAATGGATGCCATAAGAAACAAAAAAGGTTTTATATGCGACATGGATGGAGTAATCTACCACGGCAATTCTCTGTTGTCCGGTGCAAAGGAATTTGTCGATTGGCTGAAAAAGGAGAAGAAAGAATTCCTGTTTCTCACCAACAATGCGTCCAAAACTCCCAGGGAGTTGATGTTGAAGCTGGAGCGAATGGGTATTGAGGTAGAAGAAAAGCATTTCTATACAAGCGCTCTGGCTACGGCTGATTTTCTTAAGGTCCAGGCCCCCGGCTGCAGTGCTTTTGTCATAGGTGATGCCGGCTTGTACAATGCCCTTTATGATGCAAATATAACCATTAATGATATAAACCCGGATTACGTGGTTGTAGGTGAGACACACAGCTATAATTACGACGGACTTATCAAGGCGGTCAGACTGGTAAATAACGGCTCCCGCTTGCTGGGCACCAACTATGATATGACAGGGCCTGCTGAGGATGGCCTGATCCCGGCCACCAGAGCTCTGGTATCTCCTATAGAAATGGCCACAGGGAAGTCGGCATACTTCGTTGGGAAGCCAAATCCTCTTATGATGAGGACCGGTATGAAGCTTCTGGGCTGCAAGGAATCAGATGTGGTAATAATCGGAGACAGGATGGATACCGATATAATCTCAGGTATTGAAGCAGGGATAGATACCGTGCTGGTATTGAGCGGAGTAAGCTGTGCAGATACCCCTGTAGAATTTGCCTACAGGCCGACATACATACTGGACGGAGTGGGGGACATACTGAAATAAGAGTAAAAAAACCTTAGCTTATCTCAAAGCTAAGGTTTTTATTTCCCTCTCCTGCTTCCACAAAAACATTTATAAGGGAGTCGGCATATTCCCCCAGGTACTCATGGAGCTTTTCTGCGTTAATAATGCTTATATGCAGCGGATAGCTTATTGTGCTCAGCATATCCCACAGGGCATCAAGGTTGCCTCCGTAATATGCCGGAAAATCCAGCTTTCTGCTTATATACTCATGGGCGGCTTCCCGGCTTGTCATTTTATTACCGTTCAATATGATCGACTGCATGTTGTCAACC
>CAZNMO010000073.1:0-20964 GCA_964574195.1 uncultured Clostridiaceae bacterium | reverse complement strand
AGAGTGTTATAATTTATAATTGCGTAAATATCCTCGCTCTATCATACTTAGATAGGGCCGTCAGTCCGTGGGGAGGAGGTGAATTTAATGAACAGGTATGAAACTATATACATAGTTAGACCAACCGTTGATGAAGAAGGAATAAAGGCTCTTGAAGAAAAATTCAAGGCTATTGTTGAAACAAACGGCGAAATCGAAACTATTGATGAATGGGGCAAAAGAAAGCTTGCTTATCTAATAGACGATATCGGAGAAGGTTACTATGTGTATATGAAATATAAGGCAGCTCAGGTTGTTCCAAAGGAGCTGGACAGAGTATTCGGTATCACAGAAGACATTCTTAGACACATGATAATCAGAATAGAAGAGTAATTAGGCGGTGTGATTATGTTGAACAGAGTCGCTCTTGTGGGCAGATTAACCAAGGATCCTGAAGTAAGATATGCAGCAGATAATCAAACACCCATTGCTAAATTCTCTATTGCAGTTGACAGAACCTTTAAAAGGGATGGACAGCCGTCTGCGGATTTTATTCCGATAGTGGTTTTCGGCAAATCAGCTGAGAACTGTGGAAAATTCATACGCAAGGGCAGGCTTGTTGCTGTTTCCGGCAGGCTTCAGACAAGAAGCTGGGATGACCAGGAGGGCAAGAGGCACTATGCTACTGAAGTAATAGCAGATGAGGTTGACTTCCTTGACAGGGGAACTGAAGGAAGAGAGCAGGGAAATTCGGGAGGAGCCGGAGATTACGGTGATTTCCATCCTGCAGATGAAGAGGACGATCTTCCATTTTAACAGAAGGAGGGAAAACATTGAATAACAGACGTGGTGGCGGTGAAAGAACCGGCGGCGGCGGAAAAATGAGAAAGCCGAAGAAAAAGGTTTGTAACTTTTGTATTGATAAAGTTGAACATATAGATTACAAAGACGTAAACAAGCTGAGAAGATTCATCTCTGAAAGAGGCAAGATAATTCCGAGAAGAATTTCCGGAAATTGCGCAAAGCATCAGAGACAGCTTACAGTTGCAATTAAGAGAGCAAGAAACATAGCTTTCTTACCTTTTACAACAGATTAAATATAAACAGAAAGCGCCTGAATTTTATTTCAGGCACTTTTTTTATGTTTTTGCACTATAAGTTTATGAAACTTAACCATATATTAATGATAAGACTTATTTTTTGATAATTGCTTGAGGGTGGAATTAAGAAAGTAGAAAAAGAGTGTTTTTTTATGAAGAGTCCATGGGGAGAATAATATAAATATAGAAATAAAGAGGCTTTCATCCTAAACCGATGAAAGCCTCTTTATTTCTATACTTACTCTTCATTTTTCTCTGGACTTGTAACACGGCGGGAGATTTCGCTTAATAGACGTCCTGGTATCATAGACAAATGTTCATCCATGCATCTTTCTGCAACTTTACTTTTTTTACTGATGATTGCGTCAAGAAGTGCGCGGTGACTGATTACTGAATTATTGGTAACTCCCGTAATGTAATTGGAACGGCTTTGCTGTTCTTTTATCAATGGGATTAGGAGAGTCCAGAACTGGCTGATAAAACGATTCTTAGCAGTATTAATAATTGATTGGTGAAATTCAAAATCCAGTTCCTTATAAACCTCCGGATCATCTATGCTGTTTTCAAAATCATTGACGATTTTTCCGAGTTTTTCCACATCTACTGCAGTTGCTCTCTGGGCAGCCAGTCCGGCAGCTTTAATCTCAAGAGTTTTGCGGGCTTCCAAATATTCAGATATATTCATATTCCCCACAGTAAATAGTGTGCGAATTTCATTTTGGATCAACTGGTCTTGGGCACTGTCATTCAGATAGGTGCCATCACCTTGACGAATTGTAATAGTACCCAATAGCTCCAACTGTTTAAAAGCTTCACGAAGAGAAGTGCGGCTTACGCCAAACTCTTGGGTGAAGACTTTTTCGGAGGGGATTTTTTCACCAGGCTTAAATTCACCGGATCGTATTTTGTTAAGCATTTCTTCCACAATGGAATCTACAATTTTAACCTTTTTTAAAGAACTCATAAAGGACTCCTTATTATAGTAATAAAGGAAAAGGGCTAAAGGTATGATGTTTTCTATTAATTAGAGAATAACAAGAAATGAGATAATAATCAATAGGAAAATTGAAAAAATTCTAATTTTTAGCAATACATTTTTAGCAGTATATTTTGAGATATGTTGACTTCAATAATATTCAGTGGTAGTATAAAGGTATGATGATAAGACGTTCAGACGAATTATGTATATACGGGATAATAGTCTTTAAATATAGTGTTTCAGATGAAAAAGCTCAAAGGGGTAATTGATTGAATGTCTTAATCATAAATGCAAATAAATAATGAAAGGTGGAATCTAACATGAAACTTTGTAGTTTTAAGTTAGGGAAAGAAGGCCGTGTTGGTGTTTTGATGCCCAATGACATGGTAGCAGATGTAAACTATGGATATGCTGCGGTATTGAAAGCAGAAGGAAAGGCAAAGGCGCAGGAATTTGCAGATGTAATAACTCCTCCAAACATGATAGGTTTAATTGAGAGTGGTAAGGAAGGCCTCAACGCGATCAGAGAGACTGTGGAATTCTTAGTGAAAAATCCTTCCATAACAGGTACCAAAGGTGAACAAATTCTTTTTAACCAGGAAGATATTAAGTTTGAGGCACCTGTTCCCAATCCCTCTAAGATTTTCTCCATTGCCATTAACAACAAGCAGAAGTTTGAAATTGCAGATAAACCTGAAGCTCCGCATCCACTATACTTTATCAAAGTGCCTACTTGTGTAACTGGTCCTTTTGATCCTATCGAGATCCCCAATATTGGAGTCGTAGGCTCTGAAGCGGAAATGGCTTTTATCATTGGTAAAGAGGGTAAATTCATTCCCGAAGAAGAAGCACAAGGCTATGTATACGGATATACAGTACATAATGACATCACTGCTCATGAACTGCGTGATACTAAAGAATGGATAGTGTCCAAGCGTCCTGAAGGGGACAAGAGATTGACCTACGCCGGACGTTACAAATGCTTCGATACCTTTGCGCCTATGGGACCTTGGTTAGTAACAGCAGATGAGGTTTCTGATCCAAACAACCTGAATATCAATGCCTGGGTAAATGGCAGACTGGTACAGACAGGAAATACCTCTGACATGTTCTTTAAGATTCCTCACTTAGTTAGCTATCTGTCCGATGCCCATACCTTCAAGCCTGGTGATATTGTTTCCTGGGGTACTGTACAGAGACCTATAGAAGGTATTAATTTCCAAAAGATCGACTTAAGAGGCTGGGGCGGCGTTATTGAGACAGAGGTTGAAGGTATTGGACGTATTAAGAATCCAATTAAGGCCATCTAATTGTATAAGGAGGATAAAAAGGGAATGACTAGCAACTACTATAAGGAAAATTGCTGGTGGGCGAGCCCCTATAATGATTATCCTGAAGTAAGAAATACTATTCAAGTACCTCCTAAGGTGGAGATACATGATGCTACTTTACGGGATGGGGAGCAAACACCTGGCGTAGTATTTTCTGTTGATGATAAAATAAAGATTGCAGAAAAGCTGGACGAGGTTGGTATCGAAAGAATTGAAGCAGGCATGCCGGCTGTATCCAAGGCTGATTATGAAGCAATCAAAGCTATTTGCAAGAAGAATCTTAAATCGAAGATATTCACATTTGCCAGAGCAATGAGGGAAGATATAGATATGGCAGTTGACTGCGGTGTCCATGGCGTAGTAATTGAAGTGCCTATCGGATATCCGAAGCTGAAATATCAGTTTAATTGGACCTGGGAAAAAGTTCTTGAGAAAAGTATGGATTGCATTAATTATGCCAAAAGTCAAGGACTGTATACCGTATATTTCCCTTATGACACTACCCGTTCACGTGAGGATGACTTGAGCAATCTGATGAAGGGGATCATGAAAAACTCACCTCCGGATTCTGTAGGTGTAGTTGATACTATGGGCTGTGCAATGCCGCAGACTATTGCATATCTCGTTAGAAAAATGAAGAAACTAACAAATGGTTTACCTGTGGAGGTTCATACTCACAATGACTTTGGCATGGCAGTGGCAACTGAATTGGCTGGTGTCGCTGCTGGGGCAGAAGTTATACACTCCTGTGTCAATGGTTTAGGTGAGAGAACAGGTAATGCAGCTGCAGAAGAACTGATGGTAAGCATGAAAATTCTTATGGGACTAGAAAATAACTACAAACTGGACAAGATAGTCTCCTTATGTCAGTTGGTGGAAGAAATTTCTGGTGTTCCGATGGCTCTCAATAAACCTGTAGCCGGTAAACGGAACTATACAAGAGAATCCGGTATAGGTGTTGACTTGGTAATGAAGCAGCCTCTTGCTATGTTTGCTACAGATCCCAGCTGCTTTAATCGAACCGGGGACATAGTTTTAGGAAAGAAGAGCGGTAAAGCCTCCGTTGAGTATTTCCTGGATCAATTGAAAATTGATGTAAAAGAAGAGGCCATTCATGAGATTTTGCAGATGGTTAAGGCTAAAGGCGCTGAGAAAAAAGGTTTGCTGAATGAAGATGAATTTAGAACAATTGTAGACATGTGCAGGTGAGCTATATGAAAATTAAAACTAAAGTACTTGTAACACAGCCTATTCATGAAAAAGGCATGAATCTCTTGGAAGAAGCAATAGAAGAAGTGATATTGGCACCTAATGATAAAGTTGAGACTCTGTCATCCTTACTAGATGACAAGGTAGAAGGTGTTATTGTTCGATACAATATATTTAATCGGGAGTTAATAGAAAAAGCCCCAAATCTAAAGGTCATCGCCCGCCATGGGATTGGGGTGGAGCTGATTGATTTGAAAGCCGCTACAGAGCGTGGTATTATGGTGGTTAATACACCAAATGCTGCAACAGTATCAGTAGCAGAGCATGTGGTCATGATGGCCATAGTTTTGGCAAAGAAGCTATTTATTGCAGATTCTGCCCTTAGAGAAGGGAATTATGGAATTAAAGATAAATATATGCCTGACGATATGGAAGGAAAGGTTCTTGGGTTGGCAGGCCTGGGGCGGATTGGGCAGGAGGTAGCAAAGCGTTGTTTAGGGCTAAGTATGAAGGTTGTTGCATTTGATCCTTATATGAAGCCTGAGGCTGCAGAAAAAATGGGTGTAACAATGCTAGGTACTTTAGAAGAACTGCTGGCAGTGTCAGACTTTGTTTCCCTGCATACCCCTCTTACGCCGGTCACGCGGCACATGATTGGAGATAAGGAATTGGCGCTTATGAAGCCCAGCGCATATTTGATTAATTGCTCAAGAGGCGAGGTTGTAGATGAAGCTGCATTAATCAAAGCATTGGAGGATAAAGTTATTGCAGGGGCAGGACTGGATGTATTTGAGCAAGAACCTCCATCAGCAGATAATCCGTTATTCAAGATGAACAACGTGATTGTAACACCTCATTCATCGTCTCTAACAATGAATGGTAAAGTTAAGATGGCAATAGGTGCGGTAGAGCAGCTTATTAAGGTATTAGAAGGGAAAGAAGCGGACTACCTGGTGAATAAGGATGTTTTGGACAAGCTAAAGTAAAAAGTCTGTATCTAATCAGAGGTATATCAAAAGTATAATAAAAAGGAGAGGTAAAATATGAAGAATAAAACTCTGTTTACAATCCTTAGTTTA
Organism: uncultured Clostridiaceae bacterium; assembly: GCA_964574195.1. Lineage (GTDB taxonomy): Bacteria > Bacillota > Clostridia > Lutisporales > Lutisporaceae > BRH-c25. The sequence continues at coordinate 15,287 of CAZNMO010000073.1, read as the reverse complement.
ATTTTGGTGACAACGATGGTATTGGCAACCGGCTGTAGTGGACAAACTGCTTCTGATGTTCAGCAAAATCAACCGTCGGAAGAAAAAAAGATTGATTTTCCTACCAAAGCAATCCGAGTGATCATGCCTTACTCTGCAGGCGGCGGTAGTGATATTCTAGCTCGTAAATTAGCAGAAAAAGTAAGCAAATACTTACCGAACAATCAAACAGTAGTTGTTGAAAACAAGCCTGGAGGAGCAGGTGTTATTGGAACTACAGAATTGATCGGTGCTAAAGCAGATGGCTATATTATTGAACAGGCTGTAAATGGAGTTCTTACCTTTCAGCCGCATTTCGGCAAAGCTACCTATACATATTCCGATGTTAAACCGATTGCAGGGTTAACTGCTGTACCAAATATTATGGTTGTTAAAGCTGATGCTCCTTGGAACACATTTGAGGAATGGTTAGACTATATAAAAGCAAATCCCGGGAAATTTACCTATGGAACGATTGGCAAAGGTACTTTTGCCCACGTTGCTGCTGAAGGAGTTAATAAGGCAGCTGGTTTAGAAATGACTTGTGTTCCGTTTGACGGAGCTGCTCCTGCGATAACAGCACTCATAGGTGGTCACGTTGATGGTGCAGCTTTACTGGCAACAGATGCTAAGACTTATGTGGATTCAGGAGATGTAAAAGTTATATATACTACTGTTGAAACCAATATGTATCCGAATGCCATAACGCCTAAATCCAAAGGTATAGACTTTGAGACTGTTGCCTGGACTGGTTTATTTGCTCCGAAGGATACCCCTGATGAAGTAATACAAATTATCAGTGAAGCATACAAAAAAACTCTGGAAGACCCTGAAGTGGTTGAGTTCTTTGAATCTATGGGCTATACCCCCAGTTATGCAGATGCTGTTACCTATGGGAAGATTATTGAAGATGAATTTAAGTCAAATGAGACTGTTCTTAGGTCAATTGGGTTAATTGATTAGTTGTACTTTAATCAAGGTTAAATAAAATCGGGGAGGAGTGTAGACTATATGCTACTCCCCGGTTCAAAGCCAATAATAACAAGACAAGAATCAGCCTGGAGGTATATTGATGTTTAGAAAAAAACCGGAATTTTGGGCGGGTATCGTCATATTATTATTTTCTTTAATCTTTTTTATCACATCGCTTGGATATGATTACATGTTAGGTACTGCTCCGGGACCGGGCTTTTTACCTCGCTGGATCAGTGGTTTCATGATTATATGTGTAGTTATCTATATTGCTAAGGCTCTAAAAATGCCTGGAAACACTAGGATTGTGGATGACAAGAAAGGCTTAAAGAAAATAGTTAATCTTTTTCTTGCTTTAATTATATTTTCTATACTATTGACAACAGCAGGCTTTACAATTGCCAGTGCTGCGATGTTGTTCATGATTTTCCGTCTGGAATTAAAATGGTATACAAGCTTAATTACTGCAGTTATAACCGCAGTACTGTTATTTGTAGTGTTCTGCTACTGGCTTAAATTACCCTTCCCTATTAATTCATTTGGATTTTAGAAGGGAGACGTAGAATGGAAATATTAGGATTATTGTTTGAAGGGTTTAAAACAGCGTCTATGGGTTGGAATCTGCTCTATTGCTTTAGTGGGGTTACCGTAGGCATGTTAATTGGTGTTATGCCGGGCTTAGGCCCAACAGCCGGAACTGCAATGCTGATTCCAATTACTTTTGGTATGGATCCGGTTTCTGCAATTATCATGTTATCCGGTATTTATTACGGTGCTATGTATGGTGGTACAATAACTTCAGTTTTAATTAATACGCCTGGAGAAGCCGCTTCTGTAATTACCTGTATTGATGGTTATGAGATGGCCAAACAGGGACGGGCTGGTACAGCTTTAGGCGTAGCTGCTATAGGTTCCTTTGTAGGAGGCACTGCAGCTGTTTTGGCTCTAACCTTTATAGCACCATCGATCTCTAAGGTAGCCTTAAGTTTTGGGCCACCGGAATTTTTCTGCCTACTGATTCTTGGCTTAAGCATGCTGGTGGGATTATTGGGAAAGTCCATGATAAAAGGTTTAATCGCTGCATTTTTCGGATTTTTGGTTTCAATTATTGGTTTGGATGTGGTGACAGGTGAGGTGCGTTTTGATTTTGGTGTACTGAATTTACTAAACGGTGTAGATTTGGTTCCATTTGTAATGGGGCTGTTTGGTATATCAGAGATCTTAACTTCGCTGAACGAACCGGCTACTGCTCTTTCTGCGCCAGCGGAAGTTAAGAAGCTGCTGCCGGAGAAAAATGAATGGAAACCAACCTTTGCCTCAATCGGTCGTGGCACTTTAATTGGTTTCTTAATTGGCATTATTCCAGGGGCTACAGCAGTAATTTCTACAATAGCGTCTTATACAATTGAGAAAAAGGTGGCAAAAGATCCCGAGCGCTTTGGCAAAGGTGCTATTGAAGGTGTAGCTGGTCCTGAAACTGCTAATAATGCCCATGCGGGAGCTGCTGTTATTCCCTTATTTACGTTGGGTATTCCCAGCTCACCTACTATTGCAATTCTTTTTGGGGCCTTTATGTTGCATGGTCTGACTCCGGGACCTAGACTATTCCAAAGTGATCCAAAGTTTGTATGGGCAATTATTGCCAGTTTGTATATCGGAAATTTCATGCTGTTGATTATGAATCTTCCTTTAGCCAGGTTCTGGGCTAAGGTTGCCTATATTCCTTATAAGGTTCTTTATCCTATGATAACAATATTTTGCGTAATTGGCGCCTACAGTATAAATAATAGGGTTTGGGATGTTGGTATTATGATGACCTTTGGGGTTATTGGTTTCTTTATGAAGAAACTAAATATTCCAATGGCGCCCGCTGTCTTGACCTTTGTTTTAGGCGATCAGATTGAGCAAGCACTTTCACAGTCTCTGACAATGTCCAGAGGCAGCTTGATGATTTTTTTCCAAAGGCCAATTTGTATTGGTATTTTGTCAATTATCACATTGATTATCAGCTATAGTTTATATAGTAAGTCGAGAGACAAAGGCCTTAGCATTGTTGATGATACGGAAGGTTAAGCAATGAAGAGCGTTGTTTCCAGTAAATAAAGGAGTTAAATAATATGGATGATAAAAAAATAAGCCAATTGTTAGTAGGTGCAGTGGATACGCATATTCATAGCGGTTATGGTTTAGTACCTCGCTCCCTGAATCATATTGAGGCTTGCCAGGAAGCTATGGATGCACAGATGCGGGCTATAATTATCAAGGATCAGCATTGCTCTACAGCAGAAATAGCAAAATATATCCAGAATTATGTAGTGAAGGATAAGGCTTTTAATATTTTGGGCGGTCTGGTCTTAAATAACGCTGCAGGGGGGGTAAACCCTTATACAGTAGATGCAGCGATTAAATATGGTGCAAAGATCATTTGGATGCCTACCCTTTCAGCAAAGAATCATCACGAAAAACATGCAAAGCTTTCGGAAGCTGCTAAAAAGTCTATGCCTAATCCCAAGAACAAGCTGTTTGGGGATCCTGGCATTACTATCTTGGATGATAATGGCAGGCTGATTCCTGAAATCAAATCAATTTGCAAATTGATTGCTGATGCAGATATTGTCTTAGCTTCCGGCCATTTATCCAAAGAGGAAGTGGACCTACTTTTGGATGAGGCTGTTGGACAGGGTGTGAAACGTATCATGATTAACCACCCTGAACATCTGCTGGGTGCAACGGTAGATGACATGAAGGATTATGCAAAGTCTGGATTCTATCTGGAACATAGCATAACTTTGGTTCATTCCAATAAGCAAACCTATGAAGACATATTTGGTATGATTAAATACGCTGGCATAGAGATGTCTATGGTAGGCTCAGATATGGGCCAGGTAGGCCGTCCACATCCGGTAGAAGGCTTCAAGCTTTGGGCCGATGCCATGATGGGCTTAGGACTTACTGAAGATGAAATTAAGACCATTATCAGGGATAATCCTGTAAAACTTTTAGGTCTTTAAGTGTTAGGGGGCGGTTCTTTTGAACCGCCCCAGTTTAGAATATCTTTCTAATCCTTTTGGACTAAACTGCAGTATTCTGACTTAATATCTGCATTAAGGTGGACTACCCCTGAAAAAGAAGAGTCAAGAGTAGCAAATATACTACTTAGAAAAGGGCTGTTTTTATGTCGCAGGACGATACAATCTGGAACAACTGGAGCAAATTGCAAGGATGTCCATAGAAGGAGGAAAAAGTGGAAATCAGATTGTAGAGGAACTTTGAAACAACAAAAACAGTGTCTACAAATGGATAGTCAATACAAAAAGAAGACTAGATTTTCTCTGCGGCGAAATAATCTATATTATTGTATGTTCGCCGCAAACAATTTGGTGTAGAGACCCGGAGGAAAAATCCCCCGGGTTTTTTATTTTTGAAAATGGAGCAAGTTGATGATGTTTCATAGTTAAGTATTAAGGTAATAATGTTAGCTAAATCCGCTTATTCCAATATTTAAAAGGGTTTTTGGGGAAGGTAAAAGAAAAACTTTGTCGAATATTAAAACTGGATAAAAGCAAACAGGATGAAGATCTTAATGGTCAATGGAACCAGTTATACCAATGCTTGTATGGCATTTTGATTTCTTGTTTACATTAACTAATTGTGGTAATATTAAATAAGCTTGACTAGCAGGCTTTGACTAAATTTTCAGAAAATAAGGAATATAATACAAGTAACATGGTGAATACGAACAACATTATGGGGGGATTGACTTGTTGAATCAGGAAACAGATATTACAAAGAATATCAGAGTTATAGAGTTTCTGAAAAGCGAGCTGTTGACAGCAGTTGCATCACTATATCAGATACTACTCAAGGGTACGAAAGCAGGGCAGGATGTCATACAGGACATACTTGCAAATATAGTGCTGGTTACATATCTGCTCGGTAAAAGACTCGGTATATCCTACAGCCTTATCGATTCAAGGATCAAGGAGAAAATAAGGATAGGAATGTTAGAGGATCACGAGACGGAAAAATGGTACGGGGATCTGTCTGATTTGGGTGAATACCTGAACAAGAAGAAGAGCTAGGTGCGCACATGGAGAGAATGAAAACAAAGGCACTGGTAGAGGGTGCGATTTTTGCAGGAATTACTACTGTATTGGGAATAATATATTACTATACCCAATATCTTGGAATAATAGCAATGGTCTGGCCTGTACCGGTAATAATAGTAGGCTACAGGAACGGGCTCAAGGCAAGCATATTGTCAGCCATGTCGGCAGGACTCATAGTTTCGCTGCTCACACACCCGTTAGTGGGTGTTGGCTTGCTTGTAGGCTTTGGACTTCCCGGTATCCTTATGGGATATATGATCAATAGAAGGATGAATCCTTACGTCATTATAGTGATTTGCGGTATTGTACTTGCGATTACCATGGTCGGAGAATTCCTTATCTCACTCAAGGTTTCGGGGATAGACCTGGCAAGTTTCATAGCACAGTTTGACGCTGCAATGAACGGGCAGATGGATGTCGCTATGGACATATATACCAAGCTGGGAATCCCAGATACCGAAATGCAGCGTATAAGCGAGCTTTTCAAGCAGACAGTGGAGTCAATCAAGTTGATATTCCCTTCTGCGATCCTTTTATCAGGATTGTTTTCAGCCCTTATTGACTATAAACTTACCAAGCTGATACTCAAAAGGATCGGTTATCAGATACCTGACTTGGAGAAATTTACACTGTGGAGGCTGAAAGCTCCATATTCCTATGCATTGTTTGGACTTATAATTGCAACAGTAGCAGGAGCATATATGAGCATACCCGCTTTTACTGTCATTGCAATGAATTTGTCGACAGTAATGATGCTGATTTTTACTGTATTGGGTTTTTCTGTTGTAATGTACTACGCAGAAAGCTACAGTGAAAGGCATGGTATTCCCAAAGCTTTGAAGATTGCCATCGTTTGTTTCCTCCTATTGGTTTTCATGCAGCTTATAGCTTATGTCGGAATATTTGATATGGCATTCAACTTCAGAAAACTGGGGACAGAAAAACGCATTGGGGGTGTACAATAAATGCGCAAGTTTTCTAGCATTTGGGGACCTGATGTCAGCATATCACTATGGATAATTGCCATAGCAGTAGTAATAGTAGGCTATTACAATTTTGTGCTGGGTGTACTTGGAGCATTGCTGCTGGGTTATCTGGTATACCACAATCTGCAGGCTGCCAACAAGAAGAAGGAAGAGCTGAGGCTATACATTGAAAACCTCTCGGAAAATGTGGATACTGCGACAAAGAACGCTATTCTGAACCTGCCCTTTCCCCTGGTAATTATTGATGACCAGGGAATTATCAACTGGTACAACATGCTCTTTTCAAACATATTCCAGGGAGAGTACATCCTGGACAAGAAGCTTTCTTCATATTTGAGCGGAGTTGATATCGGCAGGATACTGAAGAATGGAATGGACGAATTCAAGAATATCAACATCAAGGACAGGTACTACGATATATACTGCAACCTGATCAACATAAATGAGAACGGTGAGGAAAAGAATACTATAATAATGTACCTTGTTGACAAGACCGACTTCATCTCACTTAAGAACAGGTACAACGACGAGAAGTCAGTCGCTGCATTGCTTCAGGTGGATAATTTGGAAGAAGTGCTGAAGGAGACTGAGGAGGCGTCAAAGCCCGCCCTTATTGCAGAAGTAGACAAAAGGATAAATGCCTGGGCCGCACTTAACAATGCGTCCCTATATAAATACTCCAACGGTGAATACATGCTGCATTTCAACAATAAGCAGCTGGCATCCATTGAGGAGAAGCGGTTCGACATACTTGACAGCATCAGGGAGATAAATTCCGGCAACAGGATACCTATTACACTGAGCATTGGTGTTGGTGTAAACGGGAAGAACCATTCGGAGCTGCACAAGTTCAGCCTCAGTGCCATGGATATTGCGTTGGGCAGAGGCGGTGACCAGGCCGTAGTGAAGGACAATGAAAAGCTATCCTTCTACGGCGGGAAGACAAAGGCTGTGGAAAAACGCACAAGAGTAAAGGCCAGAGTAATAGCCTATGCATTGAAGCAGCTTATTGAACAGTCTGAGGATGTCCTTATAATGGGCCATGAAATGCCTGATCTTGACTGTCTGGGGTCCGCACTTGGAATATACAGGTGCTGCAGAGGACTCAACAAAGAGGTCAACATTGTTATAAACAAGGTAAACGCAGGAATAGCCAATCTCTGGGCTGAGCTGCAGGAGGACGAGGAATATGAGAATGTATTCATCAGTCCCCAGGATGCCCTTCCAAAATGCGGAAAGAATACGCTGCTGGTAGTGGTGGACGTTCATAGGCCTGCCTTTACAGAGCAAAAACAGCTTGTAGACAAGGCTGAAAAAATTGCCATTATAGACCATCACAGGAGAGGTACCGAATTCATTGAAGATGCGGTCATAACCTACATAGAACCTTATGCATCCTCAACAAGCGAGCTGGTTACAGAGCTGCTGCAGTATATGTTTGAAAAACCCAAGATCAAACAGATCGAGGCCGAAGCGTTGTTGGCAGGTATTTTCATAGATACAAAGAACTTTTCCTTCCAGACGGGTGTGAGGACCTTTGAGGCTGCCTCATACCTAAGGAAGATGGGAGCGGACACCACCTTGACAAGACAGCTTTTCCAGGATGATATGTCAACCTTCCTGACAAGGGCTGAAGTCGTTAAGGCGGCACAGATGTACAAGAACAACATAGCCATCTCCATAATACCGGAGAATGCTCAGAACCCTGCATTGGTTGCTGCCCAGGCAGCAGATGAACTGCTTAATATCAAGGGAATAAATGCTTCCTTTGTTCTGTCTAACATTGAAGATGACATTTTCATAAGCGGAAGATCCCTTGGAGATATAAATGTACAGGTAGTGCTTGAAAAGCTTGGAGGCGGAGGACATCTGACGGTGGCCGGTGCACAGCTTACGGGACTTACCATGGACAGTGCAATAGGATTATTGAAAAAGGCAATAGAGGAATATCTTAAGGAAGGTGAAAGATAATGAAGGTAGTACTTTTACAGGATGTTAAGGATTTGGGAAAAAAGGGAGAGCTGGTCAATGCCAGCGACGGATATGCAAGGAACTTCCTTTTTCCGAGGAAGCTGGCCGTTGAGGCAACTACAGGCAGATTGAAGGAAATAGAGGATAAGAAGGCTGCTGAAAAGAACAGGAAGGAAAAGGAGCTGAGCGCCGCCAAGGAGTTGGCTGATAAGCTCTCAAAGCTGGAGGTGCTTTTCAGGACAAAAGCCGGGGAAAATGGTAAGCTGTTTGGGTCAATAACAGGTAAGGATGTGGCTGAAGCAATAAAAGCTCAGCATAAAATAGAAGTGGATAAGAAAAAGATAGTGCTTCATGATGCCATTAAGGCATTGGGTACCTATCAGGTTGAAATCAAGGTGTATCCGGAGGTTTCTACAAAAATAAGCGTCAAGGTCGTTGAACAATAGTATAGAAAAGGGGTCGTAGTGGTGGGTCATAATCATAGCAGTATACGCAGCAATGATGTATCAATTGACGTACTTGTAGATTTTACGAAAAAGCTCTACTCCAGCGAGAAGACAAAGAAGCTGGACAATGTTACTGATAATATGCAGAAGGTATACCTTTTGCACGAAATAGTGTCAGGAAGCCAGAAAACAGAAGAATTTGAAGGCGTCAAGCTGGAGCGCCTGATCGAAGATATCAAGGACAAGCTTTCGGATGCTGCCGCCAAAAGATATATTGAAGACGGTATAAAGCGTGAAGTAGTAAAACGTATGGAGACAAGGGAGAAGGAATACCTGAATGAGATGAAGCTTCAGGTGATAAAGAAGCACACAGGACTTGAGAATGCCTCCACCCTCAGGAAATATGCAAATTTGGAACGTATGAAGCAGGTAAGACTTTCAAAGTCGATCCTGGATGTGATGAGGCCAAGGAAGCAGGAGGAGATCATAGGACAGCAGAATGCTGTTGCTTCACTTATTTCCAAGCTTGCATCACCCTTTCCCCAGCATGTGATACTATACGGCCCTCCGGGGGTAGGAAAGACTACTGCTGCAAGGTTGGCGCTGGAGATAGCAAAGGCTCGGAAGCATACTCCCTTCGGCAAGGATGCTAAATTTGTTGAAGTGGACGCAACCACCCTCCGATGGGATCCCAAGGAATCAGTCAATCCACTTCTGGGTTCGGTCCATGATCCTATTTTCCAGGGAGCAAACAAGGAGCTTGCTGAAATGGGCGTACCGGAGCCCAAACCGGGCCTTGTTACCGAAGCCCACGGAGGAGTACTGTTTATAGATGAAATTGGCGAGCTGGATGTGATGTTCCAGAACAAGCTGCTTAAGGTCCTTGAGGATAAAAAGGTCAGGTTTGATTCGTCCTACTACGATATCAACAATGAAAACATACCCCGCTATATAAGGATGCTTTTTGAAGAGGGGGCTCCTGCAGATTTCGTTCTGATAGGGGCAACCACCAGATCGCCGGAGGAGCTTAATCCGGCGCTTAGGTCACGTTGTGCAGAAGTGTTTTTCAACCCGTTGAGCGACAAAGACATATGTGAGATCACTATGAGCGCTGCGAAAAAGCTGGGGACGGAAATAAGCGCCGAGGGCGCCCAGCTGATAAGCTGCTATACCTATGAGGCAAGAAAAGCCGTGGGCATCATGGCCGATTGCTACAGCAGCCTTGTGGTTGACTGCGGAAAAGAAGACGGGTTAGAAATAACCGTTGATTGTATAAAGGAAGTTCTGAATAAAGGAAGATATATACCTGTCAACAGGAAAAAGGCTGAAAGCAGAAAAGCGGCCGGTCGTATAAATGGTCTCGGAGTAAATGGCTTTATCGGCAATGTCATAGAGCTGGAAGCAGTTTGTTTTGAAAGAAAAGATGAAGCGGGCAGTGTCAGGTTTAATGAGACAGCCGGCAGCATGACCAAGGATTCACTTTTCAATGCACTCTCTGTTGTAAGGAAAATAACCGGTAAGAATATGAACAGCTTCGACATACATGTGAATTGCATCGGAGGGGGTAAGGTGGACGGACCTTCAGCCGGAGCTGCAATAACCTGTCTCATATATTCTGCTGTGATGGACAAACCCATAAGGCAGGATACCTGTATAACCGGGGAAATATCTCTTCGGGGCGGCGTAAAAGGTGTCGGTGGTGTTGTGGAAAAAATACTTGGAGCCAGGAGAGCCGGCTTCACCAATGTCATAATTCCCGAGGAAAACCTGGACGAAGCCAAGGCAATTGAAGGAATAAACATCATTGCTGCAGGCAATATTCAAGAAGTGATAGATTTTATGGCAGGATTAACTGATACAGTATAAGATTCTTCACTACGTTCAGAATGACAAGTTGGGATGCTGGTAATTTGTGCATTAATTAAATGTCATCCTGAGCGCTAGCGAAGGATCTTGACCCGATAGAAATACCTGATACCGTGTATAGGAGTTGATGAGTTTGTCCGATATGATACAGAGAATACCGCCGAACAGTGTGGAGGCAGAACAGTCTGTCCTGGGAGCCATGCTCCTGGACAAGGAAGCGATCTCTACTGCTACAGAGCTTATCAGCGGTGAGGATTTTTACAGAGAAGCACACAAGGAAATATTCGAGGCAATAGTGGACATCTATAACAGGAATGAGCCGGTAGACCTCATCACTCTTACCGAAAAGCTTAAAACGAGGAAAACCCTTGATGCAGTGGGCGGGATAACCTTCCTGACCAACCTGATGGATGCAGTCCCGACTACACACAATGTGAAATATTATGCCAAGATAATAGAGGAAAAATCACTGCTCAGAAGGCTCATAAGAACCTCCAACGATATTATCTCCAAGAGCTATCAGGCGTCCGACGACATAGGCGAGATAATTGACGATGCGGAAAAGGGCATATTCAACATATCCTTGAACAGGTCCACACAGGGCTTTACACATGTAAAGAACATATTGAGCGTAAATTTTGACAAGATCGAGGAGCTATATCTAAACAAAGGAAGGATAACGGGAGTATCCACAGGCTTCGCCGATTTGGATGAGAAGCTGTCCGGCTTACAGAGGTCTGACCTTGTGCTGGTGGCTGCAAGACCTTCCATGGGAAAGTCCTCCTTTATGATGAATATAGTTCAGTATGCCGCGGTGAGGGACAAGGTCACCACGGCCATATTCAGCCTTGAAATGTCCAAGGAGCAGCTTACTCAAAGGCTGCTGTGCTCTGAGGCGCTGATTGACGCCCACAGGCTCAGGATAGGAGATATCAATGAGGATGAATGGGTCAAGCTTGCAAGATCGATGGGGCCTTTGGCAGAGGCACCCATATTTATAGACGATACTCCCGCAATATCCATTACCGAGATGAGGGCGAAATGCCGAAGGCTGAAGCTGGAGCACAACCTTGGACTGATAGTAATAGACTATCTGCAGCTTATGCAGGGCAAAGGAAGCACTGAGAGCAGACAGCAGGAGATATCCGAAATATCAAGATCCCTTAAAGCACTTGCCAGGGAGATCAATGTGCCGGTTGTCGCGCTTTCCCAGCTTTCCCGTGCACCTGAGATGAGAGCGGATCACAGGCCTATCCTGTCCGACCTGAGAGAATCAGGAGCTATAGAGCAGGACGCCGACGTTGTAATGTTCCTGTATAGGGATGAGTATTATCATCCGGATTCAGAGAAGAAGAATATAGGCGAGGTCATCATTGCCAAGCAGAGGAACGGCCCTACGGGAACAGTGGAGCTTGTATGGCTCGGACAGTTTACAAAGTTTGTGAATAAGGAAAAGTACACACCGACAAACTAATTTACATAATTTCAACAATTTCGTTGCTAAGTTGGAGCTTTCTCAGTATTTTGTAGAGGGCTCCATGTTTTTTCCACATTATCCATAGAGGGTTCCTGTGGATAACCTGTGTATATTGTGCATAACACAATCAGGCTATTAACATAAAGTCTTTTTAATATATATGCATACTTGCATATATGTTGTTATATTTGGTTTCAAATAGCGAGTCGAACATATGTGCATATCTCTGTGGATAATGTGGATAGTGTGAATCAGAATATTCAGAAATATGCAAAAATATGTCGAGATAATTTTATTTTGCAAACTCCATATAATAATGATGCGACTGTTTTGGCTATACAAAATCTGCTTAAGCATCGCTGAAACAGATTTGTGTTACCTTGGTTTTCTTTGTGACGAAACAAATTTACATTAGCGTTTATTCGCCGCAAATTATATAGGTTATTGCAAGTGTGTAAAACTCTCATTGAAATCTTGTTATAAAGTGGTGTTGTATTGACATAAAAATTTTATTCTGTTAGGATAAAATGTGGATAAGTGTGAGTTTTGGAAAAATTAAATGTTTTTTCCTTTTATGGATGGAGGTCGTTTTCAAATGAAATACGATGTTGTAATAGTAGGTGCGGGTGCAAGTGGGATTTTTGCCGCTTACGAGCTGATGCAATTCAATACCGGAATCAAGGTGGCGATGCTGGAAAAGGGCGACGAGCTCAAAAAAAGGATCTGCCCTATAGATAATGTAAAGATAAAGTCCTGTATACACTGCCCAAAATGTAGTATTATGAATGGGTTTGGCGGAGCAGGAGGGATGTCTGACGGAAAATATAACATTACAAACAATTTCGGAGGAGAGCTGTACAGATATGTAGGCAGGAAGCAGGCTCTCGACCTTATGTACTATGTAGATGAGATCAATTGCAAGATGGGTGGGGCTGAAGCAAGGCTTTATTCAACGGAGGACAACGACCTGAGAACAAAAGCCCTGAGACATGACCTTCACTTGCTGGATGCAAAGGTACGTCATCTGGGCACAGACAGAAATCAGGTAATACTCAATAATCTGTATGAGTATTTGAAGGATAAGACAGATATAATATTTAATACCGAAGTCACAGGCATAGAGAAGCGGGAGAATGAGTTTTCTGTTATTACTGACAAAGGGGAATATACCTGCAGCCAGCTGATACTGGCCACAGGACGTTCCGGTTCCAAATGGATATCCAAGATATGCGGAAAGCTGGGCATAAGTACCGAGAGCAACAGGGTCGACATAGGAGTCCGTGTTGAGCTTCCGGCTTCAATATTCGAACATATAACGAGCCAGGTCTATGAAAGCAAGATAGTATACAGGACAAAGAAATACAATGACTTGGTAAGGACCTTCTGTATGAACCCTCATGGAGAGGTCGTTACAGAAAACACCAATGGGATAGTAACAGTAAACGGGCACAGTTATTCTGATCCCAAATACCATACCGATAATACCAATTTTGCGCTGCTGGTCTCCAATAAGTTCACCGAACCCTTCAAGAACAGTAATGAGTATGGTGAATCCATAGCAAGGCTGAGCAATATGCTTGGTGGAGGAGTGCTGGTCCAGCGCTTCGGAGATCTGGTAAAAGGCCGCAGATCCAGCGAAAGAAGGATGGAGAAGAGCTTCCTCATACCGACCCTGAACGCAACTGCCGGAGATTTGAGCCTTGTGATACCAAAACGCCAGCTTGACGATATCATTGAAATGATTTATGCACTTGATAAGATAGCACCGGGAACTGCAAACGAGGATACTCTACTTTACGGAGTTGAGGTCAAGTTCTACAATTCCCAGGTAGAGGTAGACAACAATCTTGAAACATCAGTAAAGGGCTTATATATACTTGGTGACAGTTCTGGAGTGACACACTCGCTGTCCCAGGCTTCGGCAAGCGGTGTATACGTAGCAAGGCTGCTTGGAGAAAAGTATGGAAGCCAGAAATAACAAAAAGAAAAATAATTGAAGAGGTGTTATATATGTCGACATTAGTAATAGTTGGGGCTCAATGGGGAGATGAAGGAAAGGGAAAACTTACAGACTTCCTTGCAGAAAAGGCGGATGTAGTAGTCAGGTATCAGGGAGGTAACAATGCAGGCCATACAGTCAAGGTTGAGAATGAAACATACAAACTGCAGCTCATTCCTTCCGGGATACTTTATCAGGATAAAATTTGCATAATAGGCAATGGAGTCGTTATTGACCCCGAGGCTTTCCTCGGAGAGATCAGAGGTCTGGAGCAGAGGGGAATAAAAACCTCAAATCTAAGGATAAGCGATAGGGCGCACGTAATCTTCCCATATCATAAAAAAATCGATGAGCTTTCAGAGCTCAAAAGGGGAAGCAATGACCTGGGTACAACCAAAAAGGGTATAGGTCCTTGCTATATGGACAAAACAGAGAGAGTTGGGATCAGGGTTTGCGACCTTCTGAAGAAGGATGTATTTGCAGCAAAGCTCAAGGCAAATCTTGAAATCAAGAATGCATATCTTAAGAAGATATTTGAATTTGAAGGTTACTCCTATGAAGAAATGTTAACAAAATATCTGGATTATGCAGAACAGATAAGACCTTTTGTAGAGGATACCTCAGTTTTGATATATGAGGCTATTAAGTGCGGTAAGAAGGTATTGTTCGAAGGTGCACAGGGAACACTCCTGGATCTGGATTTCGGAACATATCCTTACGTTACTTCCTCACACCCGGTTGCAGGCGGAGTATGCATAGGCGCCGGTGTTGGTCCTGCCCTTATAGGCAAGGCAGTGGGCGTAGTGAAGGCATATACTACAAGAGTAGGAAAGGGTCCTTTCCCAACAGAGCTTTTTGATGAAACAGGAGAATATATAAGAACTGCAGGCAATGAGTTCGGGACCGTCACAGGAAGGCCGAGAAGATGCGGCTGGTTCGATGCTGTAATAGTTAGATACGCTGCAAGAATAAGTGGTCTGACAGGTATCGCAGTAACCAAGCTTGACACACTTTCAAATATTCCTGTAATTAAAATGTGTGTAGGCTATAAGCTGGATGGCAATATAATAAGAGAATTCCCGGCAAGCTTGGAGGATCTGGAGAAGTGTGAGCCCATCTATGAAGAATTTGAAGGCTGGGGCGATGTAAGCGAGATCACTGAGTACAACAAACTGCCAACAAGTCTTCTGAGATATCTTGAAAGAATAGAAGAACTCTGTGGAACGAAGATTTCTCTTCTTTCCGTAGGACCAAACAGGAATCAGACAATTGTCATTGATGAATTTTAGACTGTTCCAGGTAAAAAATAGAAGCAAAAATAGTATTGACAAAAGCATTGTAACATTGTAGAATGTATAAATGTGAGCCGCTAAAATTAGCTCACATCCTGACTCACTAGCTCAGTCGGTAGAGCACATGACTTTTAATCATGGTGTCCGGAGT
>CAZNMO010000072.1:12612-21092 GCA_964574195.1 uncultured Clostridiaceae bacterium | reverse complement strand
CACAGGCTTCGATGCGGGGGCCAATGACTATCTTGCAAAGTCTTTTGAGCCGGAGGAGCTGCTTGCAAGGGTGCGGACCCTTGTGAACCTCAAGACTTCGGTGGATAAGGCAATGGCTGCTGAGGTGGCATTCATGCAGGCACAGATAAAACCTCATTTTTTGTTCAATACCCTGAACACCATATCCTCCTTTTGCGATACTGCTCCCGAACAAGCCAGAGAGTTGATCGACGAACTGTCGAATTATCTAAGGCAGAGCTTTGATTTCAAGAGCCTGCAGATGTATGTTCCCATTGAAAGGGAGCTGCTGTTGGTGAGATCATATGTGGCCATCGAAAAGGCACGTTTTGGAGATAGCCTGAAGGTCATAATTGATGTTGACAGGACGATAAAAGTAAAAATACCGCCCCTTTCAATACAGCCTCTGGTTGAGAATGCCATCCGGCATGGGATAAGAAAAAAAGGAGGCAGCGGTACAGTTAAGATAGCTGCCAGGAATACCCCCGAAGGAGTGCTGGTCTCGGTGGAGGACGACGGCTCAGGCATCCCGCCTGACAAGCTGGCGAAGGTGTTGAAACCGGAGGATTCCAAAGGGGTGGGTTTGTGCAATATAGACTCAAGGTTACGGGCGCTTTTGGGAAAAGGGCTTACAATAGAAAGTGAGATCGGCAGGGGTACCAGGGTGACATTTTTGATACCATAGTGTCACAACGAGTATTCTCTGGAGAGTATATAAGGCATTGGAGATGATTATGATTGATTAGAGTGATTATACTGGATGATGAGCAGCCTTCAGTCGACAAGCTGGACAAGCTTCTAACGGAAAGCGGCATGGCAGAAGTGAAAGGAAAGTTCACAAAACCTCTGGAGGCTCTCGAGTTCCTAAGATCAAACAAAATAGATGCCATATTCCTGGATATAGAAATGCCGGATATGGACGGTATAGAGCTTTCCAACCGCATACTTGACTTGCAGGAGAAGGCAGCTTTTGTTTTCGTGACGGCATATAGCCAGTATGCTGTTGAAGCTTTTCGTCTCAATGCTCTTGACTATTTGATGAAACCTGTGACAAGTGATAGATTGAAGGAAACCCTTGAAAGGATCGTAGAAGAAAGGGATCTGAAAATCGATCCTGTGGAGCTGAAGGTCCAGTGCTTCAGCAAATTCAAGGTTTCTACAGCAAACGGGGAAGTCAAGTTCCGCACCGAAAAGGCGGAGGAGCTTCTGGCGTTTCTGATCGACCAAAGAGGAAGCTTTGTAAGCAGAAGCAAAATAATTGATTGCCTGTGGGAAGAGTATGAGGGGGATAGGGCACTTATACATTTCAATACCACCCTTCATTATATGAAAAAAGCTTTGGTAGCCCATGGGATCCAGATTCCAATAGAGTATGATAGAGGAAGTTACCGGTTTGACATAAGCAGGGTACAATGCGATTATTGCAGATTTTGTGCTGTTACTTCACAGCTTATGAATATTAATGAAACCAATGTTCGGGAGTATGAAGAAATTGCCAGGCTTTACACTGGAGATTATCTATCGGATAAAGAATTCATGTGGGTGGAGAGAAGCAGGCAGACGCTGAAGGATCAGTTTATCAGCATATTGTTCAGACTCTCGGATTACTATAAAAGTCTCGGAATGAACAGCAGGATAATAGAATATATGAAAATGGGGCTTGTTCATGAAAACTTGCACAGGGAGATGAATTATAGATTGGTAGCAGCGCTGCTTTCGGCTAATGACCGTATTTCTGCAAACCAATATTATGATATATATAGAAAAGGACTGCTGAAAAAGCTGAATCAGAAGCCCGATGATGCCTTCAGGCAGCTGCTGCAAGGTTAAGCTATACTTAGCGAATAAACTACCATATAAATAAATACAAAAGCTTTTAATCCTTGCATATCAAGGGATTGAAAGCTTTTTTTATTAATTTTGTTAAGTTATGGTTAAGTGGTGGATTGTAATATTATAATAAGTATGTCAGTTTTTGGATGATGATGAAGTATAGAGTTGTCATATGTCAATAAAAAGAATATTTATATTGAGGTGGTAATATGAATCCTTATTCTTTTAAAAACTGGGCGGACACAAATAAAAGCCTGGCTGCTTGTCTTGTTCTACTGATTCTCCTGACAACAGTCTCCATGAGCTTTTCACTGGAGGTGTCCGCCGACTATGGCTGGACAGGAGCCTGGACTACAATTGCAAGCGCTGACAGCGGAGGTCCTGCTGCCTGTAGTATGGCTGTAGACAAGGACGGTAATCTCTTTGTGATAAACAATGATCAGGTGGCAAAGCTTGCGAAAGATAGTACGGAGTGGCAGGTGTTGAGCAAGACCGGATTGTCGGCAGGCGCCGTAAGAATTGCTGTAGACAAGGACGGCAGCCTATATGTTGTTTCAGGCAGCAACTCTGTTGTACAGTATCTGCAGTATGACGGCACCCAATGGCAGAATATAGGAGGGAAGTATCAGATTCAGGTGTGGATACCGGGGGAATGGGTACATATAAAAGACCAATGGTATTGGAGCCCCGGACGTTGGGCAAGCTCCAGCGCCTATAGCGGGGGGATAACTTCTCCCTATGGGATTGCTGTGGACAAGGACGGGCGCGTTTATGTTACAAATGGAGGGGTCCAGGATTCCATGCAGTATTATAACTCGGTGATGAAGCTGGAGGATGGAGCTTGGAGCATCACAGGTAACAAGTACAATGGCGATTTGCCTTCATACGTACAGGATGTGGCAGTTGATGAGGCCGGCGATGTATATGTAACTACCCAATACAGCAGTGGGACAAATATAGGTGAGGACAGTATAAGAAAATACAGCGGCGGTGTCTGGAGCTATGCAGGGGATGTGGAAGCCAACCGGCCTGTAAGCCCCAGCAGTATTGCCGTTGACAAATGGGGTAATATATATGTTGTTAGCAGGGGCGACCACACATTAAAGGTTTTTTCCGGCGGCAAATGGACGACCATAGGTGGGAAAGGCATTGGGGGGCTTTATGATCCGGAAGTTGTAGCGGTCGATGCTTCAGGCAATATCTATGCGACAGATGGAACGAACAAACGGATCATGAAGCTTCAGGCTCCGGCTTCGAAACTGGTCTGGATAACACAGCCTACCGACGGAGTGGCAGGGCATGTCCCGGTACAAGCTCCAAAGGTGGCTCTGATGGACGAAAACAGTATTGTTGAAACCGGAGACAATACTACCAAGGTCACCCTTACAATTAACAGCAGCAATGGCACTTCCATAAGCGGAGCAACAGCAACCCTGCAAAACGGCATTGCCACGTTTGATGCCCTGACGGTGAACAAGGCAGGAGCAGGATACACTTTGACACCCTCCTGCGATCTCTCTCCCGGGCTTTTGACACAGGAAAGCAGTCCCTTCGGTATGACTGTACCGGCAGCTCCGGTTGTGACAGGAGTGAGTCCATCGACTGCTTCCGGAGGAACAGCTGTGACCATAACAGGTAACAATCTGACCGGAGCTTCCATAGTGGAATTCGGCACAGTGCCTGGAATCAGGCTTGCCGTCAATAGTGATACCAGTATTACTGTTATAGCTCCGACTCAGGCTGCCGGAGCAGTGAATGTGCGCGTGACTACTCCGGGGGGCAAAAGTGCTGTCAACTCTCCCTCGGACATCTTCACATATCCACAACCGGGTGCATGGGTAGGCGACTGGGAGACTATCGGCAGTACAAGTAATGGAGGCTTTCAGCGCCCAACTGGTATTGCTGCATTGGACAGTGACACGGTGCATGTAGTGGACTATCGTGGCAAATTCCTTAAGCACCTGTCTGGTGGCCTATGGTTCCCTATGGGGGACGAACTGTTCGGCCCCTTGGATGTGGTGCTGGACAGGAACGGTACCGATACTGATGAATATGTCATTGATGGTGCTGGCGAAAATATTATATATAAGAACCGATATCCAATAATAAATTTCTATGATTATAACAATCCCTGGTATGGCTTTGTACCGATGTCGCTGGATGTGGACAGCTCTGACAACATATACATAGCCGGAATCGGGAAGGTACTCAGATATGATGGTACTTCACTTACAGACATAACCTATGACGGCGACTTCAAATTTGCAAGCGGCATAGCAGTGGACAAGTGGGACAATATATACGTAACCGACAGTGAAGCAAACCTGGTCAAGAAGCTGGCGGCAGGAGCAAATACATGGACAACAATAGGTACAGGCTTCAATTATCCGCAAGGTATTGCAGTTGATGATATAGGGAATCTTTATGTGGCTGACTGCAATAACAATGTTATAAAGAAGCTGTCCATAGGAGCTGGTGGGTGGACAAGCATAGGAGGCGGCTTTTTTTATCCCGAGGATGTGTCAGTTGACATATCAGGTAACCTGTATGTACTTGCTACCGGTTACAACAGTGCAAGCCTCGTTTTGAAGCACCAACCTATAGCCGATCGCTTAAGCTGGGAAACGGAGCCTGTCAATGGAACAGCAGGCACATACCTGAATCCATCTCCGACAGCTATTTTGACAGATTCCAAAGGGAACATACAAACCAAGGCCAGCGGGCAAACAGTAACACTGGACCTGATCGATCCAGCCGGAGCGGTGCTCAGCGGTGGAACAGCCACATTGGTTAACGGAAAAGCTGTTTTCAACCAGCTCACTGTCAATAAGTCGGGAAATTACAGCCTCATGCCCTCCTTCAGCGTTGCGGGGATCAACGGCGTGGCAAGCGGCAGCTTTGCCATGGCAGCTCCATCTGCTCCGACAGTGACAAGTATAAGTCCATCAAGCAGCCCTGCAGGATCTACGGTGACAATAACCGGGAGCAACCTTATGGGTGCCTCTGAGGTATATTTTGGAGATACGGTAATTAACAACCCTGCAGTCAGCAACAGTACCACCATAGTTGTTACCGCCCCGGAAGGCGGCAGCGGCACAGTCGATGTAAAGGTCAGGACCCCGGGAGGGGATAGTGCGATAAATGCATCCTCCAGGTTCACATATGCATCAAAGGTAGCGGGGGCAATTGTAGGTGACTGGACTGTGATCGGAAACGCAAGCACCGTAGGTTTTAAGTACATTCAAAGCATAGCTGTGGACAAAAACTTCAATGTTTATGTGACAGATGATGATAATATACAAGGAAACAGGGACTATATAAGAAAACGGAACAGCAGCGATGGAACCTGGGTAGACATAACAGGATCCAGAACCTTCAACAGCCCTGCCGGAATAGCAGTGGACAGCAGCGGGACCGTATATGTAGCGGATTTCATGAATCAAGTGATAGTAAGAAAAGGTGCTTCTGAGAGTATCTGGACAGTGTTTTCCAATTACTTTACGACACCAAAGGATATCTTTATAGACAGTAATGATAATATCTATGTGGCAGGCAATGGAAGAGTCTGCAAATGGAATACGGTTACTTCCTCATGGAATGATATTTCCTATGGAGCCTTCAGCTATCCTGTGGCTTTAACAGCAGATAACATGGGTAATATCTATGTAGCGGATGATACACTTGATGCTGTATTGAAGCTGCCTGCGGGATCAACACAGTGGGTCGCTATCGGCAGCGGATTTTGCAAAGATAAGTCTTTGCATGCCTCTGTCATTGATGTAGCAGCAGATAGTATTGGAAATATATACCTCGCTACAGACAACCTGGGGTATACCTGGCAGCTTCCGGCCGGCTACAATGAATGGAGGCAGATCTGCGGCGCCCAGCAATGCCTGGCGGTAGACGGAAATGACAGTATATATATAGGAAACGGCTCCGGTACTATACAGAGACATCCCTTACCGGCAACACAGCTGATATGGCAGACCAATCCGGGCGGAGGTACCGCCGGAACAGTATGGGCACAGCAGCCGGTGCTTCGATTGGCAGACATATCAGGAAACACACAGAGTGAAGTCAGCGGCTACTCTGTCTCGGTCAATTTCACAGGGCCCAATGCTGCGGCTCTGGGAGGGACAAAGACAGTGCCCCTGAATAACGGAATAGCGGTTTTCACCAACCTGACAGCAGAGCTGGGAGGAAGCTATACTCTCACACCCTCAAGCAATATAAGCGGTATAGGGCTGCCGGCAAGCAGCAGCTTTAGTATAACGGCCGGACCAGTCAGTTTGGCACAGTCAGGGGCTGAAGCTGACAAACCGATGGTGACCGCAGATGGGACAGCATTTTCTACCATTACTGTTACTCTGAAGGATCAATATGGGAATGTGATAAACGGCAAGACCGTTACATTAAGAAAATCCACTGCCAACGGCAGTATTGCAGCGGTTAATCCTGTTACCGATAATGAAGGCAAGGCCAGGTTTACAGTGAAAAATACAGTAGCTGAGGCAGTCATATACACAGCTTCTGTAGACAGCCAGGATGTACCACAGACCGTCTCTGTCACTTTTGAAGCAGGTGCGCCAGATGCAGCCCGCTCAGTACTATCTGCCGGCAAATCGACAGTAACAGCCGATGGTAATGACAGCACTGAGATAACGGTTATACTAAAGGATGCTTATAACAATCCTGTAAAAGAAAAGGCTGTTACCCTTAACCTTGTGAGCGGGATATCGGATATTATTCCGGACAGTACTTCTACAGATAGCACAGGTAAAGCAGTATTCATTATAAAGGGGACAAAAGCAGGAGCTGTCGTATATAGAGCTGCCAGCAATGGTGTGACTTTGAGCAGTACCGCACAGGTGAGCTTCATACCAGGCCAGGCTGAAAAGGTTTCGGTAGATGCCTCTGCAGCACAGATGGTAGGTGAAGCCTTTAGCATGACTGCTACGGTAAAGGATCATTATGGCAATACAGCTGCCGGCTACAGAGGGACCCTAAAGCTTACTAGTACTGATGCTGCAGCCATTTTGCCAGGTAATCATACCTTTGTTGAAGCGGATAACGGAAGCTTTATCTTTGAAGGAATAGTACTGAGGACAATGGGGGAACAGACTGTAACAGCTGTTGATACAATAAATGGCTCAATCAGTGGAATTTCAAAAAACCTTAATGTTGCTGCCGGAAATGACTACAGAAATGGGACAACGGTAGCTGCCGACAAAACCACTTTAACTGCTGATGGAATAGAAAAAACAACAATTACTGTTACAGTGAAGGATAACTATGGAAACCCAATCGGTTTTAAACCGGTAACATTGTCCGGTGACTCTGACAGCACAGTAGTGACTGCAGTATATGGTACTTCGGGTATAGACGGCACAGCAGTATTTGAAGTGCGGGATACTGTTGCAGAGCAAGTTATATACACTGCAAACGTAAATGGGCAGACTGTCAACCAGACTATTCAGATAAATTTTGTACCGGGAGAGCCGGAAGCATTTGCAATAAGGTCTCCATCGGATATTGTGGCAGGGATGCCTTTTGAAACGACTGTGACAGTAAACGACTATCAGGGAAACACGGTCACATCCTATACAGGAGCAGTGAAGCTCAGAAGCACGGATGCAGCTGCACTCCTGCCCACAGATTACAACTTTGCTGCCTCTGACAATGGAAGTCATAAGTTTACAGGCATAATATTTAAGACAGCGGGAGCACAGACCTTGTCCGCAACCGATACTATTGACCCGGGCATTACGGGAACATCAGCATCGATTACAGTCTCCCCAAGCTCTGAATACTCTTTGAACTCGACGATGGTCGTAAGCAAACAAACTGTTACGGCTGACGGGATTGATAGCGCTGATATTACTGTTGCATTAATAGACGATTATGGGAATCCCGCAAGCGGAAGAACGATAGTTCTGGATAAAGGCGGCAGTAGCTCAGTTGTAACAGCAGTAAAGGGTATCACAGATGCAGCAGGTATTGCAGTCTTCACTGTAACGGATACAAAGGCGGAACAAACGATCTATTCAGCCTCCATTGATGGAAAGCTGCTCAACAAGACAGTCCAGGTGAACTTTGTACCCGGACCCGTTGAAAGCATATCTATAATCGGCGGGACTGAACAAACAGCAGGTACAGCCTTTAGCGCGACAGTAAACGCCAGGGATCATAATGGCAATATAGTCACTGAATATACTGGAACAGTGCAGTTAACCAGCAGCGATACCGCCGCAGTACTACCTGCAGCGTATACCTTTACTTCTGCTGACAAGGGAAGCCATATATTTGCCGGTATAATACTGAAGACCGCCGGAATTACGAGTATAACAGCCACTGATACATTAAGCCCAGCACTGACTGCAACAATTGGTAATATAACTGTATCAGCAGATTCTACATATGGGACATATTCAACAATAGAAAGCGACAAGTCTGTTGTTACTGCTGATGGAGCAGATTATGCCACAATTACCTTGACAGTCATAGACAGCTTTGGAAATCTGGTAGGCAACAAGCCCGTTGTATTCAGCCATGACAGCGACAGCTCCGTAGCGGCAGCGGTATATGGGACTACTGGAGTGGATGGGGCTGCGGTATTTACCGTTACTAAT
>CAZNMO010000072.1:0-12602 GCA_964574195.1 uncultured Clostridiaceae bacterium | reverse complement strand
GAGAAGGTGACCTACACGGCAACAATAGGCGGGGTAAGCTTGAACCGGTCAGTTCAGGTGACCTTCGTACCGGGAGCGCTGGAAAAACTGTCAGTCAGCACTGATGCTACTCAGAATGCAGGCATGCCTTTCAGCATAGTTGTGGCCGCAGTAGATCACAATGGGAACACAGTGAAGGACTATACAGGTGCTGTAATACTTACCAGCACTGATGCCTCAGCCACATTGCCATTGGCTCACACCTTTGGAGCCGCTGATAATGGGGAATATACCTTTAGCGGCATTATCCTAAGGAGTGCAGGCAAACATATTGTGACTGCTGTCGATACCACAAACAGCTCTATAACAGGGACAACGGCGGATATAACTGTTTTGAACGGCACCGACTACTCGGGGCAGTCTTCGGTAACTGCAAGCAAATCCACAGTTACTGCCAATGGGATAGAAGAAGCTGATATTACAGTTATAATAAAAGACAATTACGGAAACCCCATAAGCGGCAAGCAGGTGGTACTGGGACAGGGAACAGGAGGCTCAGCAATATCTGTAGTTCACGATACTACAGATATTGACGGTACAGCAGCATTTACCGTCAAATCTACCAAAGCAGAAACGATAATATATGAGGTCACTGTTGATGGAGAGCTTCTGAACAAGACTGCACAAGTCAGCTTCTTACCCGGAACCGCCATTTGTTTGGACTGGAAATCACAGCCCGGAGGTGGAGCTGCAGGACAGATATGGTCTAAGCAGCCAGTTCTGGTATTGAAGGATGCTTACGGCAATGTAAATACAGATGACAGTAGCTCAACAGTATCAGTAGAGCTGGTAAATCCCGGCGCAGCTGTACTGGGTGGTACAACGAGCGTTACGCTTGTAAACGGTGAGGCGGTCTTTGTTGACCTCAGTGTGGACAAGGTGGGCAGCTTTACGCTTATATCAACTATAGACACAGTGGGCATAGATGTTTCAGCCAGCAAATCCTTTAGGATATCCCATGTACCGGCACCGTATATCCAGCCGGATGGAGGTACTTTTACAGGTTCTGCTGACATAGCTATTGATTACACTGCGGGAAATGATGCATACTACAGCCTGGACGGATCAGATCCTACCCAGGATGGTATCCTCTACCTGACACCCTTTACAATATACAGCAACACCACTGTCATAGCAGCAGTATATGAACCGAATAACGGAGACTGGAGCGCTCTTGACACAGCAGACTTTATCATACAGCTGCCCATGCCTGCGGCCAGCCTGGCGGACGGCAGCACTGTGCTCAACAACTCCACGGTAATACTATCTTCAGCCACTGCCGGTACTTCAATATATCATACTGTGGACGGAAGTATGCCAGGTACGAGCTGCTCTACCAATAACCAAGTATTGATAAGCGGTGCTGCCGGCTCTAAAGTTACAGTGAAGGCATATGCTGCAAAGAAGGGGTGTATGGACAGTCAGGTTGCGGTATTTACATATACAATACAAGGGAATCCTCCGGATCCGGAACCTGCTGGGGACAATGAGGATAATGAAGATGTCAGGTACGAACCGCCGGTAGTTGGACCAAGGCCTGAAAATCCAGCTCCTGCCATGAACTTGGGCGGAAATGCAAGCGTGAATGTACATCCCGTAATAGATGTTGGCACCGGTATAGCATCAGCTGCCCTTGATATGGAAACGCTCTCAAAGGCATTTGATATGACGCCGGCCGGGGAGAACGGCGAAAAGACAGTAGAATTGAATATTCCCCAAATAGAGGGTGCAACAGCTTATGAATGCAACCTTCCGGGAAGCTTCCTTACCTCTGGGGATGCGAACAGGCTGGTTCATATAACTACGGAATTAGCTGAAATTACTGTATCAGGTGATATGCTGCGGGCAGTTTCACTGGATGTACATAATATCTCACTTATAGTTGGCGAAGCAGATAAGAGCAGCCTTGCTGCAGATGTGCAGAGACAGATAGGCGATGCACCTGTAATAGATCTGTATTTGATGCTGGCTGGACAAAAGCTGCCCTGGAGCAACCATAATACACCGGTAGTCGTAGCGGTACCATACACACCGACCGCAGAAGAAATGAAGGATCCTGAGCACATTACCGTGTGGTATATCGATAGCGAGGGCAATACGGTATCAATACCCAGCGGCAGGTATGACCCTGCTACAGGAAAAGTGACCTTCAGTACCACTCATTTCAGTCAATATGCTGTTGTCTATGTAGAGAAGACCTTCTCTGATATGGGCAGTTACAGTTGGGCAAGAAAACAGATAGAAGTGCTTGCCTCCAAAGGTATAATAAAAGCGACCTCAGAGAAGACCTTTTCTCCTCAGGTGAATATAAGCAGAGGTGACTATCTGGTATTATTGGCAAAGACTCTTGGGCTTACAGCAGATTTTGACAGTAATTTTGCTGATGTGAAGCCGACTGATTATTATTATGAAGCAGCCGGGATAGCAAGAAAGCTGGGAATAGCAATAGGAGACAAGGAGAACAGGTTTGATCCCCGGACAGACATATGCAGACAGGATATGATGGTGTTAACGGCCCGTGCCCTTGAAATATCAGGGAAACTGAAGCCGGTACAAGAAACATCGACGATTCTGGACCAATACAGTGATAAAGCGGGGATTGCAGTATATGCTGTTGAAAGCACGGCGACCCTGGTAAGTGAGAAGCTGATAACAGGGTCGGAAGGAAGGTTGAACCCGGTTGGACATACTACCCGCGCAGAAGCAGCGGTACTCCTGTACAGGATATACAACAGGTATAACGATTGACCTTATATCAAGGCCGCAGCCGAAATACTGCGGCCTTGATCATGATATACTGTCGGACACTGGATACAACTGTCTTTATGTGCTTGTTGCCGCTGTCGAAAATTGCCCGGGAAATACGCATCATTCCTATTATCCGCATTCTATTATCCGGAATTTGTAATACTTTCCTAGAAATCCGCAAAAGATAAGAAAAAATCATTCAGGAGAGTAGTATAATGCCATTTATCAATTGTGCAGAGCAGGGCTATGCTTACCATGTGATAAACATAATAGATCTTGAGAAAACACTGAAGGAAGGCATTCGATTTGATGATAAGAATACATATCTGAGCAAATACATTGATTTTCACAGCTATTTTGACCTTTATAGAACTGTAGGCATTCCAAAATGGGTGGAAAGAAAGAAGGCCATATTTGCCAGTATTTGCTTTAAAAAAGGCCATTGCTGGCATTCACACAGCGCAATATTGAGACTTCGTATAAAACAGGACAGATGCTGGGTGTGCAATGAAAACCTGGCAAACTTCATATATGAGCCATTTATACTTCAGAGCCTGAAAGACTTTGGCGATACGAGGGAATATATGCGGCTTCATGGACGGGCTTTTGTCGAGGAATACTGGAAAAATTCCCTGAGCTATGAAGAAAACTTACAGAAAAGGTATGATAAAAGGGAGGGATATGATGCGGAAATACTTATCATGCATCATATCCCTCCCGAAGATATAGAATGTCTATACATAGTATCAGATCATCAAATACTGAGCTTTAAGGAGTTGAAGATATACTTCGAGCCGGGAAGAGCAGATCCAAAGCTTCAGTACAACAGATATCTGCAGCCTGAAAGTATTTCCTCTGATTCGAATATATCAGGTTCACAATAATACTTCTTCTTATCCGGTTTTACTTCAAAGTATGCTGCAAAAACAGGGGCGTTATCCTTAAATGAAGAGCCCAGGTTGTGCAGCTCCATTTTATCCTGCTGCAAAATAGGATAAAACTGATTGTTGAACAGCCTGCTCTTTATTATTGAAGAGCTGTAAAAGGAGGTCAGTTGATTATCAACATGCATAAAGAGGTCAGGTTCAGTAAGGCTGCAGCGCAGCATCGAAAGAGCCGCAATTGTGGCTGAAACCTCTTTGAAAGTATTCTTGTGTTTTTTCTTACCGGAGGTTATGAAAAGTCCGCTGCTTTCATCCCAATAGGAATCGATACGATCATAAAGCTTCAGATAACAGTCCCGGTAGAGATCTATGGGATTGAGCTCATGCAGCTTTATCAAACAGCTCATACAGTTGCAGAGAGTGGCAAAGGAGCTGAAGCTGTCATCAGTGATATTCCTGGATATGTCACCGGTCCTTTCCAGACGCTCACAAAGCTCGCAGCCTATGGCATTGACTGTGCTAAAAGCCGCATATCTGTGCATATCGCTGTGTCCCAGCACTTTTAGCAAGCTGAGGCAAATGACCGACAGATCTCTGGAGCTCATGCTGTTGACGTTTTCCATGACGTTTTCACATATTACAGGCAGTATATCCATGCATTTTTCCAATTTGGATATTACCTCTGAAGGATGCCTTTCATTTTCTCTCAACAGCCGGACGATCGATACTAAGGCCTCGATCACATGGAACTGAGTCCTCAAGTCGGGATTCTCGGTGTCCAGTACTATATTATATTCCCCATAGGAGCTGTCTCCTTTATCTGACCCGGGAAAAAAGAAGTCGCCAAGCTTGAGGAAATCTGCCAGAAAACAAGCCTGCTTCACTGCGTTTACTTCAAGGCAGTAAGCGATAAAGTCCTTATTGGCCAGCTTCATTTCCCCGCCAAGTACCGAAGGGATAATTGATGTCATACAGATAATGGAATAGGCTAGTACCTCAGGCTCTATATCCTTCTTCTTTTTTTTGCCCTCCCAGTAAAAACCCTTGAAATCATAAGGAGTAGCTGGAGTAGCCGCATATGCGGGCATGCACCTTTTGTATAGCGATGACATAAAGGCAATATTCTTTGGCATCTTGTTGCTTTCAGTACCTTTCAACAACCTGTATATCTGATTCAGCTCCTGCTCATGGGGCATCTCGATATTTCCACAGCCCGACAGCAGGCAGAAGGACATGATATTAAGATATGACATGGTAATGCACTGTTTTTTTATGTCCGGATATGAGAATTCAAAGTTCATTGAAACACCACCCGATAAAAAATAAGTGAGCAAACGCCTATATATATGTTTATGCATTGAACAAGTTTATTAATGCCAAAATTCGTGTCAAAGTGAAACCCGGAAGCTATGGGCTCTTATGAATATCACAAATACTTTCGGATTTATGATATACTATCCTTGGAATAATAGACTATACAAAATCTGTTTAAGCTTCGCTGAAACAGATTTGTGTTACCTTGGTTTGCTTTGCGACGGAACAATCTACATTTAGCAAAATCTGTTTAAGCATCGCTGAAACAGATTTATGCTACCTTAGTTTTTATTTGCAACGAATAAATTCACATTGGTGTCCATTCGTCGCAAATCATAATGTGTATATCCGCCGCAAATTTAATGGAAGAGAAGGTGTGAGAATGAAAGAGGGCAAGCTGCCTCCAGAACTACTGAAAAGTATGATATTCAACAACATTAAGGTAAGGAACAGTGATGTAATATTAAGGCCTGAGATTGGAGAGGACTGTGCCGCTATAGATTTTAACGGTCATGCGTGTGTCATGTCTACTGATCCGATAACAGGAGCAGTATCCGGTGCAGGTGCCCTTGCAATACATATTTCCTGCAACGATGTTGCCACCTGTGGAGTAAGACCCCTGGGGATACTTGTCACGATACTTGCTCCGACAGACGCAACGGAGGAGGACATAAGAAAAGTAATGGAGGATGCCGGCGAGGCTGCAGCAAGTCTGGGGGTGGAGATAATCGGAGGGCATACCGAGGTCACCTCCGCAGTGAACCGGATAGTAATATCTACTACCGCTGTAGGAAAAGTAGCCGTCGACAGGCTTGTAAGATCCTCCGGAGCGCAGATTGGAGATACCGTTATAATGACCAAATGGGCAGGGCTGGAGGGCACCTCGATAATAGCCTCCGATAACGAAAGAGAGCTGGCAGGAAAGCTGTCACCCGAGGAGCTGGAGACGGCAAAGTCCTTCATGAAAAATATCAGCGTGGTTGAAGAAGGTGTTGCAGCCGGGGAATTTGGTGCAAGCAGCATGCATGACGTAACAGAGGGCGGTATACTGGGCGCTGCTTGGGAGATTGCGGAAAGCTCGGGAAAAGGCATTGAAATTAACCTTGAAGCCATACCTGTCAGAGATGTGACAAAAAAGCTCGGAGAGATATACGGCATCGATCCATATAGATTGATTTCAAGCGGTTCAATGATTATAACTGTCCAGGACGGGCCGGGGTTGGTTGAACTTCTTGGGAACAAAGGTATACCGGCAAGTATTATCGGAAGGATAACAGAAAAAGGCAGATTTCTTATTGTTGGCGGTGAAAAGCAACAATTGTCTCCACCTGATGTGGATGAGCTTTTTAAAGCCTGAATATTAAGATACACTGGAACAAAACAATGTAAAATTTCGTCGAAGGTTACGAGACAGTTCGTAGCCTTTCTTTTTTTCACCATATTGCTTTGAACACCGTCGGAAGGTAGGCGCTGCAAGGCTGGATTGAAACATGAATGAAACAAATTGTAATCAAATTATAACATTACAGCAAAGGTATTTGAGGAATATGGTCGAAATATATAGTAGAATATGTTTTTTCTGTGTTTTTTAAGCAGGAAATTCCCCAATAACTGCTAAAATACACCGATATGACATGTTGCAACCAAGTATACCGTAGGCATGATACGCATTCTTCAAAGTATGGTGCAGCCGGTCATTATTAAAGGTACGTTTGTGAAGCTTGTATTCTGAATGCGAAGACCGTTTCACAACGCCGGTGAGGAGGATTATATGAAGAAAACGATTATAGCCATAATGGTGCTCTGCCTGCTAACATTCGGCTTCACAGACACTATATTTGCACAAGCATCAGCCGCAGCATCGCCTCCTCTGTCAATGCAGATACTGGGGAAAAAGGCGGATATCCCTCCGGTCCTAAAGGACGGTAAGGTCTATCTTCCGCTCAGAACAACAGGTGAAGCCTTGGGCTACAAGGCAGCCTGGGCGGCAAAAACCAGTACGATGGAGCTTAAGGCTGCAGGTTCGACGGTAAAGGTTACCATCGGCAGCAAGACTGCATATGTAAACGGAAAGAAAGTTACAATGGATGCGGCTCCAATAATGTATAAGGACAGGGCATATGTGCGTTTCATCTTTGTACAGAACTATTTCAACTACACGACGACATATGACAAGACGAAAAATCTGGTATGCATAGAAAAGAAAGCGGCAGCGTCAGGGGCTGAAAATACAGCAGCACAGACTAAAGGCCTGTATATCCTGGGGAAAAAGATCAGCACCACTGATTTGCCACTGATAAAGGACGGAGTGACCTATATACCACTGAGGCATTTTGGGGAAGGACTCGGGTATAAAGTCACATGGAATGCCACGAAGAAAACTATGGAGCTGAAGTCGGATAAAGGCTCGGCCAAGGTTATAATAGGCTCGGGCAGTGCTGCAGTAAACGGTAAAAACGTGAAGATAAGCCCAGCGGCAATTTTAAATAATGGTCGTGCTTATGTACCAGCCAGCTTTATAGAGAACAATTTTGAGTATAAAGTAAGCTACAACAAGGAAAAGAACATAGCCAACATTGATAAGAAATCAGCAGCGGCCAATTCGGGGACAGCCGCAAAGACTGCGGGACTGTATGTCCTTGGAAAAAAGATAAGTGATACTGATCTGCCGCTGATAAAGGATAATATAACCTACATACCCCTCAGGCACTTTGGAGAAGGCCTTGACTACAAGGTCACCTGGACAGCTTCGAACAATACGATGGAGCTGAAGTCGGACAGCGGGTCGGCCAAGGTTGTAATAGGCTCGGGCACAGCTGCTGTCAACGGTAAGGATGTCAAGATAAGTCCTGCGGCAATTTTATATAATGGTCGAGCATATGTACCTGTTAGCTTCATAGAAGGTAATTTTGAGTATGATGTAAAATATGATAAAACCAAGAAGATTGCAAGCATAGACAAGCGAAAACCTGTAGAAGTACTGCCGGATAAGAAGGACGAGGATAAAATCGTTTATGGTAAAGCCAGGATACAGGATATAATTTATGATGACAACGGTGGTTTCCCGCAGCTTAACATTGTTGCGGACAGCCCTGTGAAATACAAGAGTATAACGATGTTCGACCCTGACAGAAGGATAATAGACATAGAAAACTCCACCTTGGCTACCGAGTTTGAGACCAAGGAGATAGGCAAGGGCGGGATAGCAAGGGTCAGGGTATCGCAGTACAGCGTCGACCCAAACGTTGTAAGGGTTGTGGTAGACCTTGAAGATGAACAGGCTTGTATGCTGGTTCAGTCCAATGACAAGAAATCCATATCTCTCATTTATGCCAATATAATCAACCCCGTGGGCTTTATGAAGGAGAATGGCAAGGATGTACTTCTTATAAGGGGGACACAAGACAATGATACCAACGTGTTCCAACTGGAGAACCCGAACAGATTGGTCGTGGATGTGCAGAAGGCTGTACTGAAAGAGCAGCAGTCGGTGGAGACCAAGACAGATTTTGTAAAGTCCATAAGGACAGGCCAGGCTGATGTGGGAGTGGCAAGAGTAGTTCTGGATCTGGAGCCGGATATGTATTATG
Organism: uncultured Clostridiaceae bacterium; assembly: GCA_964574195.1. Classification (GTDB taxonomy): domain Bacteria; phylum Bacillota; class Clostridia; order Lutisporales; family Lutisporaceae; genus BRH-c25. The sequence goes on along the minus strand of CAZNMO010000072.1, from coordinate 4,027 downwards.
AGGTCAAGAATGAAGGGAGCCTCACAAAGGTATACATATCAAACATGCCCTTTAGCTTTGTAGATTATAAGAAATATTACAATTCTGCCTCAATAAAACTCAGCGTTGGCACCGAGGTGGAATATCAGCCGATAATAGATGAAGCTTCAAGGACTCTCAAGGTCCTGATACCCGGGGACCTTGATGTGGAGCAGAAGATATATCCTATTAATGACAACCTTATGCAGCAGATAGAAGTGACTAAGGAAACCCATGGGGATAAGATATATACAGCAGCAGCCTTTAAAATGAAACCCATGGTGGATTTCGAACTGCTCTCACCGGCACTTACAAAGCTTGTAAATATAAGATTCATGCACAAGGTGGAAAGGTTGGATCAGCTAACGGTGCTTATAGATCCGGGCCATGGAGGCAAGGATCCCGGCGCCATAGCCATAGACAAGAGCGTTAATGAGAAAACCCTTAACCTTGAAGTTGCAAAGAGGTTGAACAGGATACTGAAGGAATTGGGCTTCAATACCATGATGACCAGGACGGATGACAGGTATGTCGATCTTGCAAGCAGGTCCGGCATGGCAAACAACAACTACGTGGACTTCTTCATGAGTATCCACTTCAATGCTTTTATGAGCAGCGCAAAGGGTATAGAAACGCTTTATTATCCAAATGAAATAACAGACGAGTATCCTATAGATAACAAAGAAATGGCCAATATATTCCATAGCGAGATAACCGACGCCCTGAAAAGGCCATCCAGAGGGATCACACCAAGACCCGGACTTCATGTCCTCAATAAGACAAAGATGCCGGCAATACTTGCAGAGCTTGGATTTATAACAAATAAGGAAGAGCTTGCCGAGATCAAGAAGGATGACTACAAGGAAATGGCTGCAAGGGCATTGGCTGTATCCATTGTCAAGTACTTCCGTGACATGGAGGGTATTGAAACGGATGTGGATCTGGATGCAATATACGCAGCGCCGGTGCCTTCAGATGCTTATGCCATCAGGAGCACGGTGACGGACCAGGGAGAAGGCAGTTTTGTTTCGGAGCAGATAGCAACTGACGGTAACTGAAAAAAATAGATGGACCCTGAAGCGGTACAAGGCTTCAGGGTCTTTTAATTACGCCTGTTAATTCACGAATATACCCCCTACCTGGCTAATATAATATATTGATAAAAAAATAAGGGGTGAAAATAATGAACAGGAAGCTTGTCATACTATTGGCACTACTTTTATGCTGTACATTGATACTAGCCAGTTGTAGCAACCCACTGACTTCGTTGCGGGATTTCTTCAATAAGGAACCTGAAGCGATAGATAATAAAGAAGAGAAGGTACCGGAAGAGACGCAGAGCATGAGTGAGGTGATAACCTCCCAGCCTGAGAACAGCAGAGCGACAGTGCTTTATTACAAGGACGATGAAAACTTCCTTGTACCGGTAATGAGATATATACCGAAAGAAGATCTGGGTGTTGCCAAAACAGCGCTATCGGCACTGGTATACAGCCCGGAAAAAGCTCAGGATCTTACTGAGGCAGGACTTACTCCAACGCTTCCAATGGGCACTAAGATCAATGGTGCGGTGATAAAGGAAAATGGACTTGCAATAGTGGACTTTTCCAAGGAATTTCTGAATTTCAGCAGTGATAAAGCTGAGGAACTGGGCGTGAAAGCAGTGGTATATACCCTGACGGAATTCCCCAATATCAACACAGTCGAAATCCGAGTAGACGGGAAGGCAGTGGCAGAGATGCCCAAGGGCACAAAGCTTGAAGCTGGGCTCAAGAGAACAGAGATAAATCTGCAGGCTGCAGAAAATCCTGGAGAAAAGCTTTCCAAGGTTGTGGTATACTATTATAAGAAGGGAAGCGGAGCTTATTCCTATTATGTTCCCGTGACAAAGCTGGTTTCTGGCTATGAGAACAGCGCAGAAGCAGCAATGAATGCACTTCTTGAAGGGCCTACAGACGGAAGCAGCCTTAGCAGCGCTTTTCCGCAGGGGACGCAGCTTCTTGGGGTACAAGTGAATGACGGCATGGCATACGTGAATTTCTCCGAACAGATACTGGCAAAGCAGGGCGACAGGGCTGCCGAGCACTCAATGATGAAGGCTGTGACCCTTACTTTGAAGGAATTTCCAGGTGTCTCAAAGGCGAAGATCTTTGTAAATGGAAAAATCGTTGAAAACAGTGATGGAGTTGGTGCCGACAATTATCTGGACGTACCGGCCTTTGTTAATTTTTACGAATAGAGTACATAGAAGCTTGAAATATGGGGGCGGTTCCATCGTCCCCTTTTTTAGCCAAAATGGTTGACAAGCTGTATGCTTATGAGATATTTTGGGAGGAAAGAGCAAAATAAATGTATCTACCTTTTGGGATAATATAAATATATTATCTGAAAAAAACAAGATATTTTGCAGTTATCAATAGGCATTATACATAAATGAAGGGAAGGAAAAAAGATGCAGAGAATTGACGGAAGAAGCAAAGACCAGATCAGACCGGTAAAGATAACCAGGAATTACTTGAAACACGCCGAGGGTTCGGTGCTGATAGAAATGGGTGACACAAAGGTAATATGTACTGCTTCTATAGATGAAAAGGTACCCCCATTTGTAAAGGGAACAGGAAAAGGCTGGGTCACCAGTGAATATGGAATGCTGCCAAGATCTACAGAAGTACGCAAACCGAGAGAATCCACCAGAGGCAAGGTGGATGGCAGGACAATGGAAATACAGAGGCTTATAGGAAGGGCACTAAGATCCATAGTTGACCTAGAGAAGCTGGGCGAAATCACCATTTATATAGATTGTGACGTCATACAGGCAGATGGAGGCACCAGAACAGCATCCATCACAGGCTCCTTTGTGGCGCTGGTGGATGCTCTAAACGGGCTTGTAGCCCAGGAAAAGCTGAAATCGATACCTCTGAATGGATATCTTGCCGCAGTCAGCGTGGGCGTCAAGGATGGAGAGCCGATACTGGACTTGAACTATGCTGAGGATTCGACCTGTCAGGTGGACATGAATCTTGTAATGACTGATAAGGGAGAATTCATAGAGATCCAGGGTACCGGTGAAGAACGTCCCTTTAGCAGAGAGCAGCTTCAAGAGCTGATGCTGCTTGGCGAAAAGGGAATAAGGGATCTGATTGAGGCACAGCGGCAGGCTCTGGGTGAAATCGCCGACAAGGTAGGTATGAGCAATGAAAATGATAGCAGCAACAAATAACAGCCATAAGCTGGAAGAGATCAAGGCTATACTGAAAGACAAGGATATGGAAATAATGTCCATGGCAGAAGCCGGATTGGATATAGATATTGAGGAAAACGGCATCACCTTTACAGAGAATGCGCTTATCAAAGCCAGGGAGGTCCACCGTTTGACCGGAGAAGCTGCGATCGCAGATGACTCAGGCTTGGAGGTATTTGCGCTTCAAGGACAGCCGGGCGTGAGATCCGCAAGGTATTCCGGAGAAGCAGGCGCTGATAAGGACAAGAAAAATAATGAGAAGCTTAAGGACGCAATGAAGGATGTGCCTGATGAAAAACGGGGTGCGCGATTTTGTTCTGTTATAGCTGCAGTTTTCACCGACGGAAGTGAGATAACAGCCGAGGGATTCGTATATGGTAAAATCGGCTATGAGGAAAAAGGCAGCAACGGCTTCGGCTATGATCCGCTTTTTATCGTTGAAGGCTATGGAAAGACAATGGCTGAGCTTACTTCGGCCGAGAAGAACAAAATAAGCCACAGGGCCAATGCACTGCAGGAATTTGTCAGAAAGCTCGGATAGAGCGAAAACCGGGTATGGAAATAACTCCAAATGTCAACAATATGCAGGTGCCATTGATAGCTATATGTTATAAATTACATTACAAATAAAGTCTGAAATCAGTTGACACACATACTAAACTTTGTTATAATCTATAATTGTCGGCGACACTAATACATGTTTCGCCACAGAAATGCGGGTGTAGTTCAATGGTAGAACGTCAGCCTTCCAAGCTGATCGCGAGGGTC
>CAZNMO010000071.1:0-21114 GCA_964574195.1 uncultured Clostridiaceae bacterium | reverse complement strand
ATCAGCACTTCGCATTCCCTGTCCTCCATTTTTTCCACCCTCTGGTTGGAGAACATCAGCTTTGAGATCAGGTCTGTATTCGCCTGCAGGTTCATCCTCGGAGATACCGTATCGTCTGTTGCCAGCTTGCATGCCTTTGTTATCAGCTCTTTTGTATTTTCCAGGATCTCAGCAAAGGTATCCTCTTTTCCTACGCCTCCTTGCAGCAATGCTGCCTTGTAGCCCAAGAGAGAATCCTGCTGCATCCACGCTTCGACCTCTTCCTTGGTCCTGTAGCTGGAAGCGTCTGAGGGGGAGTGTCCTGTAAATCTGTAAGTGATCGTGTCAAGCAGCACAGGGCCGTTCTTTTCTTCAAGTATCCTTTTCTTTCTCTTCATGGCGTCGATAACTGCCAGAGGATTGAAGCCGTCTATCCTCTCTGCATGCATCTGTTCCGGGTTTACTCCTGCGCCGATCCTTGCGAGGAAGTCGTAGCCCATTGTCTCTCCGCGTGTCTGTCCGCCCATTCCGTACTGGTTATTGAAGAAATTCAGCATGAAGGGAAGCCCTCCGCGGTATTCTCCCTCCCAAAGCTGCTTGTACTGGTCCATTGCTGCCATGGACAAACCTTCCCATACTGGACCGCAGCCCATGGAAGCGTCACCTATGTTGGCTACTACTATGCCCTTCTTGCGGTTTACCTTCTTGTAGAGCGCCGCACCTACTGCAATATCCCCGGAGCCGCCTACGATAGCATTATTGGGATATATTCCAAAGGGAGTGAAGAAGGCGTGCATTGAGCCTCCCAAGCCTTTGTGGAAGCCGGTCTCTCTTGCAAATATCTCAGCCAGGGTGCCGTATACCAGGAAGTCTACTGCCAGCTCCTTAACGCTGTTCTTGTTCTTCTGCTTTCCTTCTACTACCTTCAATACCGCTCCGTCAAAGAAGCCTTCCATGATCTCCATAAGTTCCTTGTCGCTGAGCTTCTCAATGGCTGAAAGCCCCTTTGCCAGGATCTCCCCATGGCTTCTGTGGGAGCCGAATATATAGTCATCCTTGTCCAGTATATATGCCTGACCTACAGCTGAAGCCTCCTGTCCAAGGGAAAGATGTGCCGGTCCGGGGTGGTTGTACTGTATGCCGTTATATTCATTGGTGGTCTTTATTGAATTGAGCATTGTCTCAAATTCTCTTATGATGGACATGTCCCTGTATATCCTCAGGAAGTCCTCTGTGGAGAAATTGGCTTTTTCCTCTTCCACAGTCTTGTTGTACTGGTTCACCGGTATATCATTGAACTTTATCCAACCGCTTTTCCTTATCTCATTTGGATCAACGTATTGTGACTTTGGCATTTTGTTTTCCTCCTCTTAATATAAGTATTAATATTTAAAATTGAAAAATCGTTTCCCTTATTATTTCCGATACTGTAGGATGCGGGAAAACCAGTTCCTTGATATCCTTTACCCTCATTTCCGTTTCGAGCATCAGCGCCGCTCCATATATCAGCTCGGATGCATAGCTTCCCAGCATATGCACTCCAATGAGCTTCTGGTGCTGCTTGTCGATGAGTATCTTGCAAAGGCCTTCTATCTCGGAACTCTCCGCGACATACCTGCCGCTGTATATCATGGGCAGCTTTGCCACCTCATAATCCAAGCCCTTCTGTTTTGCAGACTCCTCAGACTCGCCGACTCCGGCCACTTCAGGATTTGTATATATCACTGAAGGGATCGCATTATATCTCATGATATCCCTCTTACCCAGTATATTGTTTATGCATACCTCCGCCTCACGGTAAGCTGTATGTGCCAGCATCGAGACACCGTTTACATCACCGGCTGCATATACCTCCGGAACATTGGTCTTTCCGCGCTCATCAGTCTTTATACGGCCCCGTTCCACTTCCACACCTATCTTCTCCAGGCCAAGTCCCTCTGTTGCAGGCCTTCTGCCTATGCTTAGGAGCACCTTGTCGGATGGTATCGAGCAGGTCTTTCCCTCTGCTTCATAGACGACCGCCCCTTCATTGACCTGCACCACCTTTGCACCCAGGAAAAACTCTATACCCTTCTGCTGATAGCAGCTCATAAGATAATCGGATATCTCCCTGTCGGTATAGCCCGCTATGTGGTCCAGCATCTCTATCACAGTGACCTTGCTCCCTGCAGAGTTGAAGTAGGAGGCCATTTCCAGGCCGATTACGCCTCCGCCCACTATTACAAGCTGTCCCGGGATCTCAGTAAGCTCGAGTATTTCACGGTTTGTAAGGACAAAGCCCTTTTCAAGGCCTTCCTTCACACCGGGAATAGGTGGGACCACAGGTACAGAACCTGTCGCAATAAGCAGCCTCTTTCCGGTATACATTTCATCCCCTGCTTTTACCTCATAACCGTCACTGCTTCTTCCCGCTATCTCCGCTGAACCTTCAACTACAGTAACCTTGTTGTTCCTGAGCTTACTCTTGACTCCCATTACCAGTGTATCTACCACTTTATTCTTTCTTTCAACTACCGCTGCATGGTTCAAAACGGCATTTGATACAATAACGCCATATTGCTCTCCATGGACGGCATTGTCATAGATCTTTGCAGAATACAACAGCGCCTTGGATGGTATGCAGCCTTCGTTCAGGCATACGCCGCCTACATATCTTTTTTCTATAAGAAGGACCTTCAAGCCTTCGTGCCCAGCTCTCTCGGCAGCCAGATAACCAGCCGGTCCGCCGCCTATTATTATCAAATCATATACCATCTATATCACCTCGCCAATAATGCACTGAAATTTTCCAGATTATATACAAGCTCCTGCAGGAATCTTGCAGCAGGCGCTCCGTCAACCGCCCTGTGGTCAAAGGTAAGTGAAAGGGTCATAGCCGGATAATTTACATACTCTCCGTCCACTTCCTTTATCCTCTGTACTATTGCATTGACTCCAAGAATGCCCGTCTGCGGAGGGTTCAATACCGGTGTAAAGCTTTCTATACCCAGAGAACCAAGGTTGGTGACCGTGAAGCTTCCGTTCTTTAGCATATCGGGATTGATCGAGCCCGCCTGGCATTCCTTTGCCAGTGCCTTTACCTCTCCGGAGATGTCATTGAGTGATTTCAGGTTGGCATTCATGAGTGTAGGCACCATCAGCCCTCGCTCTGTATCTACCGCCACACCCAGATTTACATTTCTGAAGTAAAGCATTGTATCATCAACAAGATTTGCATTCATGTCCTTGTGCTTCTGAAGCGTCCTGGAGACTGCAAAAAGGATCATATCGTTTATGGTTATGTTCTCGAGTTCCAGGCTGTCCTTAGCCGCCTTGAGCTTTTTCCTGTATTCCATGATCTCTGTTGCATCAAAGGAGGAATTCAGTGTCAGCTGTGCTGTTGTAGCCAGAGAGTTGTGCATTGCCTTAGCAATGACCTTCCTGATATTTGGTATCTTAACTGCATCATACATGGGCTGCTCAGCGTATCCCTGCGGCTGTGCCACATATGCACCTGCATTCCTTGCTTGAAGATCCTGTGTAGTTATCCTGCCTCCCAAGCCTGTGCCTGTCACAGCAGCACCTACTTCACCCGCCATCTGCTGCGCATGTGCTGAAGCTGTAAATGCATGACCCGACTCTTTAAGCGCTATTATGTCCTTTTCTATTATCCTGCCATATGGTCCTGAAGCATTGGCATATCTATAATCTATCCCCGTCTTTTCTGCAAGGTTTCTTGCCCTTGGTGATATTTTCAAATCGCCGTCGTTAAAATTCACAATGGCTGGAGCTACCTGTAAGTCTGAATCCACCTTTAAGCTGTCCTGCTTCTTTGTATCCTTAAGCTCCGGCTGTACATCGACAGGCTTTGCTGTGTCTCCGCCAAGCCCCTCTATGCTTTCACCCGCATCACCTATTGCACACACATTGGTGAGGCAAGGCACATCATCGCCTTCTTCAAAAAAATAACCCAAAAAAGTCCCGCTTACCTTCGCTTCCTCTTCAAAGCTGGCTTTGTCCGTCTCATAGGAGAACAGGAGATCCCCAACCTCGACCTTGTCTCCCTTTTGCTTGTGAAGCTTTGCAAGTATACAGCTTTCAACCGATTGTCCCTGTCTTGGCATAATTACTAATGTAGCCATATTGACCTCCTTAAAAACATTTATATTTCATAGTGTAAACTTTTCTCGCTCTTCGATGTGATTTATTATCACTAAATGTTACATTTGTTCATTTTATATATAAATAATAACACTGTTACATATAGGTGTCAACGTTGCAGCACATGACTTTCAGTATAAATTTTACGACGTGAAAAAAACTCTCACAATTATTGTGAGAGTTTTTCATCAAGGATTAATCCAATTTTTATTTTCGTCTGGCAGCAATTGCCTCCCTGGCCTGTATCCAGCCCTTCTCGAAGGTGTTCCTGAACAGTGCAACAGGTCCAAAGCTCTCATATTCTTCAGGAGTGATGGCATTGACAAAATATCCTCTTCTGAAGTCAGGCAGCTTTTTTGCAAGCTCATCTATGACAGAAGCCGGTGTCGGCATATGGAAGCGCTGAACTACCAGGGGATCTTCCGCTTCCAGATCTGTGCCGGTACCTGCCCAGTTGATGGTCACAGTTGCTTCCGCTCCCACCATTTCTGTGAAATGATGCAGCCCTCGTGCTCCGCCGCCAAGGAACTCCACTGGATATCTCCTTTCCTTGACCACTTCATAGACCTTTTTTGCCACAGCAATGCCCGCATGCCAAAGAACATCCCTTGAAATATCTACGTTATTTGCCTTTACATAGTTCTCGAGGAATTCATCATAGATACCGGCGATATGAGCCATATACACTGCAGGTCTGAACTTTCCTTCAGTAGCCTGCAAAAATGCTTCGCAAATGTCTATGGCCTGCTGCAGGGCAAAGACCTCTGTACAACACAGAGGGATCCCCTCCACCGCCAGGGAACTGATCGCCTTTATACCCTCCGGTACTACAGGTATCTTCACCATGACATTTGGGCCATAAGCCCTGGCGATCTTAGCCTGTCGCATTATCGCCTCGGTATTCTCCTGAAACGGATCCCCCTGTATTGTGACGAAGCCAGCCTTGCCATAAGTGGACTCATACAAGGGCAAGAACTCCTTTGCAATGAGTCCTACCAGCTCTGCCTGAACCTGGATAAGCACTTCATTATCATCATCGTACCTTTGGATCCATTTATCGATTACTCCCTGGGTTAATTCAGGATCCGCCTTAAGCATTTTTGATACATAGGACGGATTCTGTGTACAGCCTACTGCACCAGCCATAATACCTTCCCTTGCCTGCTCTGCCGTGACATTATTCACCCACAGGCGGGTAGGCGTCATCTGAGCAACACGTCTGAAATAACCTGCCATTTTGTGTTCCTCCCTATTATTCAGCTTAACCTGCTAAGGTTCAGCGTAATTCTTCTTTCCAATACTTGAAATGTTCATCTATTACTTCACTCACTGCTGTTTCATCCCGCTTCATTATGACCTTTAGTATCTGCTCATGCATATCAAGCATATCCTGAAGCTCATGCTTCTGCATAAATTGTTCAACTGCACGTACCCTGGTAGGACGGGACAGTCTCTCAATTACAACACTGATCTTGTCAACCAGTGGATTCTTTATGGCAGCCTCCAAAGCCCTGTGGAAATTTATATCAGCCTCGAGTATTTCATTTTTGTCTGAAGGTTTTTCTGTTACCTTTCGTAGCTCTGTCAGTGCCTCTTGCATCTTATTTATATCTTCTTCACCGGACTTTTCTATTGCCAGCTTGAGTATGCCGATCTCAAACAGCCGCCTTAACTCTATCATGGCTGTTGAGTTGCCGCCCTCCAAGATCAAGCCATACACCATAGGATCAAGCATACGATCGGAAAACCCTTCCGCGACAAAAGTCCCCTCTGCTCTTCGAATATTCAGCACACCCATAGCTACTAAAGCCTTGATCGCTTCACGTACGGAATTTCGCCCAACCTGCATGGACTCACACAGCTCGGTCTCTGTTGGGATCCTCTGTCCGGGAAGCAATTCCCCATTGATGATGGCGTTGGTAATGCGTGTTGTGATCTGGTCAACAATTGATTTGTTATTCATTGGGTCCATCAAGCTTTCCTGTCTTTTTTCATTTAAATTGTCTTCAATTGGAATTATGCTTTTATCCATACGCGCACTCCATCTTTATTTATTCATAGCCTGTTTTGCACCATTTACTATGTCATCGACCGATAGGCCATATGCATCCAGCAGCTTATCCGCGTGACCGCTTCTTGGATACGTGTCCCTCAAACCAAGCCTTATGACCCGGCAGGGGTGGTAATGGGCTGCAACCTCACAAACTGCACTGGACATGCCGCCATAGAAGTTGTGATCTTCGACTGCAACGGCGCAATCCGTTCTCTTCAGTACTTCTGCAACGCCTTTGCTGTCCAAAGGCTTTACTGTACTAATATCTATAAGTGTAGCATTTACACCTTCATTTTTCAATTGCTCAAGTGCAGTGATCGCCCTGTTCATTATAAAACCTGATGCGAATATTGCCACATCGTCTCCATAGCTTTTTACCTCACGGATCTTCCCAAACTCAAAGGGTGTCTCCTCAGGGAAAACCTCAGGCTCACGTCCGCTGCCCAGTCTGAGGTAAACCGGCCCATCCAGTTCCAGCATGGCTTTAGCAGCCTTATATGCCTGTCCGGCATCGGCGGGTGTTATCACTTTGACCCCCGGCATGCTGCGCATTATACCTACATCCTCGTAAAACTGATGAGTAACTCCCTCTCGCTCTCCCCCAAGCATACCGCCGTTCAGGCCGATGAGCTTTACATTCAGACCCGGATATGCAACAAAAGTACGGATCTGCTCACAGGCTCGCATGGTCAGAAAACCGGCATAGCTTACCACTACAGGAACCATTCCTGCGGCTGCCATACCTGCCGCCGTCAATACGGAGTTCTGCTCGGCAATACCAACCTCTATCAGCCTGTCAGGATATTTTGTCATGAAGGGAACTGCTCTGCCTGCCAAAACTGCATCGGGAGATACTATCACAATACGGTCATCCTTGTCGGCAAGCTCCAGAATAGCTTTCATTGCCGCTTCACGTGTACTTTTTATATTCATTGCGCACCTCCAAGGGCTTCCCTGGCAATTTCGACCTCTTCTGCCGTAGGAGTCTTCTTATGCCATGCATTGTTGTTTTCCATATATGGTATGTTCTTTCCTTTTATTGTCCGGCACTCAATATAGGATGGTTTGTCCTTTACCTCTTTGGCTACTGCTATGGCTGCCCTGATCGCATCGATATCATGTCCGTCTATTGTCTGTACATGCCAATGAAAGGCTTTCCATTTATCTGCTACCGGATAGAGCGAACTGAGCTCTGTGACCTTGCCTCCGGACTGGTTGTTATTGCAGTCGGCAAATACGATCAGGTTTCCCAGCTTGTGCTTTGCCGCCGCCATTGCCGCTTCCCATATGACGCCCTCCTGTTGCTCGCCGTCTCCCACGATAACATAGGTATAATTGTGTATGCCCTTCATTCTAGTGCCCAGCGCCAGTCCAAGCCCAAGTCCCAGACCGTTTCCCAGGGAACCCGAGGTCATATCTATACCGGGAGTCTTGTTCATATCCGGGTGTCCCTGTAGCATGCCTTCAAATAAACGCAGTCTTTTCAATTCCTCTACTGCAAAATATCCTCTTCTCGCAAGGGCTGCATACAGTATCGGACATGCATGCCCCTTTGAAAGTATCAGCCTGTCACGCTCTTGCCATCCGGGTTCTTCCGGCCGGATGTTCATTTCTTCAAAATAAAGTACGGACAGAATATCTGCTATGGACATACATGGGCCCGGATGTCCGTCACCTACCTCATGAACGGTTTCAACCACATCCAAACGCAGCCTGTTTGCCATGCGTTGTAATTCATCAGCTGTCATAAGTATCACACCTCCTGTACAAAATCTATATGAGCTTGTGTAAAAATTTCATGCCGGCCCATACATCATCAAAATATTTATAGGCATCATCCTCGCGGCAGAGCACCTCAAGTCCTATGCGCAAGTAATCTTCTTCCTTATACAAGTCCTTCAACTCTTCGAAAAGCGCTTCCAGACAAGGCACGTTCCATTCAGTGTCAGGATACTCAAAGCCCAGGTGCTTGTCACCATATAATGGGCTGCTGGCATCCTTTATATTGCAGTTGGCAAAATGTATCTGATTGCAGTAGGGTCTCAATATGGTAAGCGCTTCAATAAAGCCTTCACCCTCTTCAACCGTGTGGGCACTGTCCAAGGTCAGCTCCAGAGGCAGCCCAGCCGAACGGACCCGCTCCATAAAAGCCTGTGTTCGCCGGCAGGGGCCTATAAGCTGGCATGCGTCCATCCCGCTGTCACAGGGCTCCATAAGAAGCTTCAGCTTATAATTCCTCACTGCAGCATATTCAAACAGTTCCCCTATGGACCGTTCCAATGCAGACAAACCCTTTTCCACACTGCTTCCGATACGCCCGGAGTTCAGCATGACCTCTGTGATCCCATTGGCCGTTGCTTCATCGATGCAGTTCTTGAACAGCTTCACTGCAGCCTGCCTTCCTATCTCATCCTCATCGCACAGATGCAGCTTGCCTTCCTTTGAAGGTATCACACCTATATATACACCGTTCAGACCGGTATCAGCCAAAACATTTCCTATTTTGTCGCGTCCATCACCATCGTGATAGAATTCAATGCAGTCTATTCCTTTTCCGGCAAGGAATTGTGCCATACGGCGGAACTCCTCCAGGTCTCTCCGTGACTGCGGAAAAAACAGATTGGTGCAAACACTTTTGATTATTTTCATTACCCCAACCCCTTTAAATAAAGCTTGCCGGCCACAGGATCAGATTTGGGAATATCATCATTATAGCTATACATATCACAGTTACTATAAGGAATGGTATCAAAGCCTTTGTTGCAGGCCCTATTTTCAGGTCCATAAGGTCACAAGCAATATAAAGGCACATTCCAACCGGAGGCGTTACAAGCCCTACCCCTATGCAAACAGTTACCAGTACTGAGAATACAATAGGATCTATGCCTACCGCCTGTGTGACCGGATACAGTACCGGCATAAGCAGCGTCAGTGTGGCGATGCTCTCCATGAAAGTAGTTACAACCAATATGATTCCAAGGATCATGATCAGTACGACCGTAGGATCTGTTGAGATCGAAAGCAGGAAATCCTTCACTATCATATGGAAGCCTGCTGTAGTGAGCAGCTTTGTAAAAAGTGCGGCAGCCCCTATTATCATGAATATCTTGCCGCAGGTCCTGGCGGTATTCAACATTGACTCCCATATGTCCTTCCATGTAAGCTCCTTGTATATTACACCGCCGGCAAACAAGCCGTATACTACTGCTATGATTCCAGCCTCAGTAGGTGATACGATTCCGCTTACTATGCTGCCTATTATAATGAACGGCATTATCAATGCCCAAAAGGACCCTATAAAGGATTCAAATATGGGCTTTATCTGTATATGCCCCTGCTCTCTTGGTACTCCTTCCTTTTTGGCCAGGAAATACGATACTATCATTTGTCCAACACCTAGCAGGATGCCAGGAATGATGCCTCCCAGAAACATTTTCCCTGTGGAGAGGCCCAATATGCCGGCAATAACAACCATTGGTATACTGGGTGGAATTATTATACCGATCGTAGATGAAATGGCTGTAACAGCAACGGTGAATTCCTTGCTGTAACCCTTCTTAACCATCTGTGGCATCAACAGCCCGCTTACACCTGCAGTATCTGCAGCCGCTGAACCGGAAATGCCCGCAAATACCATACTGGCCAATACATTGACGTGTGCAAGGCCGCCGGTTATATATCCAACAATAGAATAACAGAAATCTATTATGCGGGTCGCGATACCTCCTCTACCCATGACCAGACCTGCAAAGGTATACAAGGGTATCGCAAGCAGCGCAAAGGAGTTCATCCCTTCGAACACACGCTGTCCTATAGTAACCATGTTGCTTCCGCCAATAAATATGATTGCAAGTATGGATGAAAGGCCAAGCGAAACAGCTATAGGAGCTCCTATCAACAACAGCAGGAAGAAACTAGTCAATAAAAACGCGATCATATTCATTCCCTCCATCCTTATCTTTTTCTTTTAGCTGTATGACCAGGCCTAAAATTACAGAGACAGCACTCAGGCCGGATGATATGGGCATAAGCCAATAAACATATGCCATCTTCAGGTTCTGCATTGTAGAGATAACCTGTTTTGACCTGCTGGCAAGCAAGTAGGTTCCGTAGGTCAGAAACGCATAAAAAAGGAATGTAACTATGCCCACAAGTATTTTATTGCCGGTTTTCCACCTTCCCGGGAGCAAGTCTTCCATCAATGTGATGCGCAAATGATCGGAGGTAACGCAAAGTCCGATACCTGCAATGAACATGCCCCATACATTGAGATATTGGGCGCTTTCCATATACCATTTGATACCGCCTCCAGTAAAACGCGCAACAACATTGTAGGCAATAATAGCCATCATTGCTCCCAATAATATGCTCGATACGCACATAGATGTCTTATCTATCTTAGCTTGTAATTCTCGCATAACCATCCTCCCACCATTTGATATTTTTAAAGCAGGCGAAGCGTTTTCAGCACCCCGCCTGCTGTTTCTGTATATGTGCCGGTACTCAGCCCGGTATTATTTCTGTGATGCCTTCCAATCAGCCAGCTGTTTTAGAAGCTCTTCACCATAGGAGTCCTTGAGACTTTCTGAAACTGACTTTGTTGCTTCAACAAATGGTGCAAGGTCTGGTTTCAGAATGGTCATTCCTCCTTCACCCTCCAGCTTGCTGAGAAGATCCTCAGTCATTTTTCTGTTGAGGTCGCGGTTATAATCCTGCGCTGTTTTGGCTTCGGCAGCCACTACTTCCTGTTGCGCAGGGCTCAGCTTGTTCCAGACACTTTCGGAAATCGTGAAACACATTCCTGAATAAATATGGTTTGTGATAGAAAGATAGGACTGAACTTCATAGAGCTTGTTATTATAAATAACAGGCACTGGATTCTCCTGTGCATCGTAGGTACCCTGCTGGAGTGCCATATAGAGCTCTGAGAATGCAAGTGGCTGAGGGTTTGCTCCCAAAGCACGCATAGTAGCCATTATAACAGGGTTTTCCGGTGTACGGATGAGCATGCCCTTCATATCTGCAGGAGATTTTACTTCTTTCTTTGATGTGGTAACACAGCGGAAACCATTGTCAAAATGAGCAAGTACACGCATGTTGTCGTCAAGCATCAGCTTTTCCACCTCAGCTACTATCTCGCTGTCCATAAATGCCCAGGCATCATCAAAGCCTTTAAAATTAAAAGGAAGGGCTGAAATACCCATCTTGGGCTCATAAGTAGCAAAATTGCTTGCGTCAGTGACGACTATATCGACAGTACCTGAATCCAGGGCAAGAGCCTCAATGAGAGCAGCATCTCCACCCAGCTGTCCGGATGGATAGATCTCAACCTTTACTGTTCCGGCAGTTTTTTCTTCCACAGCTTCCTTGAACTTCTGGGAAGCCAGTCCGCGAGGATCCTGTTCATTTGTACTGTAGCCTATCTTGAGAGTAACATTGGGGCCCATAGGTTCATTAGCGGCAGGTTCTCCTGCTGCAGGCTCAACCGGTGCGGCAGGCTTTGCCGAACATGCACTTGTGAATAGCATTATCATGCATACCAGGATGGCTAGGATCTTTTTCATTATTCATTCCCCCTGCTAAATATTTGTTTTTATGTAATTTGTCCAATACGGTTTTTGCCGGTATGGTACAAATGACATCTACTTCATGGAATCTGCCGCTGCCTTTACTGCAGCAGTTCCGAACCGGATGCTTGAGAATACGGGTATCTTCAGAGCTTCTGAAACAGCCTCTTCCGCATATGCCATGGAGCCCTGTGCGAGAATCAGCACATCCACCTTATCCTTGACCTTGGCTCCGGTATTGATCAGCATTTGTTTGAACTGCTCCTGATCCAGCCCGAATGCGCCGTCTGCCAGAGCGTCAATGATCTCGATCTCCTTGCCCAGGGCATCGGCACAGTCTTGTACCAAACGTGCAGTGGGCCGCAGTGTTGTCGGCAGTGTGGCCACAATTCCGATCCTGCTTGCTGTGCGTACTGCTTCATAGGCCATATCCTCGTCAATTCGCACAAACTTTATGCCTGTCAACTCGTATAATGGTTTTGCCAGTTTTGCAACAGCCCCTACTGATGAGCAAATGTTAAAAAGAATATCTGCCCCGTCTGAAACAGCCTTTTCATATAGATCCATCAAACGCCGGGCACACGCGGATGTCAGTTGTCCATTGTCCCTGGCTTCCTGTAAGATGCTCGGGTCCTGATAACTCATGATAGTCAGTTCCTCCGAAGCAAACTGCTGCCGCAATTGCTCATTTACCATCTGAACCAGCTCCGGGGTGGTGCTTGTGTAAATCACTGCTATTTTCATATCTCTGCTCCTTTTTTGAATAGATATAGCTTGAAAATGAATTTTCTATGTCATATTGTTCAACGTAGGATGTTGATATCATTGTATCAGTTGTAGAATTTTCTGTCAATTACTTTTCCGCAACAAAATTAGCGGCCCCACGACTCATCGCTGCCGATTATTATTTTCGCAAATATTTTACTTATATTTCGAAAGTGTATTGAACTTCATTTGTAATTAATATATTATATTATTGTAACTTATTATATTTATATACAAAATCCGATTTATTGGGAGCTTTGCCTCTGATTCAGTTCTCCCAATAGCCAAACGCAGCCTTCCTGTAACGTTAAGCCAATAATATGTGTGCACCAATACTTTAATATGAATTCTCATAGATATCCTTCAAAAGCAACTAACTAATTTGCGGCGGATATACGCTAATGTAGATTGTTTCCAACCCAAAGAAAATCAAGGTAACACAAATCTGTTTCAGCGATGCTTAAACAGATTTTGTATAAACAATCCTTAATTATATCTCTCGGAAGCCTTTATTGCGAAGTTCACTCATTTCGCCCATAGCCACTCCTTTTACCAAATAGCCCTCCCGGTGAAGCTCTGTTGATGTTCTTATGAAAACAGGCTTCTTGTAGTTCTTGCCCAACTCTATCAAATCTTCATTCAGGTAGTAGTTTATAAGCTCTTCTACGTCGGGGTGTATCTCAAGAAATGCAGCTGCGGCTCCTGTGTTGAAAAACAAAGCGCCTACCTCTTTCTCAATTTTCTTGACAATGGTCTCACTGGAGAGTATCCTTCCCTCTCCCTTGCAATATGGACATGGAGCCAACAAGATCTTTTCTATCCTCTGCCTGACCTTTTTTCTTGTCATCTCCACCAAGCCAAGCTGGGTCATTCCAAGTACATTAGTCCTTGTTCTGTCCTTTTTCAGGGCATTTTTCAGCGCCTCAATAACTACACCTTCATACTCTTCATTGGCCATATCTATGAAATCAATAATTATGATACCGCCAATGTCCCTCAGCCTCAGCTGTTTGGCAATTTCCCTGGCGGCTTCGGTATTGGTCTTCAGCACCGTATCCTTCAGGTCAACTGTACCTACAAACTTTCCCGTATTCACGTCTATAGAGGTCAGCGCTTCCGTCTGGTCAATCACTATATAGCCTCCGCACTTCAGCCATACCTTTCTGTTCATTATCCTGCTTACTTGGGCTTCTACCTGATAGTACTCGAATATGTCATGGTCTTTGCTAAAATATTCGACCTTGCTCCTAAGATGAGGAGAAATCATCATAACCATTTCCCGCACCTTTTCATAGTGCTCTTTGTTGTTTATGACCAGTCTGTCTATGTCCTTGGTGAACATGTCCCTGACAGTCCTGTAAACAATGTTGATATCCTTATGCACTATTCTCGGAATAGCTCCCGTTTTTTGTTTCTGTTTTATATTTTCCCAAAGCTTAAGCAAAAAATTTATATCATTGCTTATATCTTCATATGTACAATCTTCTGCAGCGGTCCTTACTATCAATCCCATTCCCTTGGGCTTCAGTTCCTCAGCCGTCTTTTTCAGCTTATCCCGCAGTTCATCGCTTTCTATCCTTCTGGATATTCCTATATACTCAACTGTCGGCATCAGCACCACATATCGGCCAGGTAGTGTGATATGCGTCGTGATCCTTGCACCCTTGCTGTCGATGGGCTCCTTCATTATCTGAACCATTATCTCCTGTCCGGGCTTAAGCAGGTCCTCTATCTGATAATCCTTGTACTGCACGGGGTCAACGCTTTCATCATCCTCATCAAAATACGTATTGGGCAGTGCATCCTTTACGTACAAAAAAGCATTCTTGTCCAGGCCTATATCCACAAAAGCAGCCTGCATGCCGGGAAGTACATTTTCCACCTTGCCTTTATAAATATTGCCCGTTATTCTTTCATTGCTCTGCCTTTCGATATATATTTCTGTCAGCTCCTTGTTCTCCAGCAGCGCGACCCTTGTCTGCCTGGAACCGACATCAATGATTATCTCCTTCATCGTATGTACCCCTTCGTCCTAAAATTCAAATGACCCTTAGCTTTCATATTTCAACAGCTCTGCCAGCCTGCCGTTTTTCTCCGCATAGACTTCTTCCCTGTTGATCCTGATACCCTCGATACTATAACCTGAATATTCTTTGAAAGCCGTCATCAGCAGCTCCGGCTTCAAATTGCCCCTGCTACCGCTCAGGAGCAGACATTCTATAATATGCACGGATCCCTTGGATTCACGCAGCCTCATGCTTATGATCATAGGCTTTATGTCGACCTCTTTAAGCTCAAAACCCTTCTTGGGCTGCTCCTTCATCACCTTGATGCTGTCCTGTGCAGCAAAAGCTTCTATACTTTTTTGAATGGCTTCAGGCTGGACATCCTCCAGGTTGAAGCTGATCATATACCTGGCATGGGTGACCACGGACATAGCGCTTTTAGGATTGTCCCCCAGCTTTATTCCGTCAAGTATCCTTATACCATCAGGTAGTGAAGCGTTCAGCCTCTGTTTTATGTCCTCAGGCTCCATTGCCTCAGCAAGCTTGATATCCACATATTCGGCATTGCTGGTAACTCCCAGAGACAAAGGTGCTCCGAAGGATATCTCCTGATGAGGATTAAAGCCTGCACTATAAGATACAGGTATCCCCGTACGCCTTATAGCCCTTTGAAATACCCTCATAAGGTCAAGATGGGATATGTATTTTACTTCATTTCCCTTTGTAAATTTCAATCTGATATTCATTATTTGCAGACTCCACCTTCCTCAAGTAAATTTATACCGCAGCCGGTGCAGGCAGTTCTGCAGTCCCTTGTCAGTTCAGCCTTCAGAGATTTCTTGTACTCGCTTCTCAGATACTTCTTTGTAACACCTACATCTATATGATCCCAGGGAAGGACTTCATCCAGTTCCCTGCATCTTGTGGCATAGAAATCAGGATCGACGCCGGTTTCCTTGAAAGCCTGCATCCACAGGTCAAACTTGAAGTATTGATCCCAGCCGTCGAACTTGCAGCCAAGCTCCCAGGCTTTTATCAGTGCTTCGCAAAGCCGTCTGTCTCCTCTTGCAAATACAGCCTCCAGGTAGCTTACATACGGCTCATGCCAGTTGAAGGTTATCTGTTTCTTCTTGATCGCCTTCTGAAGGTATCTCTGCTTTTCCATCAGCATGTCTATGGTATCCTGAGGCTCCCACTGGTAAGGCGTGAAGGGCTTCGGTACAAAGCAGGACGCGCTTGCTGTAACATTGAGGCCTTTGCCCCTTTTTTCCCTGGGCACCTGGTAATACCTGTCCACCACCTTGAAGGTCAGATCTGCTATACCCTGTATATCTTCCATTGTTTCTGTGGGCAATCCTATCATAAAATACAGCTTGACACCGCTGTATCCTGTCTCAAAGGCGGCTCCAACCGAATTGATCAGATCTTCTTCATCCACACCCTTGTTTATTACATCTCTCATTCTCTGAGTTCCGGCCTCTGGAGCAAAAGTAAGGCCGCTCTTCCTCACCTTCTGGACCTCCTGAACCAACTTCAGAGAGAAAGAATCGATACGCAGTGACGGCAGCGATAGCCCGATCTTGCAGCTCTGATATTTGGATACAAGCCTACCTACCAGGTCATGCAGCTTCGAATAGTCGCTGGTTGACAGAGATGACAATGATATCTCCTCATAACCGGAGCTTTGGATAAGCTTATCGGCTATCTCCACCAGCTCCTCCACTTCCCTTTCCCTTACCGGCCTGTATATCATACCTGCCTGGCAGAAACGGCAGCCTCTTGTACAGCCTCTGAATATCTCAAGCATTATCCTGTCATGGACAATGTCAATAAAGGGCACGATTATCTTGTCAGGAAAATATGAGCCCTTCAATTTCTTTATGACCCTTTTCCTGACCTTTTTGGGGGCCTCTTCATTGGCTGGTATAATTGCCTTTACTGTACCCTCGTCATTATACTCTACGCTGTACAATGAAGGCACATATGCTCCCCTTATCCTGCTTACCCGCTTCAGAAAGTCTTCCCTGTCTGAGCCGGAGACCTTCCATTTGCGATATTCCTCCATAACCTCAAGCAGTAGCTCCTCCCCTTCACCCAGCATAAAAAAATCTACTATCCCATACAACGGCTCAGGGTTATAGGCACAAGGGCCCCCTGCCACTACAAATGGGGCTCCCTGCTTTCGCTCTGCGGTCCTTAAGGGGATACCGGCCAGGTCCAGCATATTGACTATATTCGTATAGCTCATTTCATATTGCAGGGTGAAGCCTACAAAATCGAAGTTGTCTATATAATCCCTGCTTTCCAGCCCGAAAAGCTTTATGCCGTTCTTTCTCATTTCCTCTTCCATATCGGGCCAGGGGGTAAAAACCCTTTCACAGAATATATCCTTTTCCTCATTCAGAAGATGATAAAGTATCTTCATGCCAAGGTGTGACATTCCAACTTCATACACATCCGGAAAACAAAAGGCAAATCTTATATCTGCCTCCTTTGGCTCCTTGTGTATACTGTTCCATTCTGTGCCTATATATCTTCCGGGCTTCTCCACCCTTGGGAGCAGCTCCTCATATATAAACTCTCTAGTATCATCGTATTTCATGTGTTCCTCCAACGTTTTGCAGTTTCGTATTTATCACTATTATATTATTACATAAAAATACTATATAATTCTACTAATTATTTATAATTTGTCCAATTCTTCCGTAGTAACCGTATTTAAGAAATCCATCCAATATTTCCTGCTCATTCAATACTCTTCTTATATGTCCAGCCGTATCGACCACCTCGGCATGACACAATGTCACAGGACTTAAGCTGTCTATTGCCTGCTTGATGGGTGCATCCTCCCTTATCCTGATAAGCCTTCTTCTTATTTTCCCCATTTCAGTCAGCTTTGCCTTTGTGCTGTTACCGGTAAAAAGATAATAATACGAACTGGATTTTTCCTCTTTATAGGTACCTATATATATAAATATAGCTGCCAGCAAGAGCGCTGCGCTGCTGCTTCCCAAAACGAACATCCTGATATTGAGGCCTGCAAGCACAAAGGCCGATGCCTTGCCTGCAAGGGACAGTATTCTGGTTGCCTGAATGTAGCCCATGAAGTAAACCATGACATTCCTCGCAATTCTACCACCATCTAGTGGTATCACAGGCGTAAGGTTAAAGAGACATATGATAAGGTTGTAATTATAGGAAAATACAAAAAGCTCGGAATATCCCTTCAGCAGGTAACATGCTATTGCCAATGCGAGGCTTACTGCAGGTCCCGCCACTGCTACCGATGCTTCTGCAAAACCGCCGTATTTGGACAAGCCTTCCATTCTGGCCACACCGCCATAGGGAAGCAGCTCCACCTCATATACCTTCATGCCCATACTCCTGGCTGCAGCAACATGTCCAATTTCATGAAGCATAACACTGGCAAACAGTATCAGTGACTGTTGGAACCAGCCTATAAAATAGCTTGCAAACAAAAAAAGGATAAAAAACACATTCAGTTTTATCCTCACAATGCGCGACCCCCATTGATCAAGAATCAAAATACGCCGCTACCTCAAGCTTTTCTATTGTGCCTTCTCAAGCAATTCCATAGGACTTAACGGCTTCCCGCCCTCCTGTATTTCAAAATGTAAATGAGGCCCCGATGCGATACCGGTATCTCCTACCTCTCCCAGGACATCCCCCTGCTTGACCTGCTGCCCCTCCTTGACGTTTATCCTGTAGCAGTGGGCATATACCACCTCATATTTACCGCTTTTCACCCTTATGTACCTTCCGTTGAAATCATCCTCACCCACCTTAAGTACACTGCCGGAGGTGGAGGACTTGATCGGCGTTCCCAATTCGGCATCAATATCTATCCCTGTATGCATCTTCACTGTCTTAAATACCGGATGGACCCTTTCACCATATTCCGAAGTTATCGTACCTTCTACAGGCATTATGAAGCTGGGTTCATCCTCAAAGCTCTCTATTCCTACCTCTGCCACTCCCAGGTTTTCTTTCGCCTCTGGTATTATATTCCTCATATCCGAAAAGGTTCCAAGTACATTGGAAAAATCCATATTCCAGTTCAAGGTGGTTTTTATACCCTCTGATATTGTATTGGTAAAGCTGATATTCACATTGTTCATAAGAAGTATTGCAGCTATAGTGACGAGTGATATGAAGGATTGCAACAACAGCTTGTCAATATAGTTCTTTTCATTATACTTTCCTGCTCTATAGCTGCTGCTTCCGAATTTTTTATATTCCTTTATATACTTTGGTCTTGGAATATTCTCAAAGTTATTGTTGTTCATCATTCTCTCCCCCATAGTTCAATATCCTGTATGAAATTGTAGTTTGCGTCGGATTAACGTTAATGAAAATTGTTCCGCCGCAAAGTAAATCAAGGTAACACAAATCTGTTTCAGCGATGCTTAAACAGATTTTGTTTGCTATGTTCTATTTATATTATTGGCCGGGGGGATTTATGTCCAAAAAATATGAAAATGCCCGGGCATGTTTGCCCGGGCATTTATAGATCTTGTAAAGTCAACTATATTTTACTGTTGTCCTTCATTCTCTTTATGGGTATGTTCGCTACCAATGCAGGAACCGTAGAGTCGTCTACTTCCCTTTTGGTCCTGGTGAGTTTTATCTCAAGTCCGCTTTCATCGATCTCCATATAATCTGAAATAACCTTTATCAATTCACCTTTAATCATATCCAAAAACTGAGGAGATACATTGGCCCTGTCATGGATCAAAACCAGCTTAAGTCTTTCCTTGGCTATATCCTTGCTGCTTTCATTTCTGCCGAATAATTTGAACAAGTCCATAACTCTCACCTCTCCTCCTATTTCTTCTTGTTCAACCCAAACAGCTTTGCCACCCTGCTGAAAAAGCCGTCTTCGGATTCCAGATTCATAAATGGAACATCTTCTCCCATTATCCTTCTTACAATGTTTCTATAAGCCTGTCCTGCAAAGGACTGTTCGGATGCAATGGCAGGTTCGCCTCTGTTGGTTGAAACAACTATCATATCATCATCAGGAACAACTCCAAGAAGATCTATGGCGAGTATATCGATCATATCATCAATATTCATCATATCTCCGCGTTTGACCATATCCATCTTGATCCTGTTGATAATTAGTCCGGGATTTCTCAATCCGCTAGACTCCAACAGGCCAATTATCCTGTCTGCATCCCTGACTGCCGATACTTCTGGCGTTGTTACTACAATAGCTCTGTTGGCTCCGGCAATCGCATTCTTGAAGCCCTGCTCTATACCTGCAGGACAATCCAGGATCACATATTCAAATTCTTCCGCCAGCTCCACTGTAAGTTTCTGCATCTGTTCAGGATTGACCGCATTCTTATCCTTCGTCTGTGCTGCAGGCAGCAAATAAAGATTAGGATACCTTTTATCCTTGATAAGGGCTTGTCTCATCCTGCATACTCCCTCAACAACATCCACCAGGTCGTATACTATTCTGTTTTCAAGCCCCATGACAACATCAAGATTCCTGAGGCCGATATCTGCGTCAACCAGTACTACACTTTTGCCTTTAAGTGCCAAGCCTGTACCTATATTAGCCGTTGTGGTCGTTTTTCCAACTCCACCTTTTCCCGACGTAACTACAATTACTTCACCCATTACATTACCTCCATTATTAATTGTGTATGCATATACCTTTCTGCATTAATTACCTGTTTCTCAAATACGGCTCGACAACGATCATCCCCTGCTTTACCATAGCTATCTCCGGATTATTGCACTTACTTCCCATTCCATCAGGGGATCTTGTTATTATATCTCCGATACGAAGCTGTGTCGGCTGCATTTTAAATGCCGAAATAAATGCACCGTAATCGCCGTTTGCGCCTGCCTGTACTATTCCTCTCAAATTGCCCATTATGATAATGGAACCGCCGGCTCTTATATGTGCACCTGGATTAACATCACCGACCACAATGACGTCACCCTTGTATTGGATAAGCTGTCCTGACCTGACTGTAGCCCTTACTATCAGGGCTTCTCCTTTGTGGACATTATCAAAAGGAAGCAGTTCCAGCATTTCCGGCTTTTTCAGCTCCAAGGCTTCTGTCTTTACGTCATAGTCCTTGCTATAACTTTCAACTACTGTCATGCCGTATTCCTGCTCTATTACTTCCTTAAGCTCATCAAACTCTTCCTGGGTAAGCCTCTTACCCTTAAAATTCATTATCTTTGCACCTTCAAAAAATCTCTTGGAGGGTTTGATTTTCTTGTCAAGGTTGTATTTTATGGTATCAATGTCCATTTCTTCTTTTAGTATTATGTACAAGCCTTCCTTTGTACCCTTGAAGATAACTGCGTTTTCAGCCATGTAATTACCTCCGGTCGCATATATTGTTAGTGCATATGAGGTTCATATACCGATAAGTCGAATTTTGCCTTCTACGAATATTAAAGTTCTTCATAATTGCAATAATTCCTTCTTTTTGCTTTCTTTTTCCTATGGTATTATTTCATTCTCTGTAAATTTGTTATCCTTTGGAGCATCAGGTGCCAGATAGCCTTCTATAATAGCCCTGGCAATAGGCGCGGGATAATTGCCGTGGCCGCCCTG
>CAZNMO010000070.1:0-21117 GCA_964574195.1 uncultured Clostridiaceae bacterium | reverse complement strand
ATGATAACAGGGAAATGCTGACCGACCTTGATGCGGCGATAGGAGATGCAGATCACGGGATCAACATGTCCAGGGGCTTTGAAGCAGTAAAGACCAAGCTGTCACAGGGCGGCGGCGAGGATATCCCCACTGTGCTGAAAAAGGTGGGAATGACACTGATATCCACAGTAGGCGGAGCTTCAGGCCCTTTATACGGAACAGCTTTTTTAAGGGCTTCAGCAGCAATAAACGGGAATGAGGCTATAACAAGGGAAAAGGCGATGGAGATGCTTTCCTCAGCGATACAGGGCATCAAGGACAGGGGCAAGGCTAGGCAGGGTGATAAGACAATGCTTGATGCCCTTGAACCAGCGCTGGAGGCAATCGATAACGGCATAAAGGCTGATAAGTCACTGCTGGAATGCCTGGAAGCCGCTTGCCAAGCGGCACAGGCTGGAATGGAATATACCGAGACAATAAAGGCGACCAAGGGAAGGGCCTCCTACCTTGGGGAAAGAAGTATAGGCCACCGGGACCCCGGTGCAACCTCCTCATACATAATACTGAGAGCGCTTACTGACTATTGCAGGGCTTCTGCACCGGAGCTGTGATATGGTAGGTATAGTAATAGTGTCACATAGCGCAAGAGTGGCTGAGGGAGTCAAGGATCTGGCTGACCAGTTGGCCGGCAGCTGCATGGTCGTTGCTGCAGGAGGTTTGGCAGACGGCAGTATAGGCACTGATGCAGTCAGAATAGTCGAAGCAATCAGAAAGGCCGACAGCGGTGAGGGAGTTTTACTGCTGGTAGACCTGGGAAGCGCTGTGCTTAGCAGCAATATGGCTCTTGAACTCATGGAGGCCACAGAGGCGGAGCGGGTCAGAATAGCTGATGCCCCAATATTGGAGGGTGCCATATGTGCTGCAGTTCAGGCTTCCATGGGTGATGGACTGGATAGTGTTCTGGCTGCTGCGGAAGAGGCAAGAGGTATGTCAAAGCTGTGATAGGCTTTCAGGCATTGTGAAATAGTAGAATTATGCGACATATCCGTTTCGAGTTGCGTGTTACGCGTTGCGCGTGGAACGTCTTGGGATGGGCTTCGAAGATTAAGATCCTTCGTTTCACTCAGGATGACGCTTATCTGTCATCCTGAACGCAGTGAAGGATCTTTGCTTCGAAGGCGGGCTATAACCGTTCCACGCGCAACTCGAAACGCGTAACCCGCAACCCTTGTGTCGCATTCTTACTATTTTACGATACGTTAATACTAGACTACATTGGAGGGAGGAAAATGGTTGAAGCAAGACTTGTGCTGACAAACGAAGTCGGCCTGCATGCCCGGCCTGCTGCTATGTTCGTCAAGTGCGCTGCAAGATTCAAGAGCCAGGTCACTATAGCTGTTGGGGACAAAAAAGCCAATGGGAAGAGCATTATATCGGTATTGGCCCTGGGAGCCGTCAAGGGGGATGAATTGCTTATAATCGCTGAGGGCAGCGACGAGGCGGCTTGCATTGAAGAACTGGGCAGATTGATAACAGCAGGTATCAGTGAAGTATGATGCAGTATAATATCAGGATCAATGGAGGTAGTTCACATGAAAAACGGATGTAAGGTAGTATGCCTTGTACATAATGAATTTGAAGACCTGGAGCTTTGGTACCCTGTTTTGCGACTCCGGGAGGAAGGTGTGGAGGTAAGGCTTGCAGGTGAGAGGCCCGGAATCACCTATATAGGCAAATATGGAGTGCCTGCAGTTTCAGATCTGGGCTTTGACCAGGTGGATCATGAAGAATATGACGGACTGTTGGTGCCGGGTGGATGGGCTCCAGACAAACTAAGAAGGTATCCTGAAGTTGTAGATTTGGTCAGAAAAATGAATGAAAGCCGGAAACCCATAGGCCAGATATGCCACGCAGGGTGGGTGCTTATTTCTGCAGATATATTGAGGGGTAAAAGGGTAACCAGTACTCCGGGAATTCGGGATGATATGGTCAATGCAGGAGGGCTTTGGGTGGATGAGCCGGTGGTAGTGGACGTAAACATAGTTTCAAGCAGGAAACCGCAGGATCTGCCTTTCTATATGAAGGCATACGTAGAGCTTCTTGACAAATAGAGAAAAGAACATAAAAACCTGTGAAGGGCATTTCAAGTCCTCATGGGTTTTGTTTTTTTTTTGGAACATGCAGAGGTAAGAAAATTTTTCTATGATCGTAAAATGCTCTACTTATGCGTTATAATAAAATAGGAAAGTAATGTAATTGTACATCTTATGGTTATAAAACACCTTACAGGAGGTAGTACTATGGATAGAAAAAAGGTTTTTGTGACAAGGCAGCTTCCTGAGGCTTCATTGGAAAAGCTTATGGAGCAATTTGACGTTGCAGTGAATCCTGAGGACAGGGTACTTACCAGGGAAGAGCTGCTGAAGGGTGTGGCCGGCATGGATGCTGTGCTTTGCCTGCTTACGGACACTATAGATGCCGAAGTGCTTGAGGCAGCAGGCCCTCAATGCAGGATATTCGCAAACTACGCAGTGGGCTACAACAATATAGATGTTGCTGAGGCGACAAAACGGGGAATAATAGTCACCAATACACCGGAGGTTTTGAATGATGCCACAGCTGATCTGGCCTGGGCATTGCTTTTTTCAGTAAGCAGGAGAGTCGTGGAATCGGACAGGTTTGCCAGGGCCGGAAGGTTCAAGGGTTGGGGCCCATTGCTGTTGCTTGGAAGGGACATCACAGGTAAGAAGCTTGGGATCGTGGGAGCAGGACGAATAGGTTATAATTTCGCTAAAAAGGCAAGAGGCTTTGATATGGAGATATTGTATACCAGTACAAAGCCCAGTGAGGTAATGGAAAAGGAGCTGGGGGCCAGGTACGTTGATAAGGAAACACTGCTTAGAGAGTCTGATTTTGTATCCATTCATGTTCCGCTTACACCGGATACAAAACACTATATAGGAGAAAAGGAACTGCAGTCTATGAAGCGCACAGCGGTCCTGATAAATACCTCCAGAGGCCCTGTTGTTGACGAGAAGGCCTTGGTGCAGGCTTTGGAGAAGGGCTGGATCTGGGGTGCGGGTCTGGACGTTTTTGAAAATGAGCCGGAGATCCATCCCGGACTCATAGGCCTTGATAATGTTGTAATAGTACCCCATATTGCATCAGCAACCATAGAGACAAGAACAAACATGGGGCTGATTGCAGCGGGCAATATCATAAAGGTATTGAAAGGAAAAGCTCCGGACACCTGTATAAATCCCCAGGTGCTGAAGTAGCTGCATGGCGACGAGCTGCCGATGCTGGGAACAGCACCGCGTTAAAGGTATATGGGCAAGATTTGTAGAATAATACATTATTATAGTCCGAGGAGATATTCAAGTTGATTAATTTTGTGAAAAAGCTTACCTACTATATTAATAAACATGCGATACTTATACTGATGCTCCTTATATGCATGACCAGCGGCTTCCTTTTTTGGATACAGCGGGAGGAAGCCAATGTATTCATATCAAAGCCAAAATATCACTTTTATCTAATTGCCCAGAATTCGGTAGACCCCTTCTGGAAGGAGCTGAAGCTGGGACTTGAAGCTGCCGCAAAGGAGCGGAAGGTAGTGGTGGAATTCAACGCCCCCAGATTCAATAATCCACAGGAGGAGCTGAGATACCTTGATATCGCCGTGACCTCACAGGTGGATGGGATAATAACCCATGTGTCCAGCGGCGGGGAGTACACTAATCTTATAAACAGAGCCATTGAAAATGGGATACCTGTAGTCACTCTGGAGAATGACGACAAGGCCAGCGACAGAAATGCCTTTGTCGGCACCAACAGCTTTGAGCTTGGTAAAGCTGCGGCGGAGTTGATGATCAGGGCTACGGCAGGAAGAGCCAATATTGCTGTTATAGTCAGCAATGACCTGGAGCCTGACTCAACCAGTCAGAATCTGAAAATGAACGGTTTTCTAAGCACACTGAAGGATTTTCCAGAAATGAGGGTAGTCAGGACCTATACCTCAAAAATGGGGATCTTGAGTGCGGAAGAAATAACACAGGAGATAATAGCAGGAGCAGACAATATCAATGCGATTTTCACTACAAGCTCGGTGGATACGATAGGCTCAGCCCAGCTGGTAGTTGATAGGAACAGGGTAGGCAGTATAGCAATAGTCGGCTATGGCGATACAGAAGAGATCCTCAGATATATAAGCAAGGATATTATATATGGAACAGTAATGAGCGACCCTTATAAGATGGGCTATGAATGCATAAATGCCCTGATAGATATAAAGGAGAAGAACAATGTCTCAACCTTTATCGATACAGGCGTCAAAGTGATAACAAAGGATAACGTTGAGGAATATCAGCAAAAATCCGCGACTATGAAAGAATAGCTGGTGATGGCATGAATAGAGAAATGTTCCGATTTACAGGCATAAGAAAAAAGCTTATCAGTTACTATCTGATCATGACATTGCTGCTTGGTGTCACGAGCTTGTTTTCATATTATAATGCCAAAGTCATATTGATAAAAATGAATACGGTCATTACCGACTATGTTTACCTGAACAGCCTGAACAGTAATGTAAACCTGCTTATGACGGAGCTGGAGAAGTATCTGACGACCAAGTCCTCTGAGAACCTTCTCAATTACTACAATGAATATAACGAGCTTCAGCTGAAGTCAACCAACATACCCAGAGAAGCGTTATATGACAATGATTATCTCATGCTCAAGGATATAGGCTATATGATCGACAGCCTGCTGGCGGAGGCTGACAGCGCTGTCAAAGCCAAGAGGGGCAGGATAAGCAGTGAATACATCACTCATTTCAGCAGGTCAAACCAGATAAGTGAAAATATCAAATTCTATATCAACATACTTCTGGGGGACAAGCTTCAGAAGGGGTCGGACAAGTATACTGCCATTACCAACAATATGAATTACTTGAGCTATGCCAATCTTTTCATAATATTCGGGTCATTGATCCTGAGCATTTCCCTGGCAATTGTTTTTACCTACCGGCTTACCAAGCCGATAATTGAGCTCTCGCACTCTGCTGAGAGGGTATCGTCGGGGGACTTTGATGTCAGCCTTTCAGAAATAAAGGCTGAGGATGAGGTAAATGTTCTGGCTGCTGCCTTCAGTAAAATGATAACCAGTATAAAAAGCTACATTGACGAACTGAAAAGACAGGCAGAGGTCGAGAAGCTTCTGAAGGAACAGGAAATGCAGAACCTGAGGATGAAGAGCCTTTTGAAGGATGCAGAGCTAAAGTCCCTGCAATCACAGATAAATCCTCATTTTCTCTTTAATACACTTAATGCTGCTTCTCAGCTTTCCATGATGGAAGGAGCTGACAAGACTTCGGAGTTCATAGAAAATATAGCAGAGCTTTTCAGATACAATCTCAGAAAGCTTGATGAGCCCGCTACCCTTGCGGACGAGATCAGATATGCCAATAACTACATGTTTATTTTGAAAACCCGATTTGGAAGCAGGATCGAGTTCCATACGGATGTGGATGAAGGAATACGAAATGTCAAAATACCATGTACTATAATACAACCGATAATAGAAAATGCTTTCATTCATGGACTCCAGAATCTGGAAAGGGATGGGGAGATACTGCTGTCGGTAAAGCTTTCGGAAGAGTCGATACTGATAGTGGTAGAAGACAACGGAGAGGGAATGACAGAAAAACAGGTATCTGCGCTGTTGTCCCACATAAGCGGTGAGGATCTTCACAGCAAGCATGTCACGGGTATCGGCATAACCAATGTTATAGAGAGGCTTCAGCTCTATTACAACAAAACAGAGGTAAGTGATGTAATTGAGATAGAAAGCGAACCCGGCCATGGAACCAAGGTCGTATTGAAAATACCATATGAAGAGGACGTGATGGCAGATGATGAAGCTATTGATTGCAGATGATGAGTATCTGGTAACAGATTCTTTGAAATACATTGTAGAAAAGTTTGCCAATGATGTAGAGGTTGTCGGTACGGCCAAATCGGGCAGGGAGGCAATAGAGAAGGCGATAGAGCACAAGCCTGACATAGTTTTCATGGATATCCACATGCCGGGCATAGACGGTATCGAGGCTATAAAGCAGATAAAGGCGGCAGGTTTGGATGTCACCTTTGTGATAATTACTGCATACGAATATTTTAACTATGCCAAGGAAGCCATCAACCTCGGGGTTCACGATTATCTCCTCAAGCCTATTAACAGGAGCAAGGTGGTAGAGACCCTTGAGGGCATATGCAGGGAGATAGCCTCAAGGAGAGAAGCTGTCCAACGGGAAATGCAGCTTAAAGAAAAAATGAACAAGGTGATCCCTCACCTTGAAGGACAGTTCATTTACTCACGACTTTTTGACGGCAATGCAGTAAAGGATGTCGAGTTCTATGAAGAAGTATTTGGAATGAAGATAGGCTACGGTTACGTTATGATGGCGGTAGTGGAGGAAAATGAAGAGGGGAGCAGGGTGGACAGCATTAATGACAGACTGGACAGACAGAGGTTTTACGAGGTATTCTGTCATGAGCTTAAGAACATGTGCAGCTGCCTTGTCGGACCTCCGCTGCTGGATAAGGTATCAGCATTTATCCCGGTAGATGAGGGAGAAGATACCTATAAGGTAAGGAACGATTCCGTTGATATGGCTGAAAAGCTGGCTGATAGGATAAACAGGAGCGTTTCAATAAGCTACAGGATAGGAATAGGAAGGTGCTATGATATAGATAACTTCTCCAAGTCCTGCAAAGAAGCCGGTATAGCTGCTACTATGAAGGACTTGGACTATACAGTGCATTATGAGGATATAATGGCTATAGACAGTAACCCCGACCTGTATCCGGAAAGCCAGGAAAAGGAGTTGGTACGCAGGCTGATAGCTGTTGATGCCGAGGGGGCTGAAGACAGCTTCGAAACCATATTCCTGTGGCTTACCATGAACTACAAGGAGGATATGGACAAGATCAAGTCAAGGCTCATAGAGCTTTATTTCCAGATAAAGCGGTCACTGCCTTATTACTCCGAAAATGAGAATTCACTGGCAAGAGGTTTCCTGAACAGTATACTCAAGCTGCAGGATCTGAGGGAGCTCAAGGCAGTATACTCGATGCAGCTGGAACAGGTCATTTCGGATATGAGGGAACAGAGGGAATCAGAGATCAACAGTCTCGGGCAGAAGGTCAGGAAATACCTGGCGGAGAACTACCACAGAGACATAAGTATGGATGATGCGGCTAAGGAGACCAACCTGAGCTATCACTATTTCAGCAAGTTCTTCAAGGATTCTATGGGCAAAAGCTTTGTTGAATATCTGACTGAGCTGAGGGTAGAAAAGTCAAGGGAGCTGCTTCGTGATACCAATGACAGTATAAAGGAGATCTGTTATAAAATAGGCTACAGTGACCCGAATTACTATTGCAAGATCTTTAAAAAGGTTACCGGCATGACTCCTACAGAGTATCGTGAAAATCAACAGACAGGCGGGGTGATAAATAGTGAAGCAGGAAGGTAGGCTTCGGAAGGCAATACTGATTTTTCTAGGGCTCATCCTGGTGATATTGTTCTATTTTGTACTACAGAAGCTTGATATCATTGATATTGAAGGTTACTTCGGCAAAAAGACCCTTGAACAGCAGGATGACAAACTGATAATAGGATTTTCACTGGGTACTCTGAAGGAGGAGCGATGGCTGAAGGACAGGGATATTCTGATAGCCAAGGTCAAGGAAATGGGGGCAGATATAATAGTTCAGAATGCCAACAATGACGACCAGGACCAGCTGAAGCAGGTGAAATATCTCCTGGAACAGAATATCGACGTATTGATCATAGTGCCCAACGATCTGGAGAAAGCAGCCAGCGCAGTGGAACTGGCAAAACGGCAGGGCGTTAAGGTCATTTCATATGACAGGCTGGTACTCAAGTCCAACGCGGATCTATACATATCCTTTGACAATGAAAAGGTCGGAGAGTATATGGCGGAGTATATACTGGACAAAATAGACAGCAAGGGGAATATACTTATTGTGAACGGTGCCAACAGAGATCACAACACCAGGATGATAAAGCAGGGGTATGACAAGGTGCTGGGGGATAGGGTAAAGGAAGGAACCATAAAAATTGTTGCCGAGGAATGGGCGGACAATTGGATGAAGGAATACGCCTTTGACCAGACTGTGAAGGCAATTCAGGAAGGAACAAAGATAGATGGTGTCATTGCAGGTAACGACAGCCTGGCAGAAGGCGCTATAGAAGCACTTTCCGAGCATAGGCTGGCCGGAAAGGTCTTTGTGGTAGGCCAGGATGCGGATTTGTCCGCTTGCCAGAGGATAGTTGAGGGAACACAGCTTATGACGGTGTACAAACCTATAGAAAAGCTTGCTGGTGAAGCGGCCAGACTTGCAGTCATGCTGGCAGGTGGTGAAAATCTCAGAATAGAGAAGACTATATATGACGGAAGGTTCGATATCCCATATTTTGAGCTGGAGCCAACGGCTGTCGACAAGGAGAATATTGACAGTACTATAATCAAGGACGGTTTTCACATGCGGGAGGAAGTATACAGAAACTAGCGGGCAGCGACGTCTTGGTATGGATGTCACTTCCCTAAAAAGGGAGGATATTTATGAGAAATATTAAAGTTCTTTTTGCGGCTTCAGAGGCAGTGCCCTTTGTAAAAACCGGGGGCTTGGCTGATGTAGCAGGCACTTTACCGAGAGAGCTGATAAAGCTTGGTGCTGACGTAAGGCTTATAATTCCAAAATACAAATCCATCCCAAAGGAATACACAGAAAAAATGGAGTACATTGGCTATGTATATGTGGATCTGTCCTGGAGACATCAGTATTGTGCTGTAATGAAGCTGGAGCTTGAAGGTGTGACTGCATACTTCATTGATAATGAGTACTATTTCGACAGGGATGTATTATATGGGCATTTTGACGAAGCAGAGCAGTTTGCCTTTTTCAGCAAGGCGCTGCTGAAGGTGCTGCCGCTGATCGACTTCAGACCGGATATCATACATTGCAATGATTGGCAGACAGGAGTAGTGAGCACGTTTCTTGCAACACATTTCAGACACGAGGAGTACTACAATAAGATCAGGACGGTTTATACCATACATAACCTCAGATACCAGGGGGTATTTCCCAAGGAGATATTGGGGGATATACTTGGAATAGGCTGGGAGTATTTCACGGCAGATGGGCTCGAATTTAATGACTGTGTGAACTACATGAAGGCAGGCATAGTCTTTTCAGATGTTATCACTACTGTGAGCAGGACATATGCCGAAGAGATAAGAACGGATTTTTATGGAGAAAACCTGAATGGGATCATAAATAAGCGGGCTGACAGATTATTTGGGATAGTAAATGGTATAGATTATCAGGAAAACGATCCGGCTGCAGACAGCAGGATATTTGAAAGCTTCAGTGTAGAGCATCCTGATGGGAAGCTGCAAAACAAGCTCATGCTGCAGCAAAGCCTGGGACTTCCGAGAAATGAGGATATCCCATTGATAGGGATCGTATCCAGACTGGTAGACCAGAAGGGCTTTGATCTGATAGCCTGTGTTTTTGAAGAGCTGCTGCAGTTGAACCTGCAAATAGTAGTACTAGGAACCGGGGACAGCCGCTATGAGGAAATGTTCGAATATGCAGCCTCCAGGTATCCTGACAAAGTATCTGCAAATCTGAAATATGATGGGATACTTGCCCAAAGGATATATGCAGGAGCGGACATGTTCCTGATGCCGTCTCTTTATGAGCCTTGCGGATTGAGCCAGCTTTTCAGTCTGAGATATGGAACAGTACCCATAGTACGTGAAACAGGCGGACTAAAGGATA
This sequence comes from uncultured Clostridiaceae bacterium, assembly GCA_964574195.1. Taxonomy (GTDB): domain Bacteria; phylum Bacillota; class Clostridia; order Lutisporales; family Lutisporaceae; genus BRH-c25. Next base: position 11,269 of record CAZNMO010000070.1, on the reverse strand, counting down.
CGGTCATACCTTACAATGAATTTACCGGGGAGGGAACGGGATTTTCCTTCGCAAACTATAATGCCCACGAAATGCTGGATACCTTAAAGCGTGCAATGAGAGTTTATGAGGACAGGGAAGCCTGGAAAGAGATCGTTATAAGAGCTATGAAGCAGGATTTCTCCTGGAGCAAATCTGCAGAGGAGTATTTGCAGGTATATGAACGGCTGCTGTCATATTGAGAAGAATGTAACGTAGATAAAGATCCTTCGCTCGACTCAGGATGACGCTCAACTGTCATCCTGAGTGAAATGAAGGATCTTTATTTTATAGCCCTTCGAACTACGGCAGTGCGTCGAAGCCCTTCTGAAGCTCCTCGTCAGTTGGTATATGATCAGACATCTGACCGCTGTGGTACTGCATGTATGCCTGCATATCAAAGTAACCTGTGCCTGTGAGGCCGAACAATATGGTTTTAGCCTCACCCGACTCCTTGCATTTCATGGCTTCATCGATGGCAGCACGAATGGCATGTGAGGATTCGGGGGCGGGTAGTATGGTTTCGTGCCTTGCAAACAGGTTCGCCGCTTCAAATACGCTGGTTTGCTCCACCGCACGGGCTTCATCCAGGAAGCCGTCATGATAGAGCTTTGAAAGCATCGGGCTCATGCCATGATATCTCAGGCCTCCGGCGTGATTTGGAGATGGCATGAACTCGCAGCCAAGGGTGTACATTTTCGCCAGGGGGGTTATTTTCCCGGTATCACAGAAATCATAGACATATCTGCCCCTGCTGAGTGAGGGACACGAAGCCGGCTCTACAGCTATGAAATAGGGACCGGCTTTTCCGGTAAGCCTATCCTGCATAAAGGGGGCAATCAATCCACCAAGATTTGAACCGCCTCCGGCACAGCCTATTACGATATCAGGGTACTCTTCCAATTTTTCCATTGCCAGCTTTGCTTCCAGGCCTATGATCGATTGGTGCAGCAGTACCTGGTTAAGGACAGATCCCAGTACATAACGGCAATTCTCAGTTTTTACAGAATGCTCAATGGCTTCGGATATTGCACAGCCAAGACTTCCGCCTGTAGCAGGATCCTTCGCCAGTATTGCGCGTCCTGCCGCTGTTTGGTTTGAAGGGCTTGGGATGACCTTGGCTCCGAAGGTTTCCATTATTGCTTTTCTGTAGGGCTTTTGTTCCGCAGATACCTTTACCATATACACTGTCAACGGCATACCGAAATATGCACAGGCTTCAGCCAGGGCGGTACCCCACTGACCCGCACCGGTTTCTGTGGTAAGGGAAGTGATGCCCTGTTCTTTTGCATAGTAGACCTGTGCTACTGCGGAGTTCAGCTTATGGCTTCCCGAGGTATTGTTTCCCTCAAACTTGTAATAGATTTTTGCAGGAGTATCCAGCGCTTTTTCCAGGTTATAGGCACGACACAAAGGAGAAGGGCGATACATTTTATAGAATTCCTGCACCTCCTCCGGGATATCCACATATCGGGTCTCATTATCCAGCTCCTGCTTTGCCAGCTCCTCACAGAATACTGGATACAGGTCGTCAAGCTTTGCAGGCTTCATAGTGCCTGGATTAATGTAAGGCTCATGATTTTCCTTCATATCCGCCCGAAGGTTATACCACTGGCGGGGGACCTCCTTTTCCGATAAGTACACTCTATACGGTGCTTTACTCATTTTTCTGCAGCTCCTTTCCTTTATAATAGAATAAAAAAAGCCCTTGTCCCTGTAAAGGGACAAGAGCTTATACTCCTGCGGTACCACCCGGATTGGCGAAAAACACCCACTTATTCCGTATACTAATAATATACGCTCCCTTTATAACAGGCGGAGCTCCCGTCAGTTACTACTCGGATCTACCTTTCGACTGCCCTCATAAGTCCATTCAGCCACGCTCCTGCTGCCGCATCGCACCAACTGCGGCTCTCTGAGAACATTCACCTTGGCCTACTATTCTCATTCATTGGTTTGGATATTAGTATTAATATAAATCCATGATCCGGAATTGTCAATAGCAAATTTAAAGCCCACCAGGGAGACAGGTGGGCTTTGGACCATATTCAGTTTGCTGTTATACTACTAGCGGTGCACCGAAGCCGAAAGTCCTTCCAAAACCACCAAATGCGATTATCGCAAGAATGATGATAAAGAAGAAGCTGTTGTCAATACCCCAGGACGGACCTGCTGCAAGAAGTATGAACAATAGAAGCAGAAGCAGGAAACCGTTATTTTGGCAGAGACCTGCAATAGGAGAAACTGCTCCTCCGGGCAGGCAGCCAGCAGCTGCTACACCGGGATTTACTGATCCATAACCATTAGCCATAATTCCACCTCCTTTCAGAAACAGGGTTGTTTACCCTTCCTTCAATAACATACTATGTACATGCATGAAATTTGTTACACCTGTATGGAAACTTTTATACAAGCGATACAGAGAGCCGGATTCATAAATAGTTGAGTATTAATGCTGGCATTGAGGATAAACTAATATGAGCACATAGATGCATAACAAGTAACCGAATGAGAGAGGGATCAATATAATGAACATGGATAATGAAATAACGGGAAGGATAATTGGCATCGAATGTCCTACTGACAAGGTGACAGATAGGGTCATAGGAGTACTGGAGGAGTACGATATGGAAGGGCAGTACCAGGTGACTTCACGGCCTGATGAGGATTACGAGGAAACAAGACTCAGGTATTACAGGGCATATTCCGAGAATGGCGGCAGGCCTGATATCGTAATGGTGGTCAAGGAAGGAAAGGATGGTTATGTAGCAAAAGTAGTGGATGCATATACAGATTAGTAAGAAAAAAAGGAATATTCCAAAATAAACTTGATATTTCTTTAACAATTATGTAATATAGAATTGTTAATAATTACACAAAGTAGACTTGCGCAGGAAAAGGGTGATAGTTTGAGTGAAGAGATAGAGTGTATCCGCAAAATGTTGGAAGAGCACGGAATATCCCATACTCATCAGAGAGAAGAAATATTAAGTTTGTTCATTTTGGAGCCTAGGCACTATAAGCCGGATGAGGTTTTCAAAATGTTGAGATGCAAGGGTATAGGCATAGCTACTGTATACAGGACATTGGAAATGTTCAGGGAGTCTGAGATCATCAAGGAAATCAGCGTTGGCAAGGAAAGATTCTATGAGCTAAAAAGGCATGACGAGAAGTACTTATATGTACATTTCAAATGTAAAAAATGCGGGAAGTTCTATGATTACTATGATGTTGAGGGTGCGAACGAATACCTTGCTGCGATAACTACTATGGAAAGCAAGATGGATGTGAAGGTCTGCGATGTTAATATTAATGTTTATGGAATATGTAGCAATTGTAAATAGTAAGTAGACGGTTGATCCGGGGTAAAATCCCGGGTTATTTTTTTGTATAGAAAGTATACTTTCATATACAAAAAAACCATTGATTTATATGCCGTGCCAGAAACTTCACCCTTGTCGATAAAGGCACATGGGGGGCAAATGCGGCGGCGCCGCCTTTGCTCCTTTTGCATTTTTTGCTCATTTCTAGGGATACTTATTATAGAAAAAAACTGACAAAGGCAGTGAACCAATGAGGGAATACTATGTTGACTTACATGTACATATCGGACGATCTTCAAAGGGCAGGGAGATAAAAAAGGCAACAGCATCAGACCTGACCTTTGAGAATATTGCATACGAGGCATATATCAGAAAGGGGATACAGGTAATAGGCGTAGTGGATTGTGCATCCCCTTATATTATTGAAGATATCGAGAGCTTGCAGGACAAGGGCGAAATCACTGAGCTGGAAGGTGGCGGAATGGATTACCGTGGAGGTCTGACTCTGATACTCGGAGCAGAGATCGAGACCCATGAAGCTGAGGGCTGCAGTGCTCATTCACTTTGCTTTTTTCCTACTCTGAGCCGACTAAAGGATTTTTCCGGCGAGCTTTCCAGACATGTGAAAAATATAAGGAACTGTAGTTATATGAGCCGCTTGACGGGACAAGAGCTGTTCGACCTTGTGGATCGGCTTGGAGGAGTTCTCATACCTGCTCATGTCTTTTCTCCTCATAAGAGCTTTTACGGGAATTGCTGCAGCTCTCTCCTCGAGATATTCGATGAATTCTCCTTCACACGAGTACCCTGCATTGAGCTGGGACTTAGCGCCGATGCCGCAATGGCGGGACTTCTTAGTGAGCTGTCCCAAAAGACCTTCATAAGCAATTCTGATGCGCATTCCCTGGCAAAAATGGGAAGAGAATATAATGTTTTCAGGATGGCTGAGCCAAGTTACAACGAGTTGCTGCTGGCCTTGCAAAACAGTAGTGGCAGGGCTGTCCTGACCAACTATGGACTTGATCCCAGACTGGGAAAATACCACAGGAGCTTTTGCCTGACCTGCGACAGCTTGTTGGAGGGAGAACCCCCGGTACTCAGCTGCCCTGTTTCGTCTGATCATAATATCGTTGTTGGTGTTAAGGACAGGATCGAAGCTATCAGGGACCTGGAATCACCTTCAGGCTTACGCATTCGGGATTACCGCTACCAAATACCTCTGGAATTTCTGCCGGGAGTAGGACCTAGAACCATTGACAAGCTAATAGGCCGTTTCGGTAATGAAATGAATGTGCTGCACAAGGCAACGGTCGAAGAACTAAGACAGGTCGTCAAGGAGGGTATAGCTGATTCAATTATACTTGCCAGAGAAGGCCGTATAGGCATAGGAGCCGGAGGGGGCGGAATATATGGCAAGGTTGAAGGCTAAACAGAATATGCATCAGTGTTTATTCGCCGCAAATTGCTTAGTGTGCGGGAGGAAATATGGAGAATAAGGATAGGGACTTTTACCAGAAAAGAAGGATGGAATTATTTCGGGAGCTTGTCAGGATACTCTGGAATAACGGGAATTCGGGAGATATCAACGATCTGCTGGCAAGACTTATAGAGAACGGAAAATACAAAAAAAGTGAAGAAGGCTTGCTGAAAAAGCAGGTCAACATTTCCATGGGTCTTGATCCGGCGAAAACGGATACGGAGCTGTCAGCAGATATAGATGCCGCTTTTAATCTGGGAAGAGTGCACAAGCCTCTGGTAGCAGTACTTGATGAGGTATGCGACATTTGTAAGGCAGAGAACGATGAAAAACCCTGCCGGGGAAGCTGCAGTCACGGAGCCACGGATTATACCGGTGAGAAGGGAATACGTATAGATCATGATAAATGCATGAGCTGTGGACAATGCATATCTGAATGCCCGTTGGATGCAATAATGGACAAAATCGAATTCGTACCCATAATAAAGCACCTGAAGGAGAATAAAAGGCATGTTTATGCAATTATGGCACCGGCGTTCATAGGGCAGTTCGGAGACAATGTCAGTGCGGGTCAGGTCAGAAGCGCCCTTAAGTATATGGGCTTCAGGGATATGATAGAAGTTGCCCTGCTTGCTGACTTGCTGACCCTTAGAGAGGCGTATGAGTTTGAGAAGCTGGTGCACCAAAGGGAGGACTACCTTATAACCAGCTGCTGCTGCCCTATATGGATGAACATGGTCCAAAAAAGCTATCCGGAGCTGTTGGATCATTTTTCACCGGCTGTTTCGCCTATGATAGCCACGGGGCGAGTGCTTAAGGAGCTTGATGAAGAGACGGTCGTTGTATTTATTGGGCCGTGTATAGCCAAGAAAAATGAAGCAAAGGACAAGGCATTGGAGGGAGCGGTGGATTTTGTACTTACCTTCAGGGAACTGGAGGAGGTATTCAAGGCATTGGAGCTGGAGCTTTCAGAATTGGAAGATGATCACAAGGAGCAATCCTCCATGGGGGGAAGGATCTATGGGAGGACCGGCGGTGTAAGCAGCTCGGTGGAAATGGTGGTAAAGCGGCTGCTCGGAGAGCCCGTTGACTTCCGCCCGTTACAGGCTGACGGTGTCAAGGCCTGCAAGGAGGTACTGGATAAACTGAAAGCCGGTGAGCTGGATGCGAATTTTGTTGAGGGAATGGGCTGCAAGGGCGGCTGTGTAGGAGGTCCGAGATCCATATTGGAAATTGATAAGGCGGCCCAAAAATTGAACGATTATAGTGATTTGGCAATATTCAGGAACCCTCTGGATAATGAGCGGATAGAGGCTATTATGGAAAAGACACAGATAATGGATGCAGAGGATATAGTAAAGGGCAAGGGACACCTTTTGCTTGGAAGGGATATGTAAATGCCATTGATATTTGATGAGAAGAAGGATAATTGCATAAAGTTTGTGCTTAAGCCTTAAAGCTATCAGAAGCATGTACCGGTAATAAGGAATGCTGAACATTTGCAGAATTATGCGACACAAACAAGGCTTCCCCTTGAGGGGAAGCTGTCGCCGCAGGCGACTGATGAGGTGGTGCGGGGGACACGGCACGTTTAGCAGGGCTCTGGAGAGGGGAGGACGGGTAACACGGATTTTCACGGCTGATTTACTAGCCTTTTCGATATTTTTGATGCCTTCGATAATCTCTACCTCACCGATTAAGAACCATGCTGCGCAATACCTACCGTGTGTTCCGTGTCTTCCGTGGTTCCCGTAACCTTGCTCCAGTGCCCAGCCCTAACCGTTCCACGCGCAACGCGTAACGCGTAACCCGCAACGAGGAATGCGGCATTCACACATCATCCGGTGCTGCGCACCACCTTCCCCTCAAGGGGAAGGCTACGTCGCATTCTTCCTGTTATGTATTACCCTCGATTGCATCTATATGCCCGGAACAAATTTACTTGTATGGATTTGATTTTATAAGGCAGTACTCATATAATAGTACTTGTAGTATGTTATAACTTTATATTTTGATTAATTTATATTGAGAAAGGGTGTTAACATGGACAAACTTAGAAATTCCAAATGCAGCGAGGTATTCAGGTATTTTGAGGAGCTGTCTGCCATACCCAGAGGCTCGGGAAACGAAAGACAGATTAGCGATCATATGGTGGAATTTGCCAGGAGGCATGGCCTGGAGGTCATCCAGGACAAGGCGATGAACGTTATCATCAAAAAACCGGCTTCACCGGGCTATGAAAGTGCTCCAACAGTTATACTGCAAGGCCACCTGGATATGGTTTGTGAAAAGAATAAGGGAACAGTGCATGATTTTGAGAAGGATCCTATAAGACTCAAGGTCGTTGACGATATGATATACGCAGAAGGAACCACTCTGGGAGCAGACAACGGGATTGCCCTTGCATATGCACTTACACTGCTTGCGTCAAAGGATATACCACATCCTGCCCTTGAGGTGCTTTTCACCTCTGATGAGGAAAACACTATGAGCGGCGCTCCGGCTCTGGATGCTTCAAAGCTGTCGGGGAGGATCCTTATCAACCTTGACTCGGAGGAAGAAGGGAGATTCCTGGTAAGTAGTGCGGGCGGACTGAAGGCAAAGCTGGTCATACCGGTAAAATGGGAAAAGACACCTGCAGATAAGGCAGTTTATAGGCTTGGTATCGGAGGACTAAAAGGCGGTCATTCTGGGATGGAAATAGACAAAGGCCGGGGAAATGCCAATAAGCTGATGGGAAGGCTTATAAACAGGATCATCAGGGAATTTGATATATACGTAGCGGAAATAAACGGTGGACTAAAATCCAATGCAATACCGAGAGAGACTGAGGTGCTGCTTCTGACTGATGCAGCCAATGCTTCAAAGCTGGAAGCCATCGTCAAGGAACAGGAGGCGCTGTTCAAAAATGAACTGAGAGCTGTGGACACTGGGGTGCATACTATACTTGAAGCTGTCTCCGACAAGCCTGAAAGGGTTTTCTCAAAGGAAACCGCAGGCAGTGTAGTTGCAGCTATGGTGCTGCTGCCTAACGGGATACAAAGTATGAGCATGGAGATCAAGGGTTTGGTTGAAAGCTCAACAAATCTTGGTGTTGTTAAGACTGTTGAAAATGAAGTATGGCTTATCAATGAGATTAGAAGCTCAGTAAAAAGCCTTAAGAGAAATACCTACAATCAGGTGCTGACTTTGGCGGATACCCTTGGAGGCAAGGTAATCATTGAGTCTGAGTATCCCGAATGGGAGTATAATCCGAACTCCAAGATTAGGCCGCTGTTTATAAGGACCTATAAGAAAATGTACAATGCAGAGTCTGAGATAATCGCAATACATGCGGGACTAGAATGCGGCGTATTTATGAGCAAGCTGGACAACTTGGATGCCATTTCCCTGGGACCGAACATGTTTGACGTACATACCCCGGATGAACACCTCAGCATATCGTCCACAGAAAGGGTATGGGAGCTTTTGCTTGAAGCACTGAAGGATGTAAAAAACATATAGAAGATCAGGGCAAAAAATGTAGAGGGGTCATATTATGAATGATAAAGCAGCTGATCCACAGGGCAGAAGCGGTAAAGTGGGAGCGTTTTACGGGGCTATTGCCTTTATAGCCTGGGGTTTTCTCCCGATATACTGGAAGTTTCTGAAGGAAATACCGGCAGATGAGATCCTGGCTTACCGGATACTCCTGTCCTTTCTTTTCATAGGAGGCATAGTCCTATATAAAGAGGGTATAGCAGTCCTTAAAGAGACCATGAGGGACAGGAAATGTGTAAGATATATACTTTTATGTGCGGTTTTTATAACCATAAATTGGGGAACTTACATCTGGGCAGTTAATTCGGGAAACATCCTGCAGTCCAGTATGGGGTATTATATCAACCCTCTGATGGTGGTGCTTCTGGGAATGACGGTCTTTAAGGAAAGACTCAACAGGCTACAATGGACCTCTATAGCCTTTGCAGTAATTGGAGTATCCATAATGACGATCCAGTTCGGTAGGATACCGTGGGTTGCGCTTTTACTGGCAGCATCTTTTGCATTGTATGGTTTGTTCAAAAAACTAGTGGGAGTGGAATCTCTGGTAAGCCTGTGCCTGGAAACAACCGTACTGATACCGCTTGCAGCCGGCTATATAGTATATAAACTGTTCAGCGGACAGAGCGCACTCTATTCTGTTGCTCCTGTTACTATTGTGATACTGCTTTTTTCGGGGGTTGCAACGGCTACTCCATTGTTATGGTACGGGATGGGAGCCAATCGTGTGAAGCTGTCTACCATGGGCTTTCTGCAATACATATCTCCGACCATCAGCCTTTTTATTGGAATTTTTCTTTATGGAGAGAAGTTTACTGGTACCCATATGATAAGCTTTGGTTTCATATGGATAGGACTGGTTATATACTCAATATCAAATCTTGATGCAATGAGCAGGTTGGCGAATGGCAGGCAGGAAGCAGCTGATGTGAAGGAAGCCTGATGCTGCACATAGTTTATGGCTAATAGGAGAAAATAGCTGTAATACTATGTAAGGACAGGTGAGAAGCATGGGAATCGAGATTAATGACATGGGGATGCATCAGCTGGAGGATGTGCTTTATGAAACCTCAAAATTCAATGACAAGGATTTCAAAACCTTGGAGGAAGCACTGCTGGACATGTATGGAGGAATCAATACTGAGAACCTGAGGAGGATCATTGACTTTGTTGAAAATGAACTCAATCTGAGCTCTGACGCAGACCTGACCCGACTGGACAGAAATCAGAAAAACAAAATTATAGAATTTGCATCCAGACTGGAATAACAGAATGCAATGTTATCCGTTACGGGTTTCGAGTTTCGCGTTGCGCGTGGAACGGCTCGGGCTGGGCTTTGAAGGACAAGATCCTTCGTTTCACTCAGGATGACAATTGAGTGTCATCCTGAGCGGAGCGAAGGATCTTTTACTTTTCACTCTTTCCTACGTCGCATCATCCTACTATTGTACAACTTTTTGCTCCTGCCGGTGCTCTGCAATAAGCAGATCAACCATCCTGCCGTAGCTTTGCACACCGTCCTTCTGGTTGTTTGCCTTCAGATAAGTATTGTTCACTCTTTCTGTTGTTTCTTCCACAGGCCCTTCATATTTTTTCCAGAATTCATTGAGCTGGTCCAAGTCCTTTCTGACTTCAGGGCTGAAGCCTTCTGCCAGCTTGGAATGCAGTCCGCTGTCACTTCTGTACAGTGCATTCATAGAATGGATCGTTGCCAGCAGCACTCCAGAATAGCGGTAGTTCACATCAGGGTGATTGGTGCAGGCCAGGTATGCTATATAATTAGCCTCATCCTCCCGGGAAAAACCTCTCTGATGAGCCATTTCATGAGCTGCTGTTGAGGGCAGAGTCGCTTCTGGGATAGATACATTGACATTAGCCTCCCCTGTGAAAGGAAAATACACACCGCAGATCCCGGTATAGTTCATAGGTACTGAAAGTAGAATAGGCTTTGGAGCGCCGTAGCTGCCGCCCAATTGAGGATACCTTTCTGCTATGGCGGTATAGCCTTTGGAACAGCCCCTCAGTATGTCGCGAGTGCTTCCGGGCACATCCACATAGCCTTCGGCATCAACATTGACCAACTGTCTCAAGGAATTAGCCCTATCGATCAAAGAACTGCATAGGCTTTCCAGCTCCTGTACCGATGAGGGCTTGATCTGTAGCCCTGCCAAATCTGAAAAGGGCTGCCTGTAATAATTGAGTCCCCAAAGAGTGATGAAGCTGAAGAATACTACACTAACGATCACGAGCATATTTGCGGCAAAGTTCAGTATTGGGAGCATACTGAAGCCATGATGACTAAAGGACTTTTTGAGTGCTGCTGCCACATATGCGATAAGCGCGACAGGCGCTACCAGGACTAAGATCTCAGCGACAGACAACGGGATGACTCCTGTCAGCCTGCTCAGTATTTTGCCGATAGGCGGATATACTGTCTCCGAGTAAAGCTGTTCTACTATTTTCGCATTCCCGGAGGAAAAATAGACAAGAAGCAGCCCTATGGGTATCAAGAGTACTACTGAGAATCTATAAGAAAATCTCTTTTTGTTCATTGCTTTTCCAACTTTCCTTATGACATTTCCACACCATGCTACATCTATAATAATATACCTTTATTAAAATAAAATTAATACTTGACATAGAGTGCAATTAATAGTAAACTATAAAAAATTTACATTTTACGGCTATGAAGAGGATCAGTAGGGAAAAAGATTCTGAAAGAGAGGAAAACTCACCGGCTGAAAGGTTTTCCAAGATTATTTTTTCTGAACCCGCCCTCAAAGCTGCAGATGAAAAGTCTTGCCGCAGTCCTGCGTTACGGGCGTACAAGTGGATGATCCAGTGCCTTTTTCTAGAGGGGGTTACTGTATTATCAAATTGGGTGGTACCGCGAACAGCCTTCGTCCCTTTT
>CAZNMO010000069.1:21167-21519 GCA_964574195.1 uncultured Clostridiaceae bacterium | reverse complement strand
AAATCTACATTAGTGTCCATTCGTCGCAAATCATAATGCGTATATCCGCCGCAAATCAGATAGTAAGCGAGAGGGGTTTTATCGTGTTGAAAATAACAAATAAAAAGAGGTTGAGCTTATTAGCGAGCATTGAGAAGATGCGAAATTCCAGATTAATATCATATATATCCTATTCGCCTATGGACGACTATGTGTTGGTTCCATTGTATAAGCAGCTTTGCAGTATTGGTAAGACAGAGAGAATTGACCTTTTTTTAAACAGTTATGGAGGTGCTGTGGATACTCCCTATAAAATAGTCAACCTGATAAGGGAGTTCTGTGACAATTTCAGTGTTATCATACCCTTTGTCGC
>CAZNMO010000069.1:14380-21157 GCA_964574195.1 uncultured Clostridiaceae bacterium | reverse complement strand
CTATTGGTTCGGATGAGATCGTAATGGGGCCGATCTCCGAGCTGGGGCCAATAGATCCACTAGTTAGACATCCGATATACACCGATCTTTGGGTGCCGGTACAGTCAATAAGGCTGTGTATAGAATTTATGGAGGAGAAGCTGGCTCAAAGCAAAGATTCAAAAATAACAGCCTCAGTGCTCTATCCCATTTCCAACAAGCTTGACCCATGGATACTGGGAGACTATGAGAAGTCAATAAAGGCATCCTATCAGTATGCTGAAGCATTGCTGGAAAATAATATGTTCAAGAATACAAAGGATAGGGCAAAAACAGTAACAAAAATAATGACCGAGAAGTATTTTTCGCACGGGTATTGTATAAATAGAAAGGAAGCATTGAATGACCTGGGATTGAACATAGTATACGCCGACGGCGATATGTGGCATCTGATCTGGGCACTGTACCTGGCTTATGATGATTATATGCAGGGAAAGAACTATTCATCCATAATGGAAACGGCAAGCGGGGTACTGGACCTGGCGACTTCCGACTAAGGGGATGCTTCTTAATATTTGAATGATGTGATGTAAAGGTAAGATCCTTCTCTACGCTCAGGATGACGGGAGAGTGTCATCCTGAGCGATAGCGAAGGATCTTGACTTCGAAGCCCAGCCAAAGCCGTTCCACGCGTAACGCGAAACCCGCAACGAATTACATCGCATCATCCTGTTGTCATGCAACATCCCACCTGCAATTCTGGAAAAACGACTTGTTTATGTGGTTATTTCCACATGTTTGTAGTAGAATAATATTGTCTGCATAAGCCGGTACATTGATTTATTCCTCCAAAAGGGTATAATACTTTAATAATGGATGAAGCAGGGGCTATATATTGACTATACAAAATCTGTTTAAGCTCCGCTGAAACAGATTTGTGTTACCTTGATTTTCTTTGCGGCGGAACAATCTACATTAGTGTTTAACCGCCGCAAATTATAATGCAGCATATATTTATAGAGATGGGAGTGGACGATTTGGATCCAATAGCTTTTGAGATTTTTGGAATTTCGGTAAGGTGGTATGGAATACTGCTTTCCGCGGGAATACTTGCAGGAATACTTCTGGCGTACAATGAAGCCAAAAGAAAGGGATATGATCCTGAGTACATAATAGACCTGGCATTATGGTGTGTTCCGATGGCTGTTATAGGGGCAAGGCTGTACTACGTTATATTTGAATGGAAATACTACCAGGGCAACATAATGAAAATAATCAATATAAGGGAGGGCGGCCTTGCGATCCATGGTGCCCTTATAGCTGCAGTGCTTACAGGGTATATTTTTACCAGGGTGAAGAAGATCTCCTTCTGGGAAAATGCTGATATTGTGGCTCCTGGTATTGTAATAGGTCAGGCTATAGGCAGATGGGGAAATTTCGTAAATGCAGAAGCTCACGGCGGTCCTACTGACCTGCCATGGGGCATAATGGTGGACGGCATCAGGGTGCATCCCACCTTTCTGTATGAGTCCATATGGGACCTGGGAGTTTTTATCCTTCTCATGATTTACAGGAAGAAAAAGAAGGTGGATGGTGAAGTCTTTCTGCTCTATGGGATACTCTATTCCATAGGCCGATTCTGGATAGAAGGGCTCAGGACTGACAGCCTGATGTTCATGGGAATGAGGACGGCACAGCTGATAAGTGTTGCTATAATTGTCGCTTTCGGAGCGTTGTTGGTTTATAGGCGGAAAAACCACAAGGAAGAACCGGAAAAGCTTTTGGAAGCAGATGAAGCCGAACATACTGAAGAGTAGAAAACAACTGAAATATTAAGAATGCATATGATACAAGAGATATAGTGTCTCATAAAGCACTAGGCCTTTTGTATCATTTTTATTTTTTTTGCCCTTTTACCAAAAAACATGAAGGAGTTTTGATTTTAATATAGAATATGTCATAAAGTGGTTTAAAGTGGAGCGAAGTGGTACAAAGTGATATTGTTTCCATAAAGGTGGTGAGTATATGTTCATAGGTGAATACCAGCACACCCTTGACCCCAAGAATAGAGTGATAATGCCTTCAAAGTTCAGGGAAAAGCTTGGAGACAGCTTTGTTATGACAAAGGGGCTGGATAATTGCCTTTTCGTATACTCATCGGAAGAATGGAGCATTGTGGAGGACAAGCTGAAGACATTGCCCATGACCAACAAGGATGCCAGAGCGTTTGTCAGGTTCTTTTTTGCAGGGGCTTGTGAATGCGAGCTGGATAAGCAGGGAAGGATACTGATGCCCAATAACCTGAAGGAATACGCCAAAATAGACAAGGAGCTTGTGATCATAGGCGTCTCCACACGTATTGAAATATGGAGCAGGGATGAATGGAATAAATTCAATAATGATGCAAATATTAGTTATGAAGATGTTGCGGAAAAGATGTCGCAGCTGGGAATCTAGGAGAGACAAAAATAAAGTGGGTGGTAATATTGAATTTTGAACATGTACCTGTATTATTGAAGGAGACACTTGAATACCTTGACTTGAAGAAAGGCGGGGTATATATTGACGGGACCCTTGGAGGAGCAGGGCACTCCCTGGAGATCGTAAAAAGGATACAGCCGGGAGGGACATTGGTTGGAATAGACCAGGACAATAATGCCATCCAGGCGGCGTGGAAAAGGCTTGAGGCATACAAGGACAATGTAATTATCGTTCATGATAATTTCAGGAATATAAAGGCTATTGCAGAGCAGCAGGGCTTCAGGAAAGTTGACGGGATACTGCTTGACATTGGAGTTTCATCCCACCAATTGGATGAGGAGGAAAGAGGCTTCAGCTACATGCATGACGGACCGCTGGATATGCGTATGGATACCGAAAGGGATCACAGCGCAGCGGATATAGTCAATGAAAGCCCGGAAAGCGAGCTTGTCCGTATCATAAGGGATTATGGAGAGGAAAAGTGGGCTGTAAGGATAGCCAAATTCATCGTTGAGGAGAGAAAGAACGGAAGGATAGATACCACCTTCAAGCTGGTGGAAATAATAAAGCATGCTATTCCTGCAGCAGCGAGAAGGGAAGGCGGGCATCCCGCCAAGAGGACCTTCCAGGCACTGAGGATCGCAGTTAATGATGAATTGGGAGTACTGGAGCATGCATTGATGGACGCTGTGGATATCTTGAAACCAGGCGGAAGACTGGTGGTAATAACCTTTCATTCATTGGAGGATAGAATAGTAAAGACTATTTTCAACAATATGGAGAGACCTTGCACATGCCCGCCGCAGCTGCCGGTATGTGTATGCGGCAAGGAGCCGCTGCTCAAAGTGGTTACCAGAAAGCCGGTTTCAGCAACCGAGGAAGAGCTGGAACTGAACAGCAGGTCGAAGAGTGCGAAGCTCAGGGCGGCTGAAAGAGTAAGTTCTAAAAGGGGTTAGGGGGGAATAAGAATGTTAAGAGCAAGTAATAATGCATATGACTACAGCTATTATGAACAGCAAGAGCTGCAGTCTGCCGTGGAAACAAATACAAAGCCCCTTAATAAGATGAATAAGAAGCAAAAACCCAAAACGCATCTTATAAGCATTCTGTTTGTTTTTGGGTTGAGTATACTGATCATATCACGCTATGCATATATGGCGGAGATAAACTTTAATATCACAAACCTTGAAAAGGAATATAAAAAGGTAGTGAAGGAAAACACTGATCTGAATGTACAACTGATGAAGACCATCAATCTGGAGGCACTTGAAAGTGCTGCGCTTCAGAATCTTAACATGCAATACCCTGATGTAAGGAATCAGATAGTCTATGTAAATGTCGCAGAGGAGACAAAGACAGCTGACACTGCCGGCTCCGACTTTTACAATGCCAGTGACGTACAGGAGAATAAATACATAGCATATACAAAAGCTGCGATAAATAATATCCTCAATGTGCTAGATTGAAAAGGTTATCCAAAGGTGGTGTATTGATTTGTCCAGCATGAAAGTGATAATAAAGAAGCGGGTAATTTTTGTTTTTTTTGCTTTTTTTGCAGTATATCTTGGACTCCTGGGGAGATTGGCTTTCATACAAATCATAAATAGTACGGAATACCAGCAAAAGGCAGTGGAACAGTGGACCAGAGATATTCCGATACAATCCAAAAGAGGAGTAATATTTGACAGGAACTCAAAAAAGCTGGCTGTCAGTGCAACAGCGTATGAGATATATGTAAGACCTGCCATGGTAAAGGACAAGGATGCCGTTGCAGGCGCACTGGCTGAAGTGCTTGGTATGGATAAGGACTCACTGCTGCAGAAGGTAACTGCAAAGAAGGACACTGTACTAATAAAGAAAAAGGTGGATGCCGACAAGGTCAAGCTGCTGAGGGAAAAGGAGCTTGCCGGGGTAATATACAATGACGACAGCAAGAGGTTTTACCCCCAAAGCAATTTTGCATCATATGTGCTGGGATTTACCAATACTGACAATCAGGGACAGGATGGGGTTGAGCTTGCCTATGAAAAATACCTGAATGGCTTTCCCGGAAGAAACATTATGATGACAGATGCCCATGGGCAGATGCTCCCGGGCAGCGATACCAAGTATTATGAGCCACAGGACGGCTTGAATCTGGTGCTTACCATAGATGAGGTGATACAGCATTTTGCAGAGAAGGCTGTTATGAATGCTGTAGTTGAAAACAAGGCAAAGAGGGTCACGGCGATAGTAATGGAGCCAAAAACAGGAGATATCCTGGCTATGGCTGTAAAGCCGGACTTTGACAATAATGATCCTAGGAAGATACCTGAGGAGTATATCGGCAAATGGGAAACCATGACTGAAAAGGAGAAGTACGAAGCTCTTTATAAAATATGGAGAAACCCGGCAATATCAGATGCCTATGAGCCAGGCTCCACCTTCAAGGTCATAACCTCAAGCGCAGGGCTGGAGGAGAACGTCGTAAAGGTCGATGACCATTTTAATTGCGTAGGCTATGTAATGGTCGCCGGTAAGAAGATAAAGTGCTGGAGGAGCCACAACCCCCATGGGAATGAGAACTTTGCGGAGGCTGTGAAGAATTCCTGCAACCCGGTATTTGTAGAGGTAGGGCAGAGGCTTGGGAAGGAAACGCTTTATAAATACATAAAGGCTTTTGGTTTTGGAGCCCCGACCAATATCAGCCTTCCCGGAGAAGCAGCGGGAATAGTCAGAGGCCTTGGAGCCATAGGACCGGTAGAGCTTGCCAACAATTCCTTCGGTCAAGGTATATCCATAACTCCTATACAGCTTATTACGGCATTTTCAGCAGTGGCCAACAACGGCTACCTTATGGAGCCGAGAATAGCCAAGAAGGTCATAGACAATGATGGCAAGACAGTGCATGAATTCCAGCCACGTACAGTAAGGCAGGTAATATCCAAGGAGACTGCCACCACTATGAGACAGATACTGGAGTTTGCCGTGACACCCACAGCTGCATCCTATATACCGGGTTACAAGGTGGCTGGTAAAACGGGAACAGCACAGAAGGCAGAAGGCGGTATTTATGTTTCCGGCAAATATGTTTCATCCTTTTGTGGTTTTGCTCCTGCAAACGATCCCAAGATCGCTGTACTGGTCGTTATTGACGAGCCAGGCGGGGATCAGCATTTTGGCGGTGTGATAGCAGCACCTGTAGCAAAAAGTATTATTTATGATACCTTGAGATATCTAGATGTAAAGCCCCAATATACGGAAGATGAGCAAAAGCTTCTCCAGAAGCCGCTGGTAAAGGTTCCGGAAGTAAGGAACATGCCTCTCAGGGAAGCCGTAAAGATATTGAACAAGAGCAAGCTTAAGTACAGTGTGGATTCTGAATTCGAACACAATATGGAATCTGCAGTGTTGGATCAGACACCAAAGCCCGGTGCTGATATCAATGAAGGATCTGTAGTAATTTTGAATGCAAAACCAATAGAATAGTATTACACAAATTACCAAGGCAACGAAATTAAGGCAAACCTTTAATTTTGGTTGCCTTTTTGAAAAGAGTGGTAGATAATAATAAGGGAATTTAAGCTTCGGCATATAGATTGAACGCGCCAAAATATTTACACTGGGGAGTAGCCTTAACTATAGGCGCGAATTCAATAACAGACAAGGAAAATGTTTCGTGCTGTTTAGTTCAAAGAAAAATGTTCAGCACGAAACATATTGATAGAAAAACATGTCAACAATAGATATATATGGAGGAGGAATACTATGAAGCTTCGTGAGATATTGGCGGATATTGACGTTATCTCTTTCACTGGAGATATGGACTTAGAGATAAAAGGGATTACATATGATTCAAGGAAGGTAAAGGCGGGTGACCTCTTTATCTGTGTAAGCGGTTATGTCCAGGATGGACATAACTACATAAATGACGCACTTTCAAAAGGGGCAGCGGCTTTTATTGTGGAAAGGGACGTGGAGGCGGCAGGGGCGGCTATAGTGAAAGTAAAGAGCTCCAGAGCTGCTATGCCGTTATTGGCATCCAGCTTTTACGGCAACCCTACTCAAGAGCTGCAGCTGGTTGGTATTACAGGCACAAGCGGAAAGACCACCACAACATATTTACTCAAGTCGATTTTTGAAGCTGCTGGCAAGAGAACAGGTCTTTTAGGAACTATATCTACACAGATCGGCGACAAGGTCTATGTATCAAGCAAAACTACCCCGGAATCCATTGACCTCCAGTGCCTGTTTAGGGAAATGGCGGATATGCAAATGGACTATGCGGTAATGGAGGTATCCTCGCATTCCCTGGAGCTTGGAAGGGTAGAAGGCTGC
>CAZNMO010000069.1:0-14370 GCA_964574195.1 uncultured Clostridiaceae bacterium | reverse complement strand
GATTCAGTGCAGGAGTCTTTACCAACCTGTCACAGGATCACCTGGATTTCCACAAGAACATGGACAGCTATAGGGAAGCTAAGAAGAAGCTTTTCTATAAGACCAGGAATGCCAATATAATCAACATCGACGACGTACATGGGAGATTGATCGCAGATGAGATAAAAAGCTTGAAGACGCCCCTCATAACCTTCGGTATAGATAATAAAGCCATTATCATGGCGAAAAATATAGATATAAATTCCAAAGGGGTCTCTTTTGTGCTGACTACCCCGCAATATGAGACTGAGCTGAAAATCAAGATACCTGGGAAATTCAGCGTATACAACGCTTTGGCGGCTGCTGCCGTTGCTTATTCCGCAGGCATTGACAAAGATGCAATAAGAGATGGGCTTTATAGAGTGGGCTGTGTGCCGGGAAGATCGGAGATAATACAAACCGATACTCCTTATACTGTAATGATAGATTACGCCCATAAGCCTGATGGTCTGGAGAAGATACTGACCACCATCCGGCAGTACGCCAAAGGCAGGATCATTACCCTCTTTGGCTGCGGCGGCGACAGGGATAAGGAGAAGAGGCCTATGATGGGGAAAATTGCCGGTGAGCTTTCCGATTATGTCGTAATCACCTCGGACAATCCACGTTCCGAGGAGCCTATGGAAATAATAGAACAGGCAGAGGCCGGAATAAAATCTACAGGCTGTGACTATATTTGTATAGAAAACAGAAGGGATGCAATAAAGTACGCGCTGAAAATGGCAAAGCCTGACGACATTGTATTGCTGGCAGGAAAAGGCCATGAGCCCTATCAGGTTCTGAAGGACAGAACAATTCCCTTTGATGAAAGAGATATAGTGGAAGAGCTTCTAAGGGAGGAGATTTGATGGAGGTTTTGAAAGCCGCAGAAATTGCTACTGCCTTACAGGGACGGCTGGTTAACTGTTCCGCTGACAAAGAGATCACTGGAGTCAGCATTGACAGCAGGAGCATCAAGCAGGGAGATCTGTTCATTGCGCTCAGGGGAGAAAGCTTCGATGGGCACAATTTCATAGGTTCTGCAGCAGAAAAAGGTGCGACGCTTGTTATAACTGAAAAGGAGCCGGAACAATCAGTACCACATATACTGGTCAGGGATTCCCTGAAGGCATTGCAGGATATTGCAAGACACTACAGGAACAAGTTCAACATACCTTTTGTTGCAATAACCGGCAGCTCTGGAAAGACAACCACCAAGGACATGATCGCCTCTGTGCTTTCACAGAAGTTTGAGGTCCTGAAGACCGAGGGCAACTTGAACAATGCAATAGGCTTGCCTCTAATGCTTTTACGTTTGGAGCGCCGGCATGAAATTGCGGTATTGGAGATGGGCATGAGCAGTCTGGGAGAAATTGAGCTGCTCTCTGATATAGTAAGGCAGGATGTAGCAGTCATATCCAATGTAGGTATTGCTCATATAGAATATCTGGGTTCAAGGGAGAACATACTCAAGGCAAAGCTGGAGATATTCTCTTACTTCAACGAAGGAAACATTGCCGTGATAAACGGTGACAACGACATGTTGGCCGGTCACCAGTCGGATGGGTATAAAATAATAAGATATGGGCTGGAGCCGGAAAACGATATTCAGGCTATACATATAAACGAGAAGGGCGAGTCGGGAATCGATTTCACAGTGGCTCTTGGCGGGGCTTCGGAAGCCTTTAACGTACCGCTCCCAGGGATACATAATGTTTACAATGCCTTGTCTGCCATAACAGTAGCAAGGCTGTTCGACATGGAAGCGGAGAGCATAAGGAGAGGTCTTGCCGGCTTTAAGCCTTCCAAAAACAGAATGGAAATAATAACAACAACAGACGGACTAAAGATCATAAACGATGTATATAATGCCAATCCAGAATCCATGAGAGCCGCTATTAACGTGCTTAAAGGTTATACGGCAGAGGGAAGAAGGATATTTGTTTCCGGTGACATGCTTGAACTGGGTGATATTTCAGATAAGGAACACTTTGAGATTGGTGCATATGCCGCCTTAAACGGAATCGACATAATTGCTTCCATAGGCGATCACTCCGATGCGGTAGTGAAGGGAGCAGAGGCATCGGGTGTTGACAGAAAAAACCTGCACGCATTTCCTGACAAGGAAACTGCAGCTCCGCAGCTGAAAAGAATGCTCAGGCCTGGTGATGTGCTGCTTGTAAAAGGCTCACGGGGCATGAAGCTGGAATATATAGTTGATTACATACGTGAGAGGGGTTAAGCTTCAATGTACGATTTGATGTCAAGTGGATACAATATCTATATTATATGTATACTTTCTGCATTTGTACTTGCATTGGTGGCAGGTCCCATCTTCATACCGGTGCTTACACGGATGAAGTTTGGGCAGATGGTCAGGGATGACGGACCGCAAAGCCATCTGAAAAAGACAGGGACCCCAACAATGGGGGGTATAATAATAATCATCGCTGCAGCGCTGGTTTCTCTTGCCTTTTCTAAAGACAAGGATATGATTTTGTTGCTTGTAACTACTGTGTTATTCGGACTTATAGGTTTTGCTGATGACTATCTTAAAATAAAGAACAAGAGATCACTGGGCTTGAGGGCATGGCAAAAGATGGCCGCACAGCTGCTGGTTTCGGTATTTGTTGCTTTTGTAGCTTCCGGTGTTTCACAGGTGGGAACAGAGGTCCTGATCCCATTTACCGGCAAATTCCTGGATCTGGGGGTATTGTATATACCCTTTGTTGTGTTTGTTTTTGTTGCCACTGTAAATAGTGTTAACCTTACAGATGGATTGGACGGTCTGGCAGGAGGCATAACGGTAGTGGTGCTGGGCTTCTTTTCTGTTATCGCGCTGGCGTCGGGCCATATGGGACTGCTTGTTTTTACCGGTGCCATGATAGGGGCACTGCTTGGCTTCCTCAGATTCAATTCACATCCGGCCCAGGTTTTTATGGGCGATACAGGTTCCCTTGCACTGGGAGGCGCTGTGGCAGCCTTGGCTGTGATGACAAAACTCCCTTTATTTGTGCTTATAATAGGTGCTGTATATGTTGCAGAGACTATGTCAGTAATGATACAGGTAGTATATTTCAAGCTCACCGGAGGGAAAAGGTTCTTCAAAATGGCTCCGCTGCACCATCATTTTGAGCTTAGCGGCTGGGATGAATCAAAGGTTGTCTCAGTCTTTATAATCATATCTATAATACTGAGTCTCGTAGGGATATTGGGTCTGACATAAAAAATGGAGGATGACGTCATGAAAATAATGGATAAGAAGATACTTGTAATTGGTGCGGCAGTTACAGGAGTGCCTGTCGTAAAAGAAACGATCAAGCTCGGCGCTGACGTGATTCTGAACGACTTGAAAAAGGAAGATGAGCTTGCAGAAGTATTGGCTGAGATTGAAGGGCTCCCCCTGAGATTGGTCACAGGAGGACATCCTGTTGAACTGGCTGAGGAATGCGACTTTGTAGTAGTGAGTCCCGGGGTGCCCTTGGAGATACCTCTGGTCAAGCGTGCCAAAGTATTGGGAAAGGAAGTCATAAGTGAAATCGAACTGGCTTACCGCCTGACATCAACGCCGATCGCCGCAATAACGGGAACCAATGGAAAAACAACAACTACTGCCCTCCTTGGGGAGATCATGAAGAACAGCGGAAGGAATACCTTCATTACCGGGAATATAGGTCATGCAATGATACTGGAGGTTGGTAATGCAAAGCCGGAGGATGCTTTTGTACTTGAAGTGAGCAGCTTTCAGCTGGAGTCTGTTTCCTCATTCAAACCGAAGGTTTCGGCAATACTTAATATAACTCCTGATCATCTTAACAGGCACAAAACCATGGAAAACTATATCGACACAAAGTGCAGGATATTTATGAACCAGGACGTAACGGATTATACCATATTGAACGGAGATGATCCCGAAACCTCAAAGCTGACAAACAGGCCCAGGAGCAAGGTGCTTCTATTCAGCAGGAAAAAAGCACTGGAACAGGGAGCATATCTGGAAAATGACAGCATAGTGATTAAGGTGGGCAATAAAAAGGAAACCATAATACACAAGGATAGAATATACATTCCTGGAAACCACAATCTGGAGAATTCCCTGGCGGCAGCTCTCATGGCATATTGCATGGGTGTTCCTGTTCCAGTGATTGCAGATACCCTGGAAAGCTTCAGGGGAGTCGAGCATAGGATAGAGTATGTTGAAGAGATAAACGGAGTCATATATTACAATGATTCAAAGGGTACCAACTCGGATGCTTCCATCAAGGCTATTGAAGCAATGAAGCGCCCCACTGTTATCATTGCCGGCGGATATGACAAAGGCAGTGAATATGACGATTTTATAGAAGCCTTTGGAGATGTGGTGAAGCATATGGTCCTGATAGGCAAGACTGCCGATCGTTTGGAGGAGACAGCCAGAAGGCACGGGTTTAAAAATACTCATAGAGCCGGCGACCTTAGAGAAGCCGTAAATATATGCCACAGTCTGGCAAAGCCCGGGGAATGCGTCCTGCTTTCACCAGCCTGTGCAAGCTGGGATATGTTCAGCAACTACGAGGAGCGGGGAAGGCTTTTCAAGGAATATGTAAGAGCACTTAAATAATTATTATTTTCAAGGGGGCTTTCGGATGCCTGCAAGGAATAAGAACAACATTGATTTTACATTGCTGATAACGATACTGATTTTGTTGGCTATTGGTGTGGCAATGGTTTTCAGTGCCAGCTCAATTTCCTCCTTCATGAAGTATAACGACAGGTTTCATTACCTAAAATCCCAGGGTGCATATGCAATTCTCGGCATCAGTGCCATGCTTGTAATGAGCAGGGTCAATTACAAGATATTCGGGAAATTTGCAGGACCATTGGTACTGTTTAGTTTCCTGCTGCTCATAGCGGTATTTATACCGGGGCTGGGGTATGGTGCCAAGGGGGCGACAAGGTGGATCAGCATCGGTCCATGGACCATGCAGCCTTCTGAATTTGCAAAATTTGCTTTGATAATATTCATGGCCAGGAGCATAAGTAACAAAAAGGACAAAATACTTAGCTTCCGGCAAGGAGTCCTTCCATACATATTGTTGATGTGCATATATTTTGTACTTATTATACTCGAGCCAAACCTCAGTATGGCAGGAAGCATCGTCATGATAACCTTTGCGATGCTGTTTGCTGCAGGAGCAAAGCTGATATACCTGGTGGGCTGGGTGATACCTATGGTGCCTGCAGTAGTATACATAGTCATGAAAAAGCCTTACATGCTTGAGCGTGTCACCTCTTACATGAATCCATGGGCAGATCCGCTGAATACTGGCTACCAGGCAATACAGTCTCTGTATGCCCTTGGCTCGGGCGGTATCTTTGGGTTAGGACTTGGGAACAGCAGGCAGAAGTTCTTTTATATACCGGAGCCCCAGAACGATTTCATTTTCTCCATAATTGGTGAGGAACTGGGCTTTATCGGTACAGCCACCATAGTGATATTATTCCTTCTCCTGATATGGAGGGGCCTCAGGATAGCACTGTTTTGCCCCGACACCTTCGGATGCCTGCTGGCAACGGGGATCACCTGTATGATCGCGATACAGGCAACGTTGAATATTGCTGTTGCGACTGTATCCATACCAACTACTGGTATTTCTCTTCCTTTTATTAGCTCAGGTGGGTCATCGCTGCTTTTTGTAATGATCAATATGGGAATTCTTTTAAATATATCAAAAACTGTTAAAACGGGCGGGAGTTGATTTTGATGAGGGTCATACTTTCCGGGGGAGGCACAGGTGGACATATTTATCCCGCAGTGTCGATCGCGAAAGAAATCAAGAAACAATATCAGAATGCTGAAATACTTTTTGTAGGGACAGAGCGAGGTCTTGAGAGCAGCATTGTACCCAAGGAAGGCTTCAAGCTGCTGACGATAAAGGTGAGAGGTTTTGAACGTAAGTTGAGCCTTGGAAACGTTGCCGCTGTTAAGGAATCCTTCATGAGTCTGTTCAAGGTTTCGAAAATGATCCGGGATTTCAAACCTGACATTGTAATAGGAACCGGAGGCTACGTCTGCGGCTCGGTACTGTTGACTGCAGCGCTTATGAATGTGCCTACGCTTATACACGAACAAAATGCCTTTCCGGGAGTAACCAATAAGATCCTGGCGAGGCTTGTTGACATTATTGCAGTAAATTTTGCTGAAGCAAAGGATTACTTCCCCAAAAGCAGTAGGGTGCTTGTTACTGGAAATCCCATCAGAGGGGATATAATGAGCATCAATAAGGCGGATGGGTTGAAGGAGTTTGGATTCTCTGCGGAGCTGCCGTTGGTTTTTGTAGTAGGTGGAAGCAGGGGAGCAAAGAAACTGAATGAGAGCATACTGCTTCTGGCCAGACAATGTGTTACGGCGAAAAGCTTTCAGCTGCTCCACATGACCGGAGAGACACAGTACGAGGATACTCTGGCAAAATACAGGGAGGCAGGAATAGATACCGAGGCAGACAATCTCAGGATATTGCCATTTCTCTATAACATGCCTTATGCCCTCGCTGCCAGCGATATGATAATAAGCAGGTGCGGAGCAAGTACTTTGTCGGAAATAACAGCTCTTGGGAAGCCTTCAATACTGATACCTTACCCCTATGCCACCGACAATCACCAGGAATACAACGCCAGAGCCCTTGAGAAGAACGGCGCGGCGATAGTCATATTGGAAAGGGACCTGAACGCTGAGCTGCTGCTTAATGAAGCAGTAGATATGCTGAACAAGCCGGAAAAAATAAATCAAATGAGTAAAAAAAGTAAAGAACTGGGGCGAACAGATGCCGCCCATGTGATCGTAAACAAAGCGGAGGAGCTTGTGCAAAAGAAGAAAGCATAGCATTTGCAGCACCTTGAACTGCCTGGCTGACAGAAATGCTGTAACACCTGTGGAAGTGATGCATAGTATATTAATATGATTGAATAATAATGGCTTCCTGGGGGTGTAAATCATTGATGGATAGGTACGTGATAAACGGCGGGCATAGACTGGAAGGCGAATTAAGGATAGATGGCTCCAAAAACTCTGTATTGCCCGTACTTGCCGCTACCATAATAAGTGGAAAGGAATCGGTGATCCATAATGTTCCGGAGCTCAAG
Source organism: uncultured Clostridiaceae bacterium (assembly GCA_964574195.1). Classification (GTDB taxonomy): domain Bacteria; phylum Bacillota; class Clostridia; order Lutisporales; family Lutisporaceae; genus BRH-c25. The sequence continues at coordinate 7,230 of CAZNMO010000069.1, read as the reverse complement.
GATGTTGATATACTGATTGGGCTTCTGAGGACTATAGGTTGTAAATGTTTTTTTGAGAACAATACGCTAATAGTAAAATCCAATGGAATTTTAGAAACTGTGATACCCGAAAAACCTGTCAGGGAAATGAGATCATCGATAATATTGATGGGCGCAATGCTGGCCAGACACAAGCAGGTGAAGATAAGCTACCCCGGCGGTTGCGAGATTGGCCCGAGACCTATAGATATCCACTTGTCAGGATTAAAAAAGATGGGGGTAAAGATTGGCGAGGCCCATGGCTATATCAATTGCGAATGCGATAAGCTCAGGGGTGTGGAAATAAACCTGGACTATCCCAGTGTAGGAGCTACGGAAAATATCATGCTTGCAGCCACTACTGCAGAAGGTGTGACAATAATACAGAATGCGGCCAAGGAGCCAGAAATAGTTGATCTACAAAACTTTTTAAACGGTATGGGAGCAAGGGTGTTTGGAGCCGGTACCAGTACTGTGAGAATTGAGGGAGTGCGGGAATTCCATGATGTGGAGCATACTGTGATACCAGACAGGATAGTAGCCGGTACGATAATGGCAGCTACAGCGATAGCCGGCGGAAATGTTATTCTGGACAATATAATTATTGATCATATGAAAGCAGTGTCTTCAAAGCTTTCGGAAAGCGGATGTATAATAAATGAATACCAAAACAGCCTGCATATAGTATGCAACAGGAAGCTGAAAGCGGTAGAGGTAATAAAGACCCTTCCTTATCCGGGCTTTGCCACCGACATGCAGGCGCAGATGATGGCTGTAATGACACTTGCCAAGGGAACCAGCATATTCATAGAGACAGTTTTTGAAAGCAGATATAAGCACGTTGAAGAGCTTATGAAAATGGGCGCCAGTATAAAGGTAGACGGCAGGACTGCTATAATAAGAGGAGTCAAGAAGCTTACCGGAGCAGAGGTCAAAGCGGGAGACCTTAGGGGCGGAGCCGCTTTGGTGCTTGCGGGGCTTGCAGCTGAGGGAACCACTACTGTGGATAATGTAAAATTGCATATAGATAGAGGATATGATAAACTAGAGAATAAGCTTTCAAGGTTAGGTGCTGATATTCATAGGATATAGTTCTTTCTAAAAAACTATTTTCTTGCTTTCACGTTACAATAAGCACATCCCTTTAGCAGCCAGTCTGCCAAAGTGTAGGTGTATGCTTTTTTAGGCTGCATTTCTGAGGTTTTTCCCCAAATAGGAGCCTGACAGTATGCAGTAAAATTTTCGTTAAAAAAAGTACAAGCACATGCTTTTATGTTATATTAAAGATTGAACACATAGGAGAGTAAATATGAGAAAAAAATTCAAATATGTAGTCTTATTATTTGTTATTTGCATATTTACTGCGTTTTTTCTGGCTTCCAGTTTTTTTCAGATAAAATACATAACTGTTAATGGTAATAATAATGTAACAAGAGAGGAAATCATTAAGTTATCATCAATATATTACGGAGAGAATATATTCAGAATAAATAAGCATAATTCAATGAAGAATATTTTTCTGAACCCCTATGTTAAAATGATAAAGATAAAGAGGGGTATACCCGATAAGGTATTCATAGACATAATCGAGAGGGAAATTATGGCATATGTGCCTTATGTAGGCTCTTATCTGAATATTGATGAAGAAGGTATGATCCTCGAAATAAATCCGGCTATCAAGCGGACCGACCTACCGGTGGTCAAAGGGTTGAAATTTGAGACCTTTAAGGTTGGAGAGCTTTTGAAGGTTGAAAATAAAGAACAGTTCAATACCACAACTCAACTCATCAGCGAGATAAAAAATGCGGGGATACTGAATCAAGTAACAGAAATCGACGTTACTGATCTATCTGATATAAAGCTGAAGATAAAGGATGGTATAAAAGCGAATCTTGGGGATGGAGATAATATGAGCTACAAGATAAGCTTCGCCAGGTCAATTATTGAAGACATCAAAAATCAGAAACTTAAAGGCACTATAGAAATGGGTCATGACGGCAATCCGGTCTTCAAGCCGGAATAAGTCACTGCAAGCTTCCTGCAGCTTGCCGGCGGTTTACTTTAGAAACATCAATTAGGAGGACAGGGGAATGAAGAATATCAAGGTTCAGGTTTCAATTGCAATAGTGTGTGTAGTTCTTGGTCTGATGGTTTCCATCCAGTTCAGGACTATAAAGCAGGGGGTTGGACAGGTTTCTGAGTACAGGGCAAGAGAGCTTGCGGCTCAGCTTAAAAAAGTAAGGGAAGAGAATGCAAAGCTCTTAAATGTAAAAAACGAATATGAGGCCAGGATAAAGGAGTTTGAAAATACAGCTTCCCAGGGCAGCGTATCGGCAAAGATGCTGAAGGAAGACCTGGACCGTGCAAGAATACTAGCAGGAGTGGAGGACGTGGAGGGTCCTGGGATCACAGTGAACGTAGATGATTTGAAATTCGGTGAAAAGACCAATTATCCGCTCATATCCTATTCCATGCTGCTGGAGCTTTTGAATGAGCTGAATGCGGCAGGTGCAGAAGCGGTATCCATAAATGACCAGAGGATAATATCAACGACAGAAATCAGACAGGTAGGCGGGATACATATAAATATAAATACTATACCATATGCTCCTCCTTTCACCTTTAAGGCCATAGGAGATCCCAAGACCCTTGAGGCGGCGCTGAGGCTGAGGGAAGGAATAGTTGAGCGTTTTGAGGCCAGTGGTATAGCAGTGACAATAACTCAGGAGCAACTGGTAAAGATCCCGAAATATAATGGTGTCATAGAAAGAAAATATACAAAAATCTCAGGTGAGGGAGAAGCCAACTAATATGAATAGAAAGGGATATTTATATTACTTGTTCCTGTTGGCGTCCATACTGGGCTTTCTTACTGTTGTCCAGCTGAAGTCCAATATCACCTATCAGGGTATAGTAACCATTCCAAAGCTCTTGGACCTGCAGAACGAGATAAACAATATAGAGGCTGAGAACAAACAGCTTAATGCCTCCATTAATGAACAAGCTCTGAAGCTTGCTCTTTACAAGACAGGCGTTGAAAGCACCGGCAGTGCTTTTGGGATCATGAAAAATGAACTGACCAAAACCCTTAATTATTCAGATACAATTGATGTTACAGGCCCGGGCATAATAATGACTCTGAACGACAGTCAGCAGGAGGTCTTGGAAGGTGAGGAGATCGGGTGGTATCTGATACATGATCTTGATATCCTTGAGATAGTAAATGAACTGAGAATGGCCGGGGCAGAAGCCATATCGATCAATGGCGAAAGGGTGACTGCCAGTACAAGCATAAGATGCGGAGGGCCTACAATCAATATAGACGGGAAAAGGCACGCAGTCCCATTCGTTATTAAAGCCATAGGAGATCCCAAAACATTGGAGGCTTCGGCACTTGCACCTGAAAGCTATATTGAGCTGTATATGAGCTACAGTGGGATAGAGGTAGAGATCCAGAAGGTGGAAAAGCTTACTGTTGAAGGCTACATTGGCAGGAGTAAGATGTTGTATCAAAGAAAATCTGAAGGCGGTGAAGCAAAATGATAATACCTATTATCGGTTTGTTGTTGGGAATAATTGTAGGAATATTATCACCAATAACCATACCGATTCAATACTCCAGTTACATGTCAGTCGCTATCCTGGCAGCACTGGACTCTGTGTTCGGGGGAATAAGGTCAAGCATAGAAAAGACCTTTGATATAGAAATATTCATGTCAGGTTTTTTTGGAAATGCAATATTGGCTGCAATACTTACATATATTGGCGATCAGATTGGGGTCCCGATATACTATGCAGCGATATTTGCTTTTGGAGTGCGGCTGTTCCAAAACTTTGCAATAATAAGAAGGTATCTGCTGATGGACATCAAAAAAAAATAACGTCAAAAATACAAAAAAATAAAGGAAAACCGGGACTTGTGTTGAACTATATATTGCGTGAAGGATATTTTACATAATCATTTTGTTTTGAATTTATTTAATATAATAGGTTTAAATAGGGAGGTTGTATTGTGCTTGAATTTGATGTAGATATTAATTCAGTCGCCCAGATCAAGGTTGTTGGGGTTGGCGGTGCCGGTAACAATGCTATTAACAGGATGATCAGTGCAGGACTCAAAGGCGTGGAATTCTACGCTATAAATACTGATAAACAGGCTTTATATATGTCTCTTGCTCCAAACAAGATACAAATCGGAGAAAAGCTAACAAAAGGTCTGGGAGCAGGAGCAAATCCTGAGATCGGGAAAAGAGCTGCTGAGGAAAACTACGAAGAGATCAAGAAGATGCTTGATGGAGCTGACCTGGTATTTGTCACTGCAGGAATGGGAGGCGGTACCGGTACCGGTGCTGCACCGATCGTAGCACAGATTGCCAAGGAGCTTGGAATATTGACTGTTGGTGTTGTTACAAAACCCTTCGGCTTTGAAGGAAAAGTCAGAAAAATGCAGGCTGAAAAGGGCCTTGTAGAGCTGAAGGAAAAGGTTGACACATTGGTTACAATACCAAATGACAGACTGCTTCAGATCGTTGACAAGAAAGCTTCCATCATGGATGCCTTCAAAATAGCTGACGATGTGTTGAGACAGGGTGTTCAGGGCATATCAGACCTTATAGCTGTCCCGGGCCTTGTAAATCTCGACTTCGCCGATGTTAAGACCATAATGCTCAATAAGGGCTTTGCACATATGGGTATAGGAAGCGCCAGCGGTGAGAGCAGAAGCGCCGAGGCGGTCAAACAGGCAATACATAGTCCTCTTCTGGAAACCTGCATAGAGGGAGCAAAGAGCGTTCTGCTTAACATTACCGGTGGTGTGAATCTGGGTATTTTCGAAGTCAATGAAGCTGCAGACCTGGTATTCCAGTCAGCAGATCCGGATGCAAACATCATATTCGGTGCTGTTATTGATGAGACCATGCAGGATGAAATCAGGATCACAGTAATTGCAACAGGCTTTGAAGAGAATCCAGGGACAAGAGTCCTTGAGAGAAAGATAGAAATGACTGGACTTCCGGAAGAGAAAAAGGAAGGACAGAAAACATCAAATTACGGCAATGAAGACATAGACATTCCGACCTTCCTGAGGAACAGATTTAAATAAAACCGTTGCGGGTTGCGCGATTTTAGAAGGGCTTCGAAATATAATGAAGATTTTGGCAGAGAACCGATCGATTCGGTTCTCTTTTTGTTTTGCAATACATATATATATAAATTGTATCGCATAGAAATTGCTTCCTGAAGCTTGCTGCGTGCCGGAACTTCGAAGCCCCTCCCTGATACGCGCAACACGCAACTCGAAACGCGTAACGGGATATCTTGTCGAGAAATATGCTAATATAATTAATTTCGACTACCAAAAATGACAGGTATTTTATTCCAACTTTTATATAATTATCATAGGCGGTATTGCGCGGCGGTGTGGATGCATCGGCAAAGTAAATGAAGGATAAGGGAATTAAGGTGGAGACGTATGTTTATGGTGATATAATACTCCTGGAAAACCTTATAATGAACTATTTAATCCTGTGGAGCACCGCAAAGCTTGTCAGGTACAGACACTCGAAGTTGAAGCTTATGATAGCTGCCTCGCTGGGTGCGGTGTATGCATTGTTTTCTTATTTTCCTGAATATAGCTACATGTACAGCTTCCTGATGAAAATACTTTTTTCGATATTTATTGTAATCACAGCCTATACCCCTGAGTATTTTCATCTTCTGCTAAAGCTTATAGGCGTTTTTTACATAGTCTCGTTTGTTTTTGGAGGTGCTGCCTTCGGTTTCTTTTACTTTATCAACGGGCTTAACCTTACAAGAAACGGTATATCCTTCATAAGTGATTTTCCGCTAAAGATATTGGTGATAGCAGTGGTAGCCGCTTACTTTACAATAAGGTTCAGCTTGGATTACATACAGCACAGGATAAAGCGGGAAAGACTCATACTGACCGTAGAGCTGAGCTTTGACAGAAAGCGGCTATGCATTGATGCTCTGGTTGATACAGGGAATTCTCTTAGAGACCCTATAACCAATGCACCTGTCATAATAACGGAATATGAAAAAGTCAGAGAACTTTTGCCTGATGATATACAGCATATTTTTGAAAAGTGCGGGGAAAACGATCTGAACGCAATTGCGGAGATAATGACTATCTCAAAATGGGCTACCAGATTCAGGCTTATTCCCTATAAGTCCCTGGGAAAAGAAAATGGAATGCTTGTGGGCTTCAAGCCCGATATGGTGATAATATCCGAGGACAACAGGAAGGTGCAACTAAGCGGTATTATTATAGCAATATACAGAAAGAAACTTTCCACCGACGGTGAATACAGCGCTCTCATATATCCGGATATGTTGAAGGAGAAGTAAAAGCACAAAATAACAAGTAATTATTACAGTAGAAGCTTACAGCTGCATCAATACAAAAATGGGGGTTGGAAAATGAAGAAGTTAACAGGAAGGCTTGCCTTGATAAAGAGAATGCTGATAATAAAAATATTGCAGTATTTCGACATATACAAGGATTCATGGGTACATTACATAGGCGGAAGCGAAGCATTGCCACCTCCACTTGAAAATGATGAAGAAAATTTTCTGCTGTCACGGCTTAAAACCGATGAAGAGGTAGTAAGGGCAGTACTCATTGAGCGGAATCTCAGGTTGGTAGTATACATAGCAAGGAAATTTGAAAACACCGGGGTGGGTGTTGAAGACCTTGTATCCATAGGTACAATAGGACTCATAAAAGCAGTCAACACCTTCGATCCGGACAAAAAAATCAAGCTGGCTACCTATGCATCCCGGTGTATAGAAAATGAGAGACTGATGTATCTAAGGCGCAACAACAGGACAAAGACAGAGATATCCTTCGACGAGCCTCTTAATATAGATTGGGATGGAAATGAGCTACTGCTTTCAGATATACTGGGAACTGAAAACGATATTATCTATAGGTATCTTGAGGACGAAATCGACAAGCAGCTGCTAGAGATCGCCTTGAAAAAGCTGACTGACAGAGAAAAACGGATAATGGAGCTGAGATTTGGCCTCAATGATGGGGTGGAAAAGACCCAAAAGGAGGTCGCAGATATGCTTGGTATATCCCAGTCGTACATATCCAGGCTGGAGAAGCGGATAATCAAGCGGCTGAAGAAGGAGATCAACAGGATGGTGTAAAAAATGCGACTAAGTCGCATTTTTTATAATGAAATTGTT
>CAZNMO010000068.1:6891-21608 GCA_964574195.1 uncultured Clostridiaceae bacterium | reverse complement strand
GTGAGCATATCCTTTACCCTACCGAAGAATGATCTCTTCATGGCTTCAAAGGTCCTTGACGGCTTCAAGAAGAAGATCTTCACCTTCAGCTATGAAGCTTTTGAGAACATATCAAAGCTTTCGGTAGTAGGTCTGGGAATGAACAGCCAGTCAGGCGTTGCGGCAAAGGTGTTCAACCTGCTGGCAGAGAACAATATTCCTGTAAGCATAGTAACCACCTCGGAAATCAAGATTTCCTATGTGATCAACCCTGATGACCAGCAGAAAGCTATTGAGGCTATAGCAAGAGAATTTGATCTGTAGAACTAAGTCAGTGGAAAACAAAAGAATGCGATATAATCTGTTGCGGGTTTCGCGTTACGCGTTGCGAGTGGAACGATTTAGGACGGGCTTCGAAGACTTGACTAAACACGCGCAACACGTAACGGGACCCCATAGAGCGACCCTATGCTTGCATCGCGTAACGAAAAAATGCGACCTCGTCGCATTTTTTGTTTTTATATTCCTCGGTTTGCAAAGCCTTGACCCAGCACCTCTGCGGTATCGCTTACCGCCATAAATGCATCATTGTCTACCTCATGCACGATCTGCTTCAGCTTTGCCAGCTGGTTCAATGTAACTATACAGTATATTACCCTCTTCTTATTCTGTGTGTATGCCCCTTCCCCTTCCAGGTAAGTGACACCTCTTCCAAGAGTACTGATTATAGTATCTGCCACCTGCTGCTCCTTGTTGGTTATGATCATAACTGATTTGCTGCTTCCAAAACCTTTCATAACCTTGTCCAGCACTGTGGAGGAAACATACATGGATACGAGTGTATACATCGCCAGCTTGATTCCGTAAAAATAGGAGCCCAGTGTTACAACCGCTATGTTTACCAGCAGCGATGTAGTCCCCAGGTTTATGGAAAAGTATTTCTTAAAAATAACAGCCACAATATCTACACCGCCTTGGGACGCCCTGTTCCGGAATACTATCCCCATACCTATACCGTTCAATACACCGCCGTACACGCATGAGAGCAGCACATCATCTATATAAACGAAATCCTTCATAAACGAAAAGATATCAATAAATACGGAAAATGCCGTCATTCCCACAAGGCTGAGAGCTATGAATTCCTTGTCTACAAACTTGTACCCTGCAAGGAATATGGGTATGTTGAATACAAAGACCAGGACCCCAGGGTTAATGCCGAATATATAATTCAATATCAGCGCTATGCCACTTACTCCACCACTCAACAACTTGTGAGGCATGAGAAAGATATTGAAGGATATCCCCCCAAGAGCTGCTCCGGCTATGATCATTATTATCATTGGTACATATCTGTATTTACTGTCATACATCCTGTCAAAAATTTTCATATATTACCCCACCTTTGATCCTAAGATTCGATCCCTTCCCTGGCATTAACTCCATTGTTGAAATAATGCTTGATCTCCCTCATCTCAGTTACCAGGTCGGCAAGCTCAACTATTTCATCCGGTACATTCCTGCCGGTTATTATGATCTCCATTGTTTCGGGTTTTGAGTGTAAAAGCTCCACCACTTCATCAACCGTCAGCAGTTTGTTCCCCAGAACTCCCAAAAGCTCATCAATTATAAGAATGTCACATTTGTTCTCCTGTATGATATTTCTTATAAACTGGAAGCCCATATCTATATCCTGCTTCAGCTCCTGCTTTTCTGCCTCCGTTAGTGTCCAGAAAAAGCCTCTTTCTCTTTCAAATCTGAATATCTCAAATAAAGGCTTCAGCTTTTCCACACTGTGAAGCTCTCCTGTATCCCCACTCTTGAGAAATTGTACCATACACACCTTAAGCCCCCTGCCGCAAGCCCTCAATCCCTGACCCAGAGCAGCAGTGGTCTTTCCCTTTCCGTTTCCTGTATATACCTGTATAAGCCCTTTTTCAAGCTTCATGATATCATCCTTTCGCATCTTTTGTCTGCATTGTAGTTATGTAATAAATATTGCTCCATGATAATTTAAGCATAAATGTATAAAAAGCGCAATGCCTGGGCATCTGCGCTTTTATATCTATTCCTGCTCCTCTTCCTCCGCCTCGGGGTTCAGGCTTTCACCGGTATCGGCATTGCAAACCTCCATCTTTGATATTGATACCTCATATGCCGTCCTTGTGATCACCTCTTCTTCGGATACCTTTTTCTGATAGTTCCTGCTCTGTATCCTGCCCCATATCCTTATCCTATCGCCTACCTTAAGGTTCTCTGAATACCTGGCATTCCTTCCCCAAGCAATGCAGGGTATGTAGTCTGATTTGTTATATGGCCGGTTTACAGCAAGTAGCATATCGGTTATCTCCCTGCCAAAGGGTGTTGTCCTGTAAATAGGCTTCTTGCATATGAATCCATCCAAGTATATCTGGTTGGGATTCTTGACATCTTCCTCCATCAATTTGAGGTTCCTGGCAAAAACTGTTAGTATAAGCTTATTATTCCCTTCCTGATACTTATTGTATGACCTCAACTGTCCTTCAACCAGCAGGGTTGAGCCCACATCAATATTCAGCCCCAGGACAAGCCTCTCGGATATAGTGATCGGAAGCACATCAGAAATATCGCTCAGCCTTGTAACCTCCAGATATACTGTATAGAACCCTTCGCCATACATTTCATGGCTGAATTCCGGTTTGGAAGTCACCGTCCCGTATACGGTAACATTGTTGCTCTCAATGACCTTATCAGTCATAAGCCCCACTCCTTTCACTGTTCTTGCGTATTTCGGCTAGACCTACAGTATACATATTCACGTAAACCATATATTATGAATTATTTTTATCCTTCACCGGCTGATGACAAAGCAAAAAAATACCCGCCTGCCGGACTAATAAAGCCGACTAAAGCGGGTATGACCTTACATTAATTTTTCCTGTCGATGACCGGCCTCAGCTGTCTTGCCAAAAGCCTATGACCGATATTCATCTCTTCACTCCCAAGCATTACGATCAAACCTCGTTTTTTTATCATCGACAAGCCTCTCTCGATCGAATGCTGCAATAGGTGATAATACTTGAACGGCAGTCCGTTTTCCTTGAATATCCGCTTATAGATACGAATACTTTTGATAGGAAGCTCTCCCATCCGGTCACTACCATCCATGCAGCTGGTAAGTATTACTTCCTTGCATTTAAGCAGCCCGGCCCACTCCGTTATGAGCCTTGCCTTTTCCTCATGGAAGGCATGCTCCTTATTCTGCGCAACAGAAACGATCAGCAGCAGATCATCATAGCTCAATACCTGTAAGGAATCGAAGGCTGCTATATAGTCCCTGGTTGAGCCGCAATAGCTGTCGATTACGGTAAACTCACCTTCGTAAATTTTCTGGAAATGTCTTGCCGGAGTCTTGTAGCCTTCAACAGAAGCCTTTATCTTCATTATATCAATATCGTAATAAAGGCCGCAGGTTATTGCCGCAAGGGCACTATATATATTGTATGTACCCAATGCATTTAGCCGCATCGGAATTTCAAAGGGCTCCACCTTTGCGCCGTTCCTGTTGAGGAAGCTGCTCTGGACACAATAATTGAAACAGGTGGTCTCGTCAACATCTATGCTTGAGGCAGTCACTACGGCTTTTTTGTTCAGCCCGTAGGTAATGACCCGTCTGCCATTATCACCGTTTTTCAGACAGCTATAATCATCATTATTGATGATTATAGCCTTTTTCTCTGAAAGCCTCAGAAGATAATCCATAACAGTACTACTCTGCAGAGTACCTTCAAATGTGTTCATGCCAGTCATTACAGCACAGTCGAGATTCATCCCGTCGAGATAAAAAATACTGCCGGGATCGCAGTCTATATTGATAGGAATAATGTCCATACCATGCATATACATATCTGAAAATGCATTGAAAAACTCATCAATAACACGAAGCCCTCCAATACCGTTGCTGTGATTGCTTACATATTCAGGTGAACTCCGACCAAGCAATATGTTTTGTATCATCTCCATCAATATGGTTTGGTTTCCGTCTCCGAGAAGTCCTATCAGCTTTGCTTGATGCCCATGTTTGGCAAAATACCTCTCAATCAGCATATAAAGCGTGTCACGGGTGCTTCTTACCTTTATTACCGGCAATTCCGGATCTGAAATGTTGTGAGGCGTAAAAATCAAAGCTGCACCGTTGATATATGCCTCATATATCTGATGCTTGTTTCTCTTTACAGACAGATCCACATATATCATACCAGGTCTTACCTTTTGCGGATCTGCTGTTACTCCTATGCCACCCATACTGTCCACTTTCATTTTACCAACTCCTGTATATTGCGCGGAAACAGAAAGCAATGCGATCCAGGCTCCGCATATTGATGTGCTTTAATAAATCAGGTATAACCTCTATTTTATCCTTTGCAAACTGGACTTAATTTATGTATATTATCAGGTAAGTACAAATGCGGCTTCGCCGTATTTGCCTGCCATATGCCTTTTTCGACAGAGTCGAAAATTCTGGCACGGCATATAAATCAGTATTATTATTGTATAGGAAAGTTATACTTTCCTATACAATAGTAAATCTGTTTAAGCAAAGCTTAAACAGATTTACTATTACCGGATACTTTCATTCATTTCATCTAAAGTTTTTCCCTTTTAAAAAGCTTACTGTTCATAACATTCTGCAATTGAAATCTTTGATCCATATACTTTATCATATCATCAAGCTCATCCCCGGTTTCATCAAACACCTTGGACAGGGACGACGCTCCGGTGAAAAGGGCCTCAAGCACCAATACCTTTTTCAACTCCCTAAGGATCTTCCTATCCATAATACTACCCCCTTTATATATTATATTAAGGGGGCCAGGTATGTGACATAGGTCAAGATCCTTCGCTATGCTCAGGATGACGTTCAACTGTCATCCTGAGTGAAACGAAGGATCTATTGCTTGCCATTTTTTTGTATCACACCATACTACTATAGCACTTCTACTGTGGAATCTTCCCGAGGTGTGCGCCTTGGAGGCTTCGGCCCGTAAAACTGATAAAGATCCGTTTTCATCATTCCGTTATAAAGCTTACGCTTTTTATCAGCTTTTCTGCCGAAAAATCTCTCAAAATCCTCATGGGAGGTAATTATATAGAAGGACCAGGTATCAAGGCGTGAGAAGACCTTTCCCATTTCCTTATACAAGCCTTCCACACTCTTCTGATCGGACAATCTTTCACCATAAGGCGGGTTGGTGACTATAAAGCCGTAATGATCCTTGCTGCTTAGTTCATTCATATCTCTCTTCTGAAAATGTATCTTTCCCTCTATACCTGCAAGCCTTGCATTGCTGCGGGCTATCTTTAGTGCGTTCTCATCTATATCATAGCCCTGAATGTTCAACTGGACATCCTTCTTGATCAAAGAACGGGCTTCTTCCCTTACACTTTCCCAGGTGTCCTTCTGTATCCACCTCCAGCTTTCGGCAGCAAAGCTTCTGTTCAAGCCCGGAGCAATGTTAAGTCCGAGCATAGCCGCTTCTATAAGTATGGTCCCGGAGCCGCAGAAAGGATCTATGAGGGCTCTGTCCTCTCTCCAGGGTGTAAGCTGTACCATGGCTGAGGCAAGAGTCTCCTTTATAGGCGCAGCATTGGAAATTTCCCTGTAGCCTCTTTTGTGCAGGGCCGACCCGCTGGAATCCAGGTAAAGGGATACCCTGTCCTTGTTCAGGAATACATGTATCGGATAGCGATCACCTGTTTCCTTGAACCAATCCACCTTGTACCTTGTCTTCAGGCTCTCGACCACTGCTTTTTTCACAATGGCCTGTATGTCTGAGGTACTGAAAAGCTTGGACTTGATCGATGACGCCTTTGCAACCGGGAATTCGGCATCCTCCGGTATGAAGTTGTGCCAATCCAGTTTTCTGGTCTTTTCAAACAGCTCCTCAAAGGTGACCGCATCAAATTCGCCCACCTTCACAAGTATGCGCTCCGCCGTACGCAGCCAAAGATTTGACCTGCATATGCCCTCCTCGTCTGTGATGAAGGATACTCTTCCGTCCTCCACCTTGGAGACCTCGTAGCCCAGGTTTTTTATCTCCCTTGATAAAACGGCTTCCACCGCAAAATTACACGGTGCCACCAGTTCGATTCCTGTCATGCTCATCCAACCTTTCTAGTATATAACCTTATTCTTCTTCTTTTACGTTCTATCATACATCTTAAAAATAACACACTTCTGACATAATTGGTATCGTTTCTACTTTTTCATATTTTTTATCTGATGTATCCGCTGCATAATTATGGTAAAATAGATGTTGTTTGACATTGCAGATTTTGTATGAGAGGTGAGTACATGAGCGGCCATGAGACTATAAAAAGTATAGTGTCCAATATCGAAAAGGTCATTATAGGAAAGACACCCGAGCTGTACCAAATACTCAAGGGTATATTCGCCGGAGGCCACATACTTATCGAGGATGTCCCCGGTGTAGGCAAGACCACCTTGGTAAAGGCACTGGCAAAATCGCTGGACCTTACCTACAGCAGGATACAGTTCACCCCTGATCTGCTTCCGTCTGATATATTGGGTGTCTCTGTATACAATAAAAACTCAGGCTCCTTTGAATTCAAGAAAGGGCCGGTATTCGCAAATATCGTTCTGGCCGATGAGATCAACAGGACCTCCCCCAAGACCCAATCTGCACTGCTGGAGGTCATGGAGGAAAGCCAGGTATCAGAGGGCAACAACACCTACTATCTGCAAAAGCCCTTTATAGTACTGGCAACTCAGAATCCCGTTGAATACCAGGGTACCTTCAACCTGCCTGAAGCGCAGCTTGACAGGTTCATGATAAAGACCCGCATAGGCTATGCAGATGAAAAAAGTGAAGCTGATATACTGCAGACCTACAGCAAGGGAGAACCTTTGAAGGAGATAACAAAAGTGGCTGATGCCTCGGATATCATCAAGCTCCAGGAAATGGTAAGAAATATCAGGGTATCAAAGTCCATAACCGAATATATCGTAAGAATAGCCAATGCCACCAGAGACAGCAAATATATAGCACTTGGCGCCAGTACGAGGGCATCCATGTCCTTGCTCAGGATAGCTCAGGCCGGAGCTTTTATCGACAATAGAGATTTTGTTATTCCCGAGGATGTCAAGTCAAATGCATCAGCGGTACTTAGCCACAGGATAACCATCTCCTCTCTGGCCAGGGCCAATGGCTTTGACAGCAGTAAGATCATAGCTGAAATACTTGATAAGACGTATGCCCCCAGGGTATATATCAATGATTAGGGTGAACCGCCGTTTCATCCTTATTACTGCGTGCCTATTCATATTCTCACTGTTATTCGGCGGCAACCTGCCCTTCTTTATTTTTTATGCATTTCTAATAATTCTAATAGCCTCAAATATTTATATAAGATCAGTACGTAAGGCTTTTGATGTCGAGGTCACTTGCAGTGAAACGCTTCTCAATGCCGGTGCCTCATCAAACATACTCACCAAGTTGAAATTCGATCTGCCTGTCCCTATACCGTATGTAGAAGTACGGAGCAATGCTTTTGCGTCATCCAGAAGCGGCTTTTCAGGATATCTGCGTGATACCACCTGGGATGAAAATATTTGGATAGAAAACGAGCTCAGATTTCCTGTCAGAGGAGTCCACCGGCTGGATGACATACATGTAAGGATATCCGACCTATTCCACACCACCAGTTTTGAAAAAAGCATTGATACCGGTATAAGTATAAAGGTATACCCCAAAATATATAGGATCTCCCCCCTAGCCTTGGGAGGCCTTGATATATACCACGAAACCAATGACCCTTCCAGCACCAGCGAGGACCAGAGCACCATAAGGGATGTCAGGAAGTACAGGGAGGGCGACAGTTTGAAAAAAGTACATTGGAAGCTTAGCGCCAAGCAGGATGACCTGTATGTCAAAAATCTGGACACCATTTCCGGTGAAGAGATGGTACTTTTCATAGATATGAACAAACAGAATTATTCATTCGACAACACAAGCGCCGTCGAGGAAAGCATCATTGACTTTGCAGCCTCTGTAATCAACCAGTTGATCCGCAAGGATCTCTGCATAAAGGTTTTTCTGAATACTTCCACCGGAAGATATTTTGAGCTGGAAGACAAAACCGGCTTCAGCCGGTTCCTGGACTATATAATTACCCAGAAAAGCGACAGCACCCTTGAGCTTTACCAGTACATATATGAGAACTCCTTCCGTCTTCACAGGATGAACAGGATAGCAATAGTAACCGCCAGGCTGGATGCCCCGCTGACTGAAGCCCTTGTGCAAATGGGCAGCTCCGGCTATTCCATCTCAGTATTCTGCTGTGCTGATGAACCGCATATTGGAGAATACTCTTCCATGTTGGCAAATGCACAGGTTGAATGCAGGCATTTCAGTGAATACATCGATTTTTGATCAGGAGGCTGGCTTATGGCAAAACAGGCGTTTAGGCTTTCAGATATTGTATATCGTAACTTTCACAGTGTATTCATATTGGTCTATATACTGCTATTGTGCAGGGCAACCGTTTCCTGCTACAGGATCGTTGATTTTGAATATACCATTATCTTGATGCTCTTTGCTGCAGGTATACTACTATACCTGGTTTATTCGCTGCTTGCAGCAAAAGCACTTTTAAGGCCAGCCTTGGTTTTCCTGGCACTTTCAGCCCTTGTACCGCTGTTTATGCATGAGCAGCTTGCGCCCCTCTGGGAACACCACATCCTTCAAAACTATAACAGTATAAATCTGGGGATATATAACGAAACCGAGACCTATTTTCAGCAATTCCTGCCTTTCCTGATATTCATAATACCCCTTGTTACTGCCATAGCCTCAGTACTCTGCTCCAAGGGCAGAGGCGAGCTTACCATCGTAGTTTTTACAGTATTCATGTTTTCATTTTGGAACAATGGGCTGGACAGACTGTTGTCAAAGCACATTCCTTGGTTCATATTCCTGAGCCTGGTGTATTTCAGCCTGTGCAAGTATCATAGTATAGCCGGGAAGCCTGCTGATAAGGCCATCAAGGTTGATGTGACCTTCAGGAACATATTCATATACACTATTGCTACCGCATTGGCATTTACCTTTCTTTCGGCTTACATGATAAAAATATTCGGCTCAAGAAGTATTGTACAGCTGCGAAGTGAATATGCCATAGATGAGGCACTTATGACAGACAGCAGCAGGAAAGCGGTCTTCGACCTTTCCAATACAGGCTACGGCGGCTCCGGGAGAGGACTGGGCGGTCCTGTACGATTGGACACCCTTGCCGCAATCAGGATAAAAGCTGATCATCCCAGTTACCTGAGAGGCTCCATAAAGGATTTTTATGACGGTCAAAGCTGGAGTAAAAGCGCTGAGGAATACTCAGTCTTAGGCATGAATTCCCTGACTGTTCCGGATCCTGATTTCAACCGACTAATGTCAGGGAAAACGGAGAAAAAGCCTGTTATAGAAAAAATGTCAATATTTCATTATGGAATAGCAACCTCTACCATTTTCTCACCGCCCAACACAATAAGCGTCAATGCAAAAGACGGCAAGGTAATGTATGACTCCTTCAAAACACTCATGCTCATGGGAAAGTCTACGATCAGTGAGCCCTACACCATTAAGTACTATCGGAGCAGTACAGGCATTGAAAGCTTCACGGCTGCAGAAGGCGCCGAGTACATGATTGACTATGAAATCGGCAGTCAGAACATCGAAAGCACTTATAAAGCATTTCTGCAAATACCTGAAAGCGTGTCCCCCCGCACACGTAAGCTGGTGCAGCAGCTTGTTTCAGGCTGCCGCACTCCTGGCGAAAGGGTAAAAAGGATAATGAACCATTTGAAAAACTACTACCCCTATTCCCTACAGGTGTCGATGGTTCCGGAGAATACGGATTTTGTCGACTATTTCCTTTTCAGTGAACGTAAGGGCTATTGCACCTATTTCGCGTCTGCAGCAACAATCATGTTTAGGCTTGCAGGGATACCGGCCAGATATGTTGAGGGCTTCAACATGGATGATGAAAAGGACACCGCAGGCTTTTACATAGTGAGGAACTACAGGGCTCATGCATGGCCTGAGATCCTTGTAGCTTCAAAAGCTGATCTGTGGAGTATAGCCGACTGTGTACCGCAGGGAGCCCAGCCTGAAGACCTGGAAAACTCCGGAGAGTATCGAGACAGATTTGATTCAGACAGGTATAAAAAAGGAGACGGCAAGTATTCTGATGCCTCTGGTGAAGGCTATGGCAGCAACTATCTGAAATACTATGGCTCACTGCTTTCACTGTTTTTCTATCCGATGCTGGCCATTCCCGCTGTGTTGCTGCTGTTTGCCCTAGTCTATACAGCTTATCGGCTGCTGATTCATAAGCGGCTTACAAACAGAATACTCAAGGAAGCCAGCTGCATACCCTATTACCGGCACGTAGCCCAAAGGCTGAAAGTTGCAGGAGAAGCGATCCCTGAAGAGCGCTGTGAGCTGGAATATGTGCGATCTATGAAGGACAGGAAGCTCTCCGAACAGCTGGAGAAGATAGTTGAAGCCTGTTATTCCGAGTTCTATGGAGGGCTTGAAGCCTCCACTCTACTGGATAAGAAAGCGTGTAACCGAATAATGGAAAAGCACCTGCGCAGAAAAATGGGCTTCCTCAGGTACTGGTATTGCATTATTTGTAAGAATAAAATAGAATAATATATTAGTCTCATATTAACTAGTAGGAGGCATAAAATGAGTAAATTATTTGATTCCTATACCCTTAAAGGGCATATTATAAAGAACCGTGTGGTGCTGCCGCCAATGGTATGCTTTGGCTGGACCGATAGCAAAGGCTTTGTGTCTGATAATCATGTCAAACACTATGAAAAGATCGCAGAAAGCGGAACCGGCCTCATAATTGTTGAGGCAACCTGCATAAACAAGGATGCAAGGCTTGCTGACACACAGCTGGGAATATGGTCCGACGAACACATTGAAGGACTCAGCAGGATAGCAGCCGCCTGCCACAAGCATGGAGCAGTCGTACTTATACAGATACATCACGCAGGCTTCATGACTCCCTCTGCAGTGGTAGAAACCTCCCTTGCCCCTTCTGACTATATATCCGGAAGATCCAACGCCAGAGCTATGACTAAGGAGGAGTTGAAAGCTGCTCAGAACGACTTCATCCAGGCAGCAATAAGAGCTCAAAAGGCAGGCTTTGACGGCATAGAACTTCATGGAGCGCATTATTACCTGATAAACCAGTTCATGTCGCCCGTTGTCAACAAGAGAAGTGATGAGTACGGAGGAGATTTGGGAGGCAGGTCGCGTTTTGCCCTGGAAGTAATAGCTGGTATAAAAAAGGTAGTGCGGGAGGATTTCATAATAGGCTACAGGATGGGTGGAAATGAGCCTACTCTTGAAGAAGGGATAGCAGTAGCAAAAATATTGGAGCAGGCCGGCATAGACATACTTAATGTATCCTCCGGCATCAAAGGCGATAAGGCACCAGAGGCGCCTGAAGGCTTCCCTTATCACTGGATCGTATATATTGGTACTGAGATAAAGAAACATGTCCATGTACCTGTAATAGTGGTCTTTGGCATCGATACCCCCGAGAAAGCTGCATACCTGACAGAAAATGATATGACGGACTTCGTTGCTGTTGGGAAAAGTCAGTTGGCCGACCACAACTGGACCAGGCATGCAATGGAAAATGCCGAGATAATAACCTGCCTGAGATGCCGTAGCTGTGCATGGCACTCCGACGGGATCATGTGTCCAAGATTTGGTATGAACGATTTTTAAAGATCCTTCGCTCCGCTCAGGATGACGATCAACTGTCATCCTGAGCGAAATGAAGGATCTTTCCCTATAAGCACAGCATACCTGACTCATTTCACCTCAGCAGTTTCTGCATCCCTGTATGGTCTATGTAATAGTTCTCCTTGTAAATAAGCTCCGAAACCGGTACTATCCTGTACCCTTCCTTCTGGAGGTTCTCTAATATAATGGGCAGGGCATCCTTGGTATAGGTGGCATTGTTGTGGAATAATACAATAGAACCGCTCTTGACCTTTGACAATACCCTTTTTACTATGGCATCTGTGCCGTAATCCTTGTAGTCCAACGAATCCACATCCCATTGTATCACCTGCAGCCCCAGCTCACGGGAGGTTTCTATCAGCCTGTTGTTGTAATCTCCAAAGGGCGGCCTGAAAACAGTAACCTTTTTATTGGTCATAGCTTCTATTTTTTCCGAAGTATTTGTCAGTTCTTTCCTGATCTGCTCCTTTGAAAGCTGAGACATATGAGGATGCTTTGAAGAATGGTTGCCTATCTCATGTCCTTCCTCGGCTATCCGCTTCACCATCTCCGGATACTTGTCGACCCAGAAACCGACCAGGAAAAAGGTGGTCTTTACATCATACTGCTTCAATATCTTCAGCAGGTCTTCTGTATAGTTGGCTCCCCAAGCTGCATCAAAGGATATGGCGATCTTCTTTTCTGATGTATCCACACAGTATATGGGAAGCTCTCTGCTGTTGTTTCTGAAGACATTCAACAGCTCTCCGTATCCCATATAATTGTATATCAGAGAAACACACACCACCAATGTGACCAGCAATATGTTCAATCTGCGGCTGTTCCTTCCAAAATTCAACTTCACAACACACCTCCGGAATAATTCTTCTATAGATAATTTATTCAACTGTGGCTGAAGTAGAATATGAAAATACCGCGCGAACCATTACCAGATTTTTTTATAGACCTGAAGTCAAAAATTCAATATAACGAGGCGATTAACCCGCCCTTTAATAGTGCTTTTATTAACAGTTTTTATAAATAGCGATGGGCATATATCCTTGCCTCGTTGAAACGCTCGGGTAGTTTTTTTGCAAATATGCAAAAAAACCTTATCAAAATCATGTTATAATGTAACTATACTGTTTAAGAGGAGTGATATACATGAACGAGCAGCAGGAAAACACCTACCATCTCAAGGTCAAGCTTACCATGTTGGATTATTACCGCTATTATTTTTCTCTTTTTAGCCTGAAGCCCTCTGCATTTATTGTAAATATCATTTGCGGAATCATTATGTTTATCTATACCCTGAGCTTGTTCTCACATGCATACATTGCCGGCGCTACCGGTGGCCTGACCTGGAAAAGCGGTCAGGGCATGCTGCTGGATCTCGTAATAATAATACTGTTCTCACTGCCATTTTCAAGGACATACCTTATCTCATATAAAGATGCCAAAACACACAGCTTCCTTGACAAGTACATTGATGTTACCATCACAGAAGACAAATTCATCGTTGTCTTTAATGGCAAGACACTAGAATACCGTTGGAACAGGATGTACAAGATATTCGAATTCAAACATGGCTTCGCACTGTTCATAGATGACAAGGAGCTGGCCTTCGTACTTCCAAAGAGATACTTCAAGGATAAGGAGCTGCTTGAGCTTATCAGGACAAAGCTCTTTAAAAATGATAAAACTCTTAAGCTGAAGAGATCTATTGTAAATGAAAGAACAGAAAAGAATGAACAGCTTAAAAAAAATTCAAAGGTTGAAAAAAAGAAGTAGATGCGAAAAGGCTGCAAATATTATATTTGCAGCCTTTCTAAATTCTATCCTATCTTGCAAACAGCCCTTTGTCGGTTTTATCCAGCAAGGCCATATTCCCGCTGCTGCAAATTATTTCAAGATTGTGCAGTGCTCTGGTCATTGCCACATAAAGCAGCTTCAGGTCAAGCTCTCTGTCAGTATAATCCTCTTCCAACGCTGCAACTATAACGGCGTCAAACTCAAGCCCCTTGGCCAGATAAGAGGGTAATATCATTATACCTCCCGAATAATCGGAGTTCTCAGGGCTAAGCAGCTTCAGAGCAACTCTTCTGCTCTTTTTCATAAGCGCTTTGACTTTTTTGCATTCATCATAAGTTTTACATATCACCGCTATTGTATGGTAGCCTTTATCCTTTAAAATCTGTATCCTGTCCTCCAGCAGGGAGTAAAAGTCCTTCGCCGAACCTGCGCGATATATTCCCGGCCTGTCACCATGCCTTACCGCAGGCTTTGCCAACGCCATAGCCTTTTTGCATCCCAGCTTTATGACTCCATTGGCCGCATCCATTATTTCTATGGTTGTCCTGTAGCTTTGCTCCAATGTAAGATATCTGCACTTCCGGTGTGTAAATATTTTTTCCGATACAGCCTTCCAGTCGCCGATACCCCTGTGGGAATGTATCCCCTGCGCCAGGTCCCCCACAATTGTAAACAGCTCGGTATTGAATATCTTTTTAAGGGCATATAGCTGGAACAGATTGAAGTCCTGTGCTTCATCAATAACTATATACCTTATGTCGGGCTTCTTTTTGAAGCCGAATAGCTTCGATCTCATATAAAGAAGAGGTGCAAGATCCTCATGCTCAATTGTTTTTTGGTCTAGGAGCAGTTTTGTGCTGCTTGTCAGAGACACTGCTGCCTCTACATTCAGCAAACCTTCTCCAAAGCGTTCCATGTTATCGGGGTTTGTTACCAGTTCTCTGTAATAAGCTGTTACATCGCGCTTGGGAAACAACTCCAGATACTTCGCCACTGCTGTTTTTGAGGTGTGCATCAAGCTATTCACCCTTTTATCTCTTTCCTCCGTCAGATGGATCACCCTTTCCCGCCTTTCCTCCGAAGGCTCGGTGGCATCCAGCAGATACCCTATCCGGGCATCATACT
>CAZNMO010000068.1:0-6881 GCA_964574195.1 uncultured Clostridiaceae bacterium | reverse complement strand
ATCACTTCCCTGATAATTCGTACCTTATCCCGTTTCAATTTGTTCGACAAGGCTTTCTTGAGCTCCGGAAGCCTTTCATATAATGGATAGTTGGAAAAATCCTCAAGCATCATTTTCCTGATGTCTTCTGCTGTAAACAAGGTATGCTCTTCAAGACGGAAATCCTGATCCGGCACAAAGGTTTGTATTACATGGTCCGCATACCTGCTTAACATGTCCCTAAACTCCAGAGAGCCTTTGAATCGCGACACTTCCTTCAATAATTGAAGTTTTTCCTCCGCTTCCTCTGCCTTTATAAGCCTGACCAGTTTTTCATCCGTATCCGTCAGCTTGTATGAAGTCTCAAGAAGATCGTAAGCCAGCTCCACAAAGGTAGTCTGCTTTACCTGCTCTACACCAAGCTCAGGGAGCACCTCAGATATATACTTCAAAAACAATCGGTTGGGAGCTATGATCATAAAGCTTTGGGGATCAAAGTTTTTTCCATAGTTGTATATAAGATAGGCTATCCTATGTAGGGCAATGGTTGTTTTACCGCTTCCCGCAGCCCCTTGTACGACCATGGGATCCTCTATGTCCGCCCTGATTATCTCATTCTGCTCGCTTTGAATGGTCGATACGATATCCTTCAGCCTGTCATCCTTGTACTCTCCCAATGCAGCCTGCAGAAATGCGTCATTGGTGGTAATACCTATATCAAGGATATCCTCAAGCCTTCCTTTATTGATGGTATATTGCCTTTTCAGCAGAAGCTCTCCCTCTTCAATACCTTCCACAGTAGGATAGGAGACCTGCCCCAGCATCCCATCATAGTAGACGCTTGCTACCGGTGAACGCCAGTCTATCACAAGAGGCTCATTATCCTCCGACTTTGTCACCGCCGTTTTGCCAATATAGTATTTAGCCGTATGCTCCGTCCCTTTATGCTTAAAATCGATCCTTGAAAAGTACGGCTTGCTGGCAGCCTTGTTCAGTCCTTCGAAATTTTTATCCAGATTATCCATGAACCTTGAGTTCAGCATGATACGCGAATAGCCTTCGCTGCTCTCCCGAGTGTTGAGCCCGATATATGCAGCCTGTTTGTCAGCCGCAAGCTCCTTTCTGGTTTCTTTTGCAGTTGCGATCTTTTTCTCAATATAATCAATTGTGTACTTAAGCCGTTCTGTTTCTTCGTTATAATCAGGGTGTTCCCTTAATGTCATTGTTTTCACTCCCTTCTGCTTTTACTCTGTATCCATATCTCATTGACCGGCTTAATTAATATAACGCAACTGAGAAAAAAAATATAGACTTTTTCTTTCGCTTGATTTATTATATAGATAGAATGTGCCCAAAAATGGAATGTTATATTTACAGGATATGGAAAAACCGATCAATCTATTATGATTGATCGGTTTCTTATATTTGCCTGTATACTATTGATCCGTTCCCGGCACAATTGCTTTCAAGCCTTCCCGGTCCCGTATTAGTATCTTCTTGTGTCCTATCTGCTCTATCAGACCCATATCCTGAAGCTGTGTCAGCTTCCTGCTCAAGGTCTCCTGACTTATGCCCATATGTGCGGCAAGGTCCTTTTTACTTATGGCCAGTTGAATCTCCACCTTACCCTCCGACATTTCCAGTAGCGTATCTGCCACCCTCTGTTCAACATCCTGGAGTCCAAGGGATTCAATCAGGTGCTCTGCCTTTTGAAGCCTTTTACTCAGCTCTTCAATTACCTTGGCAGCAATACTGGGGTTTCTGCTTATTATCCCATTCAGCTTTACCCCGTCTATCATACATACATTGGTAGACTCAAGAGCTTCTGCAGTATTGTTAAGTGGTGCCTGAACAAACAGCGAGAGCTCTCCCAGGAAATCCCCAGGCCCCAATATCCTTATGATCTGCTCTTTCCCCGACTCTGACAGATTCGATATTTTGACTCTCCCCAGGTGTATCACATATAGCTTGTTTTCCAGGTCACCTACGTGATATATTACTTCACCCTTCATAAAGGTTCTGGCTGTAGTTATCATAGCTATTTCGGACATTTCTTCAGGGGAAAGACTGCTGAATATGGGAACCCGCGCGATACAGCTTTTTTCAGAAGCCTTCCTGATATTCTGACAATGTTCACATTCCATGGATTTCACCCTCCCTCCTATTCTTTAATACTACTCTCCCAGGCTTCTACATATCGGCCTGTGGCCCATTCCGACATGATGACGGTTTCTCCGGCCCTTATAGGCACCTTGCTCAGGGGCTGGTCATCCAGTTTACCATTGCTGATACCAAAAATAACTAGCTCCTTCCTTGTTGTCACAATGGCAATATCCCTGTTGGGAGAGGTAAAAACGTCCACAGCTTCCGGAGCCTTATCCTTGACGGCAGTCCAGGGAACGGACAGCTCATCATAGAATACCAGCTCTGCAGGCGGAATCACGTTGATATTGTAATCGGAATAATACATCTTAGTACCATGATGATAGTTGATCCTTCCCTTAAAAAACCAGTGTCCCATTTTCCGTTCCAAACCGAAGGATTCTGATTGCAGCTTATTGACCGTCAGGCTGTCCCCTTCAACTTCTAGCTGCTCCATTGCCTTCCTCCTGCCCTCTTCCATGAAAGTAGTTCCAACCTCACCGGACAAATCCGATAGCTTGACTTCCTTTATTCCCGGCAGGCTGTCTATCGGCAGCACCTGAAGCACGCTTTCCTGTGTATCTGCATATATGCTTTCAATAGACACATAATCATTGCCCACATAGCGAATCCGCCTGGTGACACCTCCAACCCCAGCTTCCTGCTGCACTGCCTCCATAGAGACAGCTTTTCTATCCCAATGCTGATCAATTATTACAGGTTGTGCAATGATGGTATCCTCCGCTTTTCCTGTATCTGCCGATCTTTTTGTCTCAATACGCCAGAACCCGCTTCTTCTGGGAAAAAGGATACCCTGTACACTCAATATCGGATGAAGGTTTTTATCCGTGGCAGCTATCCAAAGGGTTCGGTAATTATATGAATTATCCGCTTTATTGTCTCGGTTTGTAACAGGGGAACAGAGTCCGACCAGCACACCTGTCCTGAGCAGCCCCTTTCCGGTATCTGCTGTCGGCTCCAGGCTGCCGCTGATATCATGATATCTTATATCAGAACGCCGGCTTACCTGTTGTGATATTTTTTTCAAATAAAGGCTGCGGTTATCCATATCCAGTATTAATGTCTCAGCATTGACCCTGACGATCTCGCAAATATACTTTTCTTCATCCGTAATGGTGATTACATCCAGCTCCTTGCCAGACAGGTTCAGCTCCTTTGGAAAGGATTTATGTCCGTACAGTAAATATTCTTCCTTATCCACTTTCTTGATTTTGTAACGTGGCTTTTCCAGTATACTATCCCCAAACAGGGCATAATCCTCGGAAAATTGAAGCTCCTTCCCTGCCCAAGGCTCGGACACCTCTCCCTGCTTCAGGGCCTCACCCTCTATTACTCCGTCTACCTTCCAGGTTCCCACGACAGGTGTAAGGCTGTTGTGGGGAGGGCCGACCTTGTCTGCAGCTTCCCCTGGGCCGCCGGAACAAGCTGTGGCAGAAAGAATTATCAATACTATAACAAAACAAGCAAAATAATGTTTCACTTAACCACGCTCCAATTGCGGCAAAGTTATCAATACCTCTGTCCCCTGATCCGCCGTGCTTTTTATTTCCAGGGTACCATGCATCAGCCTTATGATTTCATCACAAATGGAAAGACCTATGCCGTTTTGGGACTTGCTTGACTTGCCTTTGTAGAATTTTTCCTTTACCTTGGGCAGCTCTTCCTCTGCAATGCCGCACCCGGTATCCTTGATATTAAAGTAAAAGGTGCCATCTGCATAGTACGCCCAAAGTGATATGCTGCCGCCTCTGGGAGTAAACTTGAAGGCATTGTCCAGCAGATTTATAAAAACCTGCTTTAGTCTGTTCTCATCAGTATCCAGCAAGGGAAAACCCAGACCATAGGATACCTGAAAGTCGATCTGCTCCCTTTCTGCCCTTGGAAGCAACTGCTTTCGTATATGCTCAAGTATGCTTGTTACCTCCACCGGCCGCTTTTCCAGAGTGATTTTCCCTGAAATAAACTTTGAAAAGTCCAGGAGCTCCTCTACCATATGGGTGAGCCTGTCGCTTTCCTTCTCTATAATGTCAAGCCCGTCCATCAGTATGGTCCTGTCTTCAAAACCGTTCTTCAGGGTAACTGCCCAACCCTTGATAGAGGTCAAGGGTGTCCTCAGCTCATGAGATACTGAAGAAATGAAGTCGTTTTTCAACTGCTCCTTCTTCAATATTTCCCTTGCCATATAATTCAAGGTATCCGAGAGCTTACCAATTTCATCCTCTGATTTTTTTGTACTTTCGGCATTAAAATCTCCGGAGGCCATCTTTTCAGCTGAAGCTGTGACCTCCTTCAGCGGCCTGACAATGGAGTTTGCCAGAAATAGGCTGAAAAAACCGGAAATCAGTATAACCAAGCCTCCAAATCCGACAAAGACAAGAGCAATGCGCCTTATCTCACGGTTTATCTCCCTCAGGGATGCAATAAATCGCAGCACACCTACAATTTCATTTCCGGACTTGAGAGGGTATGAAATCGCCATGACCTTTTCCGTATCGTAGCCCACACTGCCTATCCATTTTCCATTTTGTCCCGCCAGGGCTTTTTGGACATCCTCCATTTTGAATACATCTGGAGGGATAACTCCTATGGAGTCCATAAGTACATCTCCTGATATATCGATTATTTCCACCTGCACTGATGCCTGCTTCCAGAAGGTATCAACATTGTTCAGCACATTCTCATGCAGAGTCGCATCGGAGAAATACCTGAAATACAGGTCAGAGGATACCTTGATTTGATTGAGCAGGTTGTCCTCCAGATTCTTGTAATAATTCTGCCTTACCAGTCCAATCAGGGAAATCTCCAAAATAACGACAGTAATGATTATAATAAATAAAAAATTGACGACCAGCCTTTTTTTAATACTGTTCATTTCGGATTCCCCGCAATCGATACCCTATACCCCAGACAGTCTCAATCAACTGTGGGCACGAAGGGTCCTCCTCGACTTTTTCTCTGATCCTTCGTATATGCACATCAACGTTTTTCATATCACCGAAGTAGTTCTTGCCCCATACCACACTCAGGAGCTCATCCCTGCTAAAAGCTTTGCCCGGATACATCATTAACACCTTCATAATGGCAAATTCCGTCGGTGTAAGTTCAATTTCAGTTTTTCCTCTACTGAACCTTTGTGCTGCTGTATCCAGCCTCAGATCCAGATATTTGATGCAAGAATCTGTCATTGACTTTGTATGATCCGACTTTCTCAGGTTTGCCCGTATACGTGCTATTAACTCCAATGGATTAAAGGGCTTTACCATATAATCATCGGCGCCAATCTCCAGACCCATGATTTTATCCATATCCTGGCCTCTTGCGGTCAGCATTATAATGACCACCTCCGGCATGCTGTCCCTGAGCCTTTGACATACTTCAAACCCGTCCATTCCCGGAAGCATAACGTCCAAGACCACAACAGCGGGTAAAAATATCTCGAAAAGCTCCAGGGCTTTTTCTCCGCTTTCCACCTCCAGCACATCAAAGCCGCTGCGGTTTAAATTTATAGCAATAAAACGTCGGATGGAACCCTCATCCTCTACTATCATCACCTTGGTTTTTCCTGTGTCCAAAAACATCACTCCAATTTCCAGCTTTATGACTGATCTTCTCATGCAAGCTCTTGTTCTCATATAAGGCTATCTATATTGTAGCAGATGCAATATCTGTAAAGTGTTACAAAATGGTTAACATAGCTGTTTTTTCTTAACTCTCCTGTAACCTATTTTAACTCATTTGTAAATCAATGTCGAAAGAAAAGCAGTAGCATAGAAATATATAGTAATTACGGATATTCAAGGGGGAAGAGATGTATGACGAATTTCATCAAAAGATTTGTATTTGTTCTTGTTTTAGTTCTGATACTATTACCGGCAATAGGCTTCCAGGAAGCATCATCCTTGGAGCCTTCAACTGCAGCTGCTGCAGTTGAGGAAAAGACCGATGGCATAGTCGGTGAAGGGACAAGCTCCAACCCGGAGGCCGATGTACAACAGCCGGAAGGAGAGGTTGAGCAGTTAAATAGCAGTGAAATCCTTGAGGAACGGCAGCTTTATGAAGAAAAAGTCAACTATGAAGAAAAAATAGCATACCTGACCTTCGACGACGGCCCTTCTCCCCTGGTAACGCCGAAAATACTGAATACATTAAAGCAGCATGATATCAAAGCTACATTTTTCATTATAGGAGAAATGGCTGAGCAAAATCCTGAGCTGGTATGTCAGATACAGGACGAAGGGCATTTGATATGCAATCATACCTATTCACATAATTATAAGCTAATTTATTCAAGTCCGGACAATTTTATGGCTGATGTGGAAAAATGCGAAAAGGTGCTGAAAAGCATACTGGGTGAGGACTTCAAAACCAGTATTTTAAGATTCCCTGCCGGTTCCTTCGGAAAAAAGCGTCTGCCCTTCCGGGAGCGTGTTAAGGAGGAGGGCTATACCAGCATTGATTGGAATTCATTGAATGGTGATGCCGAGGGCCTTCATATTCCCGCAGCTGAGTTGGTCAATAAGGTCAGTGAAACCACAAAAAACAAGAAAACAGCAGTGGTGCTCATGCATGACAGCAATACCAAGGATACAACAGCAGAGGCTCTGTCTCAAACCATCAGTAATCTCGAATCCGAGGGATACACCTTTAAAACATTGGAAAACTATGTATTACAGAGTGAGGGATGTTAATGAGAACAAGAAAGCTAATAATACTGCTGTCTGTTATAAGCATATCGGCAT
>CAZNMO010000067.1:232-21714 GCA_964574195.1 uncultured Clostridiaceae bacterium | reverse complement strand
CTCATAGCTTATGGAGACACACACAATCGTTAACCCCACTCATATTGCACCTTAACAGGTGCACTTTTTTTCGTCCATAATCATCCAAACACCTCTTCCGGTGCTGCGCATCACCTTCCCCTCAAGTGGAAGGCTTGGGGCGACAAAATATTTTTAAAAATTCTGCTATTTGGAAAAGGAAAATATTGCTTTATGTAGAATATTGTAGGTTGAGGTGGTTGTATGGACAATCGTGTTATTGCAGAAAAGTACGAAATACTCGATACCTTGTTCTCAAACGAAATACAATCTGTATATTCAGCAAAAAAGGCAGGTACCGAGGGCACCGGCAATTATATCGTCAACGAGTTTAGGAATGCCGATACCATATACAGCATGAAGGACAACTTCTCGAAGGAGAAATGCAGTTATATCAGGAATATAGTAGAAACCTTCTACGAGGATTTCTGTTTCTATGTCGTCTGCAATATCTGCCCAGGGCCCGATCTGGAATACTTCCTGTCCGCTAACAACCTCAGGCTTACGGAAAAGATGTATCTTACCGAAAGCTTACTTACCCAACTCATCGATATTGAAAAACTCAGCCCATTCATTGTATACTCACTTTGTGATACTGACAATCTTTTTGTCACGGGTAAAAGGAATATCTGTTTCAATTGCAATTTCAAGCTTACTGCGGATATGATCTCAATGACCGGCAGTGATGTTTGTAGGAGAGTAGGAGAAATACTGTGTGCTATTTTTTCCAATACGGTCACTACCGACCTGAATTATTCCAAGGATAATATGCCTCCGGCGCTATTCCCCATCATAAGTGCTTGTCTGGAGGGAAAATATGATTCCATTGCAAGAATATACAATGACTTCAGATCTCTTCTGATTTATTCGGTTTTCATGGGCTCCGGCTCGGTAGAAAGCCAGATAGTACGCAATTACCAGAAAGCTAAGACAAAACGCAAGCTGACACCCATAAGGCGGATCGCCATGCTGGCGCTGCTGCTGCTTGTGGCAGGCGGCGCATGGTACACTCTTAAGGATTTCGGTATGCCCGCATCGAAAAATGGCCAGGATGAAATACCAAACACTAAGCCCGTAGCAGCATTTACAGCCAGCAGGGATCAGGCTATTCCGGGAGAAATGATAGTTTTTACAAGTCAAGCCTCAGACCCTGACGCAGGCGATGTCATAAATTCCTATTTATGGGTAGTATCCAGAGACAGCAAGCCTTTGCACAATTCTCCCAGTCAGAATATGACCTATATATTCCCAGAAGTAGGAAAATACGAGATACGTCTTGTAGTATCGGATTCCAAGGGTGCTGCCAGCGAGCCTCACGTTTCATACATCACGGTTAACCCGATGCCTATATCCCAGAGCCCCGGATCAGGCTCCGGAGGAGAAGATTATAAATAAGGTGCGCATAACACGGTCAGAAAGTGTTACACGCACCTTTTTTCTAAGGTCTGTTTAGTATCACTTTGTTGTCATCCAGGTTGCACTTGGTGTGGTCATACCTTATCACGTCGCCGATTTCATATTGCCATTTACTGTTCTCCCTCTCCAAAGGCCACTGCTCGAGATTGTAATCGAATTTCAGCTCCCCATCCCTGTAGCCCTTAATCTCAAAGCTCACAATTATGTCTTTGTCTATCCTTTTGTACACCGCATTTTCCATGGTTGTACCCTTAGGCACCGCCCATGCTGTCCCGGGTATAAGGTAGGAGCCTCTCCAGGTTGCTTTGCCTTCATCTCCTATAGTACGATCATCCATTCCAAGGGCAATCTCCGCCCAGGCCTGATGTGCTCCTTCTCCGGCTTTAAAAATCTCATGATCGCTGTTTTCCCAGTATAGCTCCCGCTCCTCAGCATCACGCCCCGAGGCGCTACAGGTATAAAAGTGCGGTGTAATAACGATTTGGTCGCTAGCTCCGTTGAAATTGACCGTGTCAAGCTCAAACTGGAAGGAATACCCCTTTGTAAGTCCTTGAAGCATTCCGCTGAAATTATTCCAGTCAATGGCCATTTCATTGACACCCATAGCAATATCATCATATTGCCCAGTGGAGCGGTTGTAATAGAAGCTTTCCAGGTGCAGGTCCTTTACCTGTACTACTCTAAAATTGCTAATTTTGAAGCTCTCCTGAACAACAAGGTCCTGGCAATAAAAATCATCAAGGCTAAAGCTGCCGTCAGTTCCTCCGTCACTCCAAAGACCATTGCTGTCTTTTACTCTCAGGTATAACCGATAGGTACCGGTTCCGGTATCGGAGAAGTCTGTTTTTACATTTTCATCATAGCCCCCCGTTCCCTTATTGCTGTGGGGAAAAATACTGTTCTGAATATTCACGAAAGGTGTACTGCCATCTTCATTCAGCTTTTTTATTTTCCAATGCCAGCTAGTAATAGTTGAAAAACTCTGTGTGTATGATTGATCCTTTATCCTTGCATATTCATTTATCGGCAATGGATTCTTGTCTATAGTGAATAGCGCAACAGGAGGATTATCATTGTCAATTTCTATGGTATTATAGTCGCTCCATACCCCTTCAATATCCCGTACTCTGTATCTGACAGAGTATACCTTTGCAGCATCACAATCAGTTTTATTCATTCTTTCGTTATGCCAGCCAACTTCATATTGTTCTTTCCATGCCCATTCGGAAGCGGTTATCCCCTTATTCGCCGCACTTATATGATCTAGGTCGTAGCTTCCTGCATCTGAAGCTTGTACATGCCATTTACCCCCATTAGGGGAAATACTAATCTTTAGTAATGCCACAGGTTTACGATGTACAAACAAGTTTAGGCTTACAATACCAACATTCGATAGCCTATAGTCATTAAAAGCATCCTGATTTTGAGGATTATCCTTGATTTTCAGGTCTATTGCATACTTGCCGGTTTTATCAAACTTAGTTATTGGAACATTAACTGTCTTCCCATGAAAAGAGGCTAAGCCCATTGGAATCTCAAAATGGAATTGGTCATGCTTGTATGTCCAGTATTCCTTATACTTCGGGTCATTCTCATAATCACTGTAGTATGTCTTGACTTCAACTTCATCGTTCACAAGTATGTAATTTGTTGAATAGCTAGGATCTGCCAAATATGAACCTGCGATATCATTAAGTGCCTGTGCATATTGACCAGCCCCAAAAGCTTTGTTATATGGGCTGCCAGAAATAAATTTGTTTACTGTCATATAGACGGTTGCCGGATTAATAAGTGTAATATTCACAGGCATAACGTTTATATTCGTAGTACCATTATTATATAACAACAATGGCTCATCAAGAGCAGCACCGCTCACCTGCCTGCCGGCAATGGCAACTTTATCAACATTAGTGTATACCTTGCTTTCAATAGTCGGCGTTCCCCAACCATCAACTGAATGTCTCTTGGAATAAAGGTTCCCATTCGCCAACCTGAAAAAAACATAATCCTGACTAGCCTTTTCAATACCTTTAATATCGTTGTATTCCAAAGTAGGAACTCCGCTTACCATTTTGTAAAGCTTGTTATCGCTGCCTACACCATAGCCAGACATTCGCAACGAAACAATATCATTGAACTTTACAGGGGATGTGATACTTTTAAAGCCTGTGTTTCCGTAAGTATTGACCCAGTAAACATCATCACCATCCCTCTTCTTGTGTTGACCGACGACTACGGGATAGTCTTCCCTGATTGTCCCGTCTGCCTTTAAGTAGATCATATCAAAACAATTACTGCCATTATATGACCCGCTAGTAAAGCTTGTCTTCGCAACATTTGTATCCACAAGCTCAAGCTTGTAGTTGGATGTGGCACCATCCCAATAACGCCTGTATAAGGAGCCTGTACGAGTAAGATAGTAACTAACCACATATCTCATGGAATACGTTTCTTTTATTGACTGTCCGCTCAGCATTGGTTCTCTATAAGTTCCGAATAATCCGTCAGTGTCTCTATTTATATTAGTATCAACCAGTCTATATGCTTGTCCTGTAGTTAATACAAGTACACCTGCTAAGGATAGATCGCCAGCTTCTTCCCAACTACTAAATCCAGTAATTGTTTCAAAGCCCGAATGGGTCTCTCTAATAAAAAGTGTAGTTGGATCAAGGACATAAAAGGTGCCTCCGCTGGCAACCAGTAATGAATTATACATATAATCATGAGTAGCCGTCACATTGGAAATCGGGAACGGCTTTATAGTTTCTCCGTCAAAGTATTTGACCACACCGCTCTCAAACACAACAAGGTTTGGCTTCATTACTGTTTTAACTTTACCTAGTACACTTTCATCTATTTTGTATACCTTCCCGCTCATGTTTCTTATCCATACGTCCCCTGCTGCTGTGCGCTGCATTGACATACCAGCTGCACCATCCACATCAACAATAATTTCGTTGAGAAGCGTACTGTTCATCGTTTTTGTATCAAGTACAGAGTAAATCTTCATATTGTTATTTTTGATATAGTCCTTCAGCTCCTGAGTCAGATTCCCCAATGAAAATGTTTCCCCGAATGATTTTGAATAGTCCTTGGTTTTACCGTCAGAAAGCAGCATAACATACCTATCGCTGTTTTCCCTGAGTGATATGTTTTTTATACCGTTTACATCCATGTTGTTCACAGTGAAGGTATCCGTACGTATAAAATAACCCTTTTTAAACGAAGGATCAGCATAAACCTGTTCAATGTGCCAATCCTTATACCAGCGATAATATCCAGAAGTGTCATTATACCATATAGTTACCCCTAAATCATAATAACCCGCAGAGTGATAAATCCTGTAGGTAGATCCATAACTTCTTCCGTACATTGTACCGTAAGTTCCTATATATTGATAAGACCCTCCGAATTGTACATTAACAGGAATCTCGCTGGCAGGCTTTTCATAGTCCTGTATCGTTTCCAGTCTGAAGCCTTCATCTCTAAACTCTCCTGGGGGGTAGCATGAATAGTTGGTTCCTTCTGCCTCCATAATATGCCTTATGAAGTGCAAATCTCTGTAATATTCATATTTTGCCGCCGTCTGAGTTGCTACTGGCACTTTGTTTGTGATTATGCTAACCTTTGTATCAATATTCAATGCTCTCAGCTTTGTTTCCATTACAGTTATCTCAGATTGAAGCTGAGATAGTTTTGTCCCTGAGTAATCAGTAACAATAATAAGATCAAGGGGCTTCTTCTTCCTTATTTCAAAGCTTACTGTAGGAGCTGTATTTATTACTTCAACAATCTTTGAGTTTATGGGCTTTGATGTTATAGTCATACTGCTTTTATAATCCTGCGGAGTCAGAAATTGTGGGATAGTATCCTCAGTAGGGATATCTTCAATGGTTTTTGCTTCAAACTTGTATTTGCCCACCTTCTGGGTTTTTAAAACGAAGTTGCTTAGGTTAGCTGCACCATCCAGATTATATAGGTCGAGAGAATCCAACTGCGAATAAGCAAGCCCCGAAGCTATCCAATTTGATCCGTCAATACTGTAATACCATATTTCATTGTCAAAGTTGCTGTCATTATTGCTATCATAAGCATAAAAGAGTGCCGTTTTCTTAATGGGATCACCATCGACAGACCTTGAAAGATTGGTCGCATTGATTGTTGCATAGTTGCTGTCCTGTGGGTTTCTAACAACCTTTGCTATGCTGCTTGAACTGCCGCCTAAATCAAAATCCGCAACAGGAGCTAAATCTGGAGTTATTGCAAGTACTTTTGTTTCTGTATCTGATAACCCAAATGTGTTGTCTACTTTCAATGTAAAGCTATACTGCTGTCCCTTCTTGAATAGCATTTCCTTACTGACATCACTGCCAAAAGCACCAATATATCTGGAATCAGCCCCATTTGTCATTGACCATGAATACTTATTTATCGGATAATATGCAGGGCTATAGCTGTTACTCCCATTAACAATTACTTTCCTGTTTTCCTTCTGCTTACCTGTGAAATCTATGGAAGCAGTGGGTACTGGAGGCGTTATCTTTATGCTTGTCATGCAGTCTCCGGTCAAGCCATCATTATCCACTACCGTTAAGTCAAGATCATATTCTCCAGGAGTCGGATACCATACCCTCGTTGATCTCTTGCTCGGCTCGGTATATATATGATTGGAGCCTGAGATATTCCATATGTAGTCCACTATTGTACCGTCGGGGTCAAAGGAGCTGCTACCTGAAAAGGTGATGCTTTCACCTGCCATTTTTTGAGCAAGGCCTGTTATGACTGCAGTAGGGAGTTTGCCTGAGCTCCCGCCAGACGTGGACGAATAGTAGAAAGTTACCTTTTTGAAGTTATTGACTGCATCCACAGTAACACTTTGAGGGGATGGAGTTGAAGCATCCAGCTTGTAACCGGCTGGAGCCGGTTTTGCTTCAATGCTATATGTACCATAAGGCTTGTCCCTATATGTAGTTTCATCAGCCGGGTGTACCGGCAGTCTTGTTGTTATGTCAATATAGTATACAAAGATGCTTGCTGTACCTGGAATTGGTGG
The DNA here is from genome assembly GCA_964574195.1 of uncultured Clostridiaceae bacterium. Taxonomy (GTDB): domain Bacteria; phylum Bacillota; class Clostridia; order Lutisporales; family Lutisporaceae; genus BRH-c25. Next base: position 15,227 of record CAZNMO010000067.1, on the reverse strand, counting down.
TGGAGGCGGCGGATTAACGAAATACGTGTTTTTACTTATTGACCCTTTTACACCAGCCTTAGTTATAACCTCAAGCTTAAATCCTTTCCCTAAAAGGTCACTTCCCGAAAGGTTGGCATCACAGTTGTTTATTATTACTTCTTTACCATTGTTGTTAATTGCTATTCCGGTCATACTTGAAGTAATTTCCTTGAACTGGCTTGTTACGTCCCAGTAATACCACTTCCTTGTAGCAATAGTATCACCAGCAAAAGGTAATACAGTTTTGTCCTCCAGGATAAGCTGTAGGTCTACAGTATCTTTTTCAGAAGGATTATCCTTGTTATTATTGACCACATTGCCTTTGTACTTGATATCAAAATCTGGAGCGAATACTACTGATACTTGTACATGTGTATAATACCAATAACCCCAGAAGTCATCCCCTCCTGCTGTTTCAGGAGTATCTGACGTTTCTTTTTCGTCATTTAAGCCATAGTTAAGTCCTATTGCTCTGTGTGCCCCGTTATATGACCAGTTACCCCATTTATCGGTAAAGGCCTTTGAGGTATCATCCCGTACGCATAAATAGAAGTTATATACACCGGTGCTGCTTAATGTAAGTGAGTAGTTTGATAAATCTGTTGGGCTGCTCTGTATTTTGTCAATAAGGCGACCTCCCTTTGTGATCTGGAAATCTACCATGTCTATACTACTTCCGGAACCAACAGTACTCAGGTTGTTTATTTTTATTGTTTTTCCTACAGGTACATTCTCTTTTACATTTACAGTTGTGTTATCAGAAGCACTTGTGACCATAATGCTATTATCAGATGCGTCTATTACTGAAAAGTATGCTTTTGGAGCTCTGGCTCCATTGTCGTAAAATTTAGCTGCATATATTTGCCTATAGTCGGCAGGGTCAGAATAGGTACCTTTGCCGTAAATCGGCAGGTATGGAGATGACCCTGCAAATACATTTACGAGCAACTCAATTGGACTTAAGGATAATATGATTATCATTGCAAGTAGTAACGCTATTAATTGCTTGGGTTTCATGTATCGCACCTCATTTACTTTATTGCAACTGAGTAATCAAACGACTTTAGTATATTGCCTCGTTTATAAGTAACTGTAAAAATGAAAACGGTTCCTGTCTTAAAATTATATTGATAATATTCACAGGACTTACCAACAAATCTACCATTCCATTCTGGGATAACAAACCTCCCGTCGATGGGTTGCCAATTGTCTCTTGTATGTGTCTGTAGCCCCATTAACGAATTATACCTATCTGTATTAATTTCCGGATAATTATTACAATGCATTTTGAATGAGAAGTCACTCATATAGTCTCTATAATTGAGCAAGGATATCCACGCATGACTTGCTTTATCCGGATTATCTACAACTTTCAATATGGGCTCAGGTATATATGCCTTATCTGCCTTCTGTTTTTCCAGTTCAATCTTACTTTTAACAATAAGGTCCTCTTCGGTGTAGTTGCCGGCTTTTATACTGGCAACAAGAGCCTTGTAGTCATCCTCAGCCTTCATCTTTGCTTTGTATGCCACCGGATCAGCTTTATACTCCACCATTCTGGAGATAATAGCGGCAGCTTCCGCCCTTGTCGTTAGCCCTTCAGGCTTGTACAGCCTTTTGCCGCCTTGAAGGGTGCCTCCAATAAGGTACTCCTCATACAGCCTTATAAAACATCCATTGGCCTCCGACAGGTCTATAAACGGATTCTCCCCTGCCGACTGCTCCAGCTTCAATGCCCTGAACATCATCATTGCCATATCCTTTCTTGTCAATGGCACATCAGGATAGAAGTTATCTCCTATTTCCTCCTTCACTATAACTCCGTTTCTCAAAGCAGTTTCCACATACACCGAAGCCCAGTGCGGTTTGCTTGACTGAAATGGCTTCAGATCGTCAAAGCTCAGGCTGTCTATTTTCTTGTACTCCATGGCTTGTACAACCATTTTTACAAACTGTGCCCTTGTGACTTCCCCCTGTGGCTTGAAGCTGCCATCTGCCATTCCGTTTACTATATTCATTGCTGAAAGCCTATCTACTGCTTCAGCATACCAGTCGGTGTTCTTGATATCCTTGTATTTGCCTACTTCTTTTACATCGGCATAAGCATTGCTTGTCAATGTGGAAAATACAAGGATACCTGCTGCAATTAACGATATGATCCTTTTCATATATACTCCTCCTCATTTTATAACTTTCCACCTCATTATAGCCACCTCATCAGTCACCTTCTGTGACAGCTTCCCCTCAAGGGGAAGCCTCACTTGCTTTTTTCTATTATCACAACATCTGTCTTTTGTACAAATGTCTTAGATGCCTGGCAACTTGGCTTTGCTGTCAGCTTTATCCCTAATAATCTGATCATCCTACTCACCGCCTTTTTTGGTGACTAGCACCTATTTTTATTTCAGTTCGTATCTTTTTATCCCTGATTCCACCTCATCAGTCGCCTTCGGCAACAGCTTCCCCTCAAGGGGAAGCCATATAAAAACCACTTTACAGATTATGTGATTTTATGTCAACTATTATCATATGAACCGCTCCATTTTACATGCAATCAGCATTCCCGTCTAATGACCCAATAGCTTAAGTGCCTGGCACGTATTTTCATTACTACATCCTACTCAGCCTTTTTGAAGCTGGTCGGATAAATATTGTCAGCGAATAACTCTGTTACATAGTGTACCTCTTCCTTCTCGTACTTCCTGCTCTGCAGCCTGCCTTCCACGGACACAAGCTCTCCCTGCTTCAGGTACTTGCTTATGAACTTTTCCGGGAGATTCCAGGCAACTATTTGTACGAAATCTGCAGGTCTGTTGTTTTCACTGTCCAGGTAATCCCTGTCGATTGCAAGTGTAAAGTTGGATACTCTTTTCTTTTCGTCGAAGACCTTAGTATCAGCATCCGCCGTAAGCCTGCCCATCAGTATGGATTTATTCAGCATTTTCTTACCACCCCTGTGCTGCCAGGCACCAAAGCTATTGGGTCATTTTCAGCATATAATTCACCTAGTAATTATACCCAGAATTATACTAATTTTGTAATATATTGTCAATTATAATCGGATGAGTCGCCCTTTTTTCGATACGAAATGCAAAAGCTACCGGTCCAAATAGACCGGTAGCTTAATAACCAATTAATTATTTCATTGTGTCTTATTGTAAAGATCCTTCGCTGCGCACAGAATGAAACACGCAGCTTTACACTAGCCTTTCCTGCTTACCATTTCCTGCACTATGAAGGATGCTACATCCTCTGCGTAGCTACCTGCTCCGAAGCCTGCATCGTAACCCAGCTCCTTGGCAAGCTCGTGGGATATCCTCGGGCCTCCGCAGGTGACTATGAACCTGTCACGGAGCCCTTCGGCCTCCAGCAGCTCTATAAGGTTGGTCATGTTCTGTACATGAACATTTTTCTGAGTTACCGTCTGGGAAACCAGAAGTGCATCGGCATTGAGCTCGACAGCCTTCTTTATAAACTCTTCGTTGAGTACCTGGCTTCCAAGGTTGTAGGCTTCTATCATGTCATATCTTTCAAGTCCGTAGTGTCCCGCATAGCCCTTCATGTTCATTATTGCGTCTATTCCTACCGTATGGGCGTCGGTACCTGTGCTTGCCCCAATAACGACCAGCTTCCTGCCTATGTTCTTCCTGATATATTCATCTACTTCGGTCATGCTCATTACAGAGCTCTCCACCTTGGTAACCTTTATATCCGTCACATCTATGGTGTGGTGGCAGCTTCCATATACCACAAAGAAGGAATATCCAACTCCCAGATCGGCCATATGCACTACACTTGGCTCTTCAAGACCCATCTTCATGGCATAAAGCTTTGCAGCCTCGGCAGCAAGCTCATCCGCTTTGATCGGAAGTGTGAAGCTCAGCTGCACTTTTCCGTCATTCATAGTATCCCCATAGGGCTTTACCCTTTTGGGATCAAAGGTTATATCAAATTCTCTCTTGTTCATCGAATACAAACCTGAACTCATGCAAACACCTCCTATCTATTCAACATCAACTCTATAAATGGATTCAAGTATCTGGCATCCTTTTCTGTAACGCCGTCCAGTCCTTTTCCGCCGGTCCTGCTTCTCTTTACTCCTGCGAACTTTCCTTGTTCCAGAGTCGCAAAAAGTCCTTCCTCTTCAATGTCCTTCAGAAGCGTTGAAGCCTTTTCCAATACTTCTGCCGCCCTTGATTGAATGAGTCCTCCCTGCTTGAACTCTATTTCATCTCCAAGGTTTCTCATATTATTGAAAATATACCTTGCATTTTCAATGGACAAGGCCCTGTCTGCCATAAACGGTGTGTGCAGTGCTTCCGTCATCATTCCAAGAAGCTGTATGCCCTGGTTGGTCCATATGGATATGATGTTGAAAAGCGCATCCTGCAGATGACCCTTGAAAATATTGCCTGTCATGTACTTGGTAGGAGGCATGTATTTCAACGGTGCCTTGGGGAATATCTCTCTTGCCATCTGTGCCTGAGCTAGCTCCAACAGGAAGCCGTTCTCGATGCCCGGCTCCATTTCAAAGGCATGACCAAGGCCCATCTGTTCTTCAGGGAGACCGGCCTTGAGCGCAAACTGCTCATTAATAAATTGTGAAGCCAGCACTGTATGTGCCTCTTCGACAGCATCGGCAGTTGTAAGGTAGTTGTCCTCTCCGGTATTTATTATAACACCGGCAAAGCCGTTGATTATTCTTGAGAAATTCTGGTCTACCAGTGTTCTCTGCATGTTTATGTCTCTGAAAAGGATTCCATAGAGTGCATCATTAAGCATTACGTCAAGTCTCTCAATAGCACCCATTGCTGCGATCTCAGGCATGCAAAGTCCTGAACAGTAATTGCAGAGCCTGATATACCTTCCTACCTCCTGACCTACTTCGTCAAGAGCCTTCCTCATTATCCTGAAGTTCTCCTGAGTTGCATAGGTCCCGCCAAAGCCTTCTGTGGTTGCGCCATAGGGCACATAATCCAGGAGACTCTGTCCTGTGGTCCTTATTACCGCTATAACGTCTGCGCCTTGTTTTGCAGCAGCCTGAGCCTGAACCACGTCTTCATATATGTTTCCTGTTGCAACGATTACATATAAATAAGGCTTCTTGCCCTCACCTATGGTGTTAAGGTATTCATCCCTTTTTGCCCTGTTATTTCTTATTCTGTCAACGGTCATCGAAGCCAGTTCATAAGCCTTGTTCCTGATTTCGGCTTCCGGCTTCGCTGCAAGCTTGGTCAGCTCCAGCTCTCCGGCTGCTGCCTTTTCAGCTATTTCCTGTGTTGACAAGCCTGTATTCAAGACTGCGTTTGCCAGGAAATAGGCCACACCAACTCCAAGCCCGCCATGCTGCTTAATATTATCTACTACAACATTTGGAAGCGGTGTTCCTACTTCATCCACACCATCTACCCCCAGCAGCCTTGCTATTGATCTTTCCACAGTGACTGTGGTATGGAGATCAATAAATTTCTGCATATCCTCCGCTATCTTTCTTGCCGATTCTCTTGCACTGTTGATCAGCTTTCTGTCAAGATTCAGTTTACTCATTTAAACACCTCCATTTAGACTATATCCTAATCATTTGTTTTCCATGATTTCTTCTGCCCTTTGCAGTATTGCTTCAGGTATACCCATAAGCCGTGATATGTTTATTGCGTCCTGAGGCACCATTGCTTCCTGTTCTACCTCGATAAGGGTATAATCCATATATTTTGATATTTCATCAGAATCCTTTATATTGCTAAAATCTATATCTCTAAGCCCCTTGACCTGCAAATGTCTGATGCCTTGCTTTACAAGCCCGTCAAAATGTGTCGTGATTATAGTTATACTCGGTTTGTCCTCGAGATAATCTATTATCGCCTTTGATATCGCATAGCCCTCATGAGGATTAGTCCCCCTGGCCAGTTCATCTATGAGTATAAGTCCTTTTTCTTCCGACCTGGCAAGGGCTTCCTTCACAGAGCGTATCTCCGCACCGAAGGTGCTGAGACCCATGTCTATGGACTGCTCATCCCCTGCCGATATATAAATATAAGCATTCATGCAAATTTCCATTTGCTCCGCAGGAACCAAGAAGCCATATTGAGCCATTGCCGCCAGCAAACCCACCATCTTTAGCGATACCGTCTTGCCACCCATATTGGCGCCCGTTATAAGGGATACCCCCCTATCCAGCTTCACACTGATCGGCGTAAAGGTCCTGGCTTTCTTTCTCAGGCCTGTCTCCACCAGTGGATGCCTACCCTTTGTTATATTCAGCCTCATATCATCGCATATATCAGGCTTGACTCCGTTATATCCGTTTGCCATATATGCCTTGGCAACAAGCAGGTCAAACTCTGCAATAATGTCCATGGCCTCCAGTATCTCGCTGCCTCTCCGGGATATCTCCGTGGAAAGCCGCTCCAATATCAGAGCTTCCTCTACTGCCTCTTCGGCTTTCATATCCTCTATGGCCTTCATCAGCTCCAGCATATCATTGTCCGGCCGGACCCTGTAAGTGACATTTATATATGTCTCTCCCACAGCCTGCAGTGCAGCATTGTTCTTCAGCCTGTCCAGAATATTACACTGGCTTTTGCTCACGGTTATTTCCCCAGTAGACCTGACAGGCAAACCAAGCTCTTCCTCCGCCTTTTTGGCGGCCGCCTTCTTTATGATGTCCAGCTTGTGCTCGCATGATGCTTTTTCTTTCCTTATTGCTGACAATGCTTCCGAATAGCTGTCATAAATATAAAAGGTCTTTATTCCTGTAGCTTCCGGATCAAGTATTTCCTCCACCCATTGGAGCTCCCTGACCTTGTATTTCTCCGGCATATTCCACTGAACTGCCTTCTGACTTTCCGCCAATGCCTTTACTATATGAACGAAATTCTTCAGCTCGAAAAGCTCGACTACGCTCAGGACTCCTCCTGAGCAGCAGCGCTCTACAGATTTTCTTATATCCTTGACCTGTCGCATATTTGTCCTGAGCTCAACAAAAACAGCTCTTTGGTTATTTATGAGCTTCAATATTGCCTCTACTCTGTCCAGTTCTTCCTTCAGTTGCTCCTTTTCATGAACTTCATAAGCCTTGAGCCCGCTCTTAAGCTTTTGTCCGAAGGGCGTCATGGGGTGCAGTTCCATAAGGACTCTCTCAAACTCCAATATTCCCTTTGTTTTTTCATCCATAAGCATAGCAAAATCTCCCTTATTCTCCCTGTATTACATCGAAAACCGGCACAAAGGGCACCGCATTCCTCATTGTATCCAGCAATTCAAAAGGTTCAAAATAATAACCCTCCGGCGAATACGGGTTGACCGTTACAGCGATGATGTTTATATTCTCCACTACCCGCAGCTTCATACCCATTCTCTGAAGTATATGGAACTGATCCGCCGGTATGAATATCCTGGTAGCGTCCTTGACAATTATCTTCAAATCACTTTTTTTATTTAGCAATATGTCCTTAAGAGTGCTGACCGTAGCTGAACCGCTCAAAACTATATACTCCGTATCTTCTCTGAGGTATTCCGAAATAATGCCTCCCGATTGAAGTGAGGTCTGTGTGTCCAGGTATACCACATTGTAGTCCTGCGATATGATGGCAGTCTTGCCCATATCTATGGCACTGTAGGCAATATCCCGCACATTCTCGTCCTCTGTCATCTGTACTGAATAAGTATTGATCAAATGCAGAGTCTTCTCAACCACACCGTTTATACTCCGCGCCAAAGCTGCACCGGTAGCCAAAACTGTACCGTCAGAAACATAGGGTGCGGCCGAAGCCCTTCTGTCCAAAGAACCGTCGATCAACACAAGCTCCGCTCCCAAAGCCTGCATCTCCCTACACATCTCCTTAATGGTAAACGAGGAGTGCGGCCCTGATATTTCAGTATATCCGTCCTCTGTAGCTCTGCCTAGCACAACTCTCCCCATAGGAGTATTGAAATCTGTCACCCTGAATATTTCAATCCCTGCATGCTCTCCCTTTATTGCATTTTCCACAGTGGTCAGTATCGTCCCCCGCCTTACATAGATCGGAGGCTTTTCTGTCTCTGTAAGCACATCCTTGCGCTCCCCGTCCCTTCCCGTTGAAATAAGTCCAAGCCTTATTCCCCGTTCAGCTGCCTGGCTGATTATCTCATTCATCGTGACGGTTTTGCCTGCGTTCTTGGAGGTACCTACTATGGAAACTGTATTGTATTGTGGATAAATAAGATCGATAAGCTGGGTTTTGCTCATATTCCGCTCCTTTTGCAAGTGGTAGAAGAAGGTAGGGGCGAACAACGTTCGCCCTTACATAATTTATTCGTGGCAGTTGCTGCTGCAGCAGCAGTTGCCGCCTTCTTTCGCCATTCTGGCTTTTGCTCTGTCTTTTCTCAGCATTTCTGTTGGTTCCAGGTTCATTGCATTTCCTTCAAGAAGTCCTGCTACACCTGAAAGCTTGTCATTCTTCTTGCCCTTGCATACGTCGCAGTTGCATGGCTCTTCGATGTATTCAGGCTCTGTGTAGGTTGTGATAACGCCTTCGAAGTTCCTGAGTATTACCTTGTTCTTGTTCTGCGAGATCACGTACTGAGGCATTACCGGTGTCTTTCCGCCGCCGCCCGGTGCGTCTACAACGAAGGTCGGTACGCAGAAGCCGGAGGTATGTCCTCTCAAGCCTTCTATTATCTCAATACCTTTTGATACTGTTGTCCTGAAGTGCTCAATTCCCATTGAAAGATCGCACTGGTATATATAATATGGTCTTACTCTCATTTTAACCAGACCATGTACAAGATCCCTCATGATATGAACACAGTCGTTGACTCCCCTGAGAAGTACTGACTGATTTCCAAGCACGATACCTGCGTTTGCAAGTTTGTTGCAGGCAGCAGCTGACTCAGCTGTTATTTCCTTCGGATGGTTGAAATGTGTGTTGAGCCATACCGGATGATACTTTTTCAGCATGTTTACAAGGTCGTCTGTTATTCTTTGAGGCATAACCACAGGAGTCCTTGAACCAAGTCTGACTATTTCCACATGGTCTATCTCCCTAAGCTTCTTTATGATGTATTCAAGCACATCGTCGCTTACAAGGAGAGGATCTCCTCCGGAGAGAAGTACATCCCTTATAACAGGTGTGTTCCTGATATATTCAATTGCTTTGTCGATCCTTTCCATAGGCATCTGCTCGTCATGCTGTCCTGCAAATCTTCTTCTTGTACAGTGTCTGCAGTACATTGAGCACTGGTCTGTTATAAGAAGCAGCGCCCTGTCCGGATATCTGTGTGTAAGGCCTGGTACCGGCGAATCCTCATCCTCATGGAGAGGGTCAAGCATGTCCGCCTCTGCCTGATGAAGCTCTGCTGATGTAGGTATAGCCTGCTTTCTTACGGGACAATTGGGATCGTTGGGATCCATAAGTGATGCATAATATGGAGTGATCGCTCCTCTTAAGGTCTTCAGGCATTCCTGAACTCCTGCTTCTTCTTCAGGAGTCAGGTTTACTACCTGCTTCATCTGCTCGACTGTTGTCAGTCTGTGTGATACCTGCCATTTCCAGTCGTTCCACTGTTCAGGAGTAACATCCTTCCACAAGGGTATGTCTTTGTAATTTCTCAACGTGTTTACCTCCTTATTTATTTAGGGTAAGTTTATTGGATATGGCTATGGGCAATGGGATATGGGCAATGAAATTGCCACTTGCCTATGGCCTATGACTCATTTATGCGTACAGCTCTGTGAAAAGGTCTCTAAGTTCCTTGCTATCTCTGAGTATCTGCAGTGTTATTTCTGCATGGCCTTTTGTATAACCGTTACCCATTATCATTGTAACGTCGCTGCCTACGCCTTCAGCTCCCAGAGCTGCCTTTGTGAAGCTTGTTGCCATGCTGAAGAAGTATACCAGACCTGTATCCTTTGTTGAAAGTATGCTTGTCATTTCTGTATCAGGGATGTTTACGCAGTTGATAGTGAGGTCTGCCATCTGTCCGTCTGTAAACTCGGAAACCTTGTTCATTACTTCAACAGGCATCTTTGCGTTGCCTACGAAAACTTCATCACAGAAGCCCAGTTTTTTTAATCTTTCTGCACTCTTAGGACTTCCGCAGCAACCGATGACCTTACCAGTTACACCAGCTCTTCTCTTTGCTTCGTAGCAGCAAAGTACTCCGGATTTTCCGCCAGCACCGATAATGAATACTGTATCTCCCGGCTTTACCAGCTTTGCAGTCTGAGCAGGTGCGCCAGCTACGTCAAGAGCTGAAAGTGCAAGCTTTTCAGGCATGTCTGTTGGCAGCTTTGCATATATTCCGCTTTCGAAAAGTATAGCTTTACCTTCGATATCGACCTGGTCAATGTCTTTTCTGATTTCCTTTATCTTGTCAATTCTGAGAGGAGTCAGTGAAAGTGATACAAGTGTTGCTATCTTATCGCCGACCTTTAAATCAGTTTTGCCTTCCAGCGCCGGCCCTATCTTTTCAACTGTTCCTATGAGCATTCCGCCTGAGCCTGTTACAGGATTCCTGTGTTTCCCCTGCTTTTCAACTATTCCGAGCATGATCTCTGCTATCTTCTTCTCATCTCCGCCTGCCTGCTCTTCTATCTGTGTGAAGCTTGCAGAGTCGATGTTCAGGGTCTGTACATTGATGAGTATTTCATTGCCGAAGATCTCATCCATGTTGTTGCTGATCTTGTTCGCCGGCTGCGGCAATACACCAACCGGTTCAATAACTCTGTGAGTACCATATTTGCATCCCTTTTTCATGTGTTACTCTTCCTCCTTAATTACATTTATGATAAAAATTCATACATGCTTATTTGCTTATTAAGCTTGTTACTTTTTTAACATATGCAAGTTATGTGCCAATTGTTTTCACATGGATTATTTTATCCCGATATTCCAGCTATAAATCGCTCAACACCGCATATTCAAGCAGTATGCAAACAAAAAAGCACTCATTTTTTAATGAGTGCTTTTACTATATCTGCTTTGTAAATTGATTATCCCAACATTAATGCCTAAAATTCGGCGCAAACGCAACCTTGCACAAACGCAAAAGGCTTACCTGTCATTCTGAGTGAAGCGAAGAATCTTAGATCCTTCACTTTGTTCAGGATGACATCGAACTGTCTGCTACCAATTTGCAGTCCTTACTCTAGAGTCTTATGTTGTATTTGCTTATTTTGTATTGTAGTGTCTGCCTCGGTACATCAAGCATGTCGGCTGCCTTTGTCACATTGCCGTCGCTTTTTTTCAGGGCCTTTTCTATCAGATTCCTCTCCAGGTTGTATAAGGACTCCTTCAGGGATCTGATGTCATGCTCCTCCTGATCCTCATCGGACTTCCCGTATACTTCACCCAGATAATAGGGAAGGCATTTGCTTGTGATTTTATCGCCGTCAGCAATATTCATAGCACCTTCAATGGCGTGCTCCAGTTCTCTTACATTGCCCGGCCAGGAATAGCTCATAAAGAATTCCTCTACCTCATCGCTGACATATTTGACATTCTTATAAAGACGTTTGTTATATTTCTTTATAAAATGCTCGATCAGGAGCCTTATATCGTCCCTTTTTTCTCTCAAGGCCGGCATCTTCAGTGAAATTACACTTAACCTGAAGAACAGGTCATCCCTCAGCGTTTTGTCCTGCAGGGCCTGCCTCGGATCGATATTTATTGCAGTCACTATTCTTACATCCACATGTGTAGTCCTGGTGTCGCCTACTCGCCTTACGTTTCCATCCTGTATTACCCTGAGCAGCTTTGCCTGCAGGGTCAGGGACATGGAATTGATCTCATCCAGGAACAGCGTTCCTCCATTGGCTATCTCGAAAAGCCCGGGCCTGTTCTCAGCCCCTGTGAAGCTGCCCCTGATGGTACCAAAAAGTATACTCTCCAGTAGAGTCTCCGGAAGTGCCGCACAATTTTGGGCGATAAATGGTTTGTCCCTTCTGGGGCTTGCATTGTGTATGGCATGTACCAGAAGCTCTTTGCCTGTGCCTGTTTCCCCATATACCATGATTGGTGACGGCGATGAAGAAACAGTAAGAGCATCCTTCTTCAGCTTAAGCATTATTTCAGAGGTCCCTATTATATCTGCAAAATTGAAAAAAGCCTTGCTCCCATCATAGCTTTTTTCGCTCTTTATATCCTTCAATAACTGTGCCTGAAGATCAACTACCTTTTCAGAAAGCTTCTTTACTTCTGTTATATCTCTTGAAACCTCCACTGCTCCGACAACGCGCTTACCGGAAATTATCGGTATAGTAGAATTAATGGTGGTTATATGGACGCCTTTATAATTTCTGAATGCTTGCTGATAATCAAGTATGGGTTTTCCTGTCTTTATGGTATTTAATATTGTACTCGTTTCCTCCGTTAGCGACGGATATATCTCAAGTATGTGCCTGCCGATGGCATCCTCGGGATTAATGCTGTCCAGCTCCGCTGCAAATTTGTTGTAATAGACTATTTTCCCTGAGCTGTCCACTATATGGATACCTTCGGATATATTGTCCAGAATATCTTCTATGTTTTCCTTGAACAATGAATTTAACAAGCTTCTGCCTCCTTTCAAAGACTACGCCGATTATTCGGCATGATAACCATTTTTAAAGCAGGTAACGCTTCACCTGCTTTAATATGTTACTGTTATTGTCATCTCATTCTGATAGGCTTCCTCCGGGCCCATTCTGAGCCTGTACTTCAAGTATACACTATATATCAGATCATTACAAATCTTTATATCGAGCTTTTGTGTAAGAATAGAAAAATCAATTACTCCATATGATGTGTCGTACAGTGTCTCAGTTTCGCAGCCTGTCTTGAAGAACAGCCTTGTGTTTATTGCCCCTTTTCTTACCAAGGCTGCCTCTTCCCCTTCCAATTCAAGTATGGTGGTAGTACCTTCCATACCGGACAGTTCTGATTCCTCATAGCTCAGATATCTGATACCGTTCTCCTCACGATAGCTTCCCTCAGTGTAGAATTCAGTATCGTTGGAATTGCCCTGACTGTCTGTCTGGGAAGATTTTATATGAAGTTTTATGGGTTTTCTGTCTGTCATTTTTACACCTCATTCGACACCTCATCCGGTGCTCCGCACCACCTTCTCTCAAGAGGAAGGCTTTTTGCTCCTACAGCAGATATTTCCTGATATCCTCATCGGTAATTGGCATCACATCAATAAATCTATATTCAGTATCAGTTTTCTTCTTGTATTTTATTCTTACGCTCACCTTTTCCTTATCCTTGCTGTATCTTGCAGCAACTGAGGCTGCGAATGCCATATCCTTTTCAGAAGGCAATGCTCCCTTAGCCGATACAAGCACTACCGTAGACCCGGTGCACTCAGCGGTATCAAATATATAATACTCCGGCTTTATAAGCTTCATAAGCAGTTCATATTCGTTCTCATTTCTTGAGCAAACGATTTTTGCGGTTTCCGAGAACCTCATGTGCCTGCCGACCTTGAGCAGTTCAACGTCCATAGGCTCCACAGCTTCCTTGCCGTGGTCATACAGGTCTCTCAGCCTGTTGGAAAACTGCGGCTCAGTAAGCATGCAGCCTCCTGCCGGAGAAGGATATTCTATTATACCAAGCTTTGCTGCCAGCTCCATCTGTGGTTTCCTTGACTTGCCGGAAATTCCCAGGAGTCTTGTCCTGTCAACAAGTCCATCGGTTTCCATCTGTGTAGGCTGAAGATTAAGAGCACACAGAGGCCTCAGTATCTTTTCCTCAAAGCCCGATTCCCTCTGAACTATGCCCAGAGATTTTTTGTTCTGCGACATCGGCCTCTGATCCAGCACCTCTCCGGTTATCAGAAAATCTGCCTTCTGCTCCTCCAGCATCCTGCCGGCATATTTCAACATCATCGCATGGCAGTCGATGCATGGGTTCATATTTTTTCCGTAGCCATGCTTGGGATTCTTTGTCATCTTTAGATGATCTTCTGTAAAATCTACTACTATCAAGGGCATATCTATCTGCGCCGCCATTTTTTCGGCATTCCTGGAGCCGAAGAAAGCAGATGCAAAGCATACCCCCACAACTTCGATCCCTTGATTTTTTATGACTTTGGCCGCCAGTATGCTGTCAAGCCCCCCAGAAATAAGCGCAAGAGCTTTGGTCATATGTCCATCAATCCTTTCGCGATTTTTGTTACGAGTTGCGCATTGAGTGTTACGCCCGTTCAAGCAAGGCTTCGAAGCACTGCCCCAATCGAGAAACGCGAAACCCGAAACCCGCAACCATATCAGATGATTATTGTATGTTAAGTCGTAGTAAACTTCAACTTGTTATCTTCAAATAATGTTGTCAGTATCCTCTGGTTGGTCATGTGGCTCAGGAATGCTGACGCAGTTGAAATAGTAAGATAATACTGTGGTATACTCTGGTTTATCCCATATTTGTCCATGAGCCTGGCTGTTATTTCCTCCCTGTCCAGCGGCACTCTGCAAATATCAGCTATATAGCTTATATTGTCCTGAAGCACCCGTATGTTGGCGTCAAGGGTATCCCCGGGGGAATCCAGGGCATCACCGTGACTGGGCACATAGTAATCATAACCCATGAGCTTGAGACTTTCAAGAGTATCAATAGACTCACCTATTCCGGTAAAATAGGGTATACCGTGCTTCTCAAGCAGATAGGGTGAAAAGAATGAGTCCCCTGCAAAAAGTACATTGTCCAGAGAAGCAACGCCTATCATTCCCGGCATATGTCCCGGCAGTGGCACTATTTCCAGCTCAACTCCCAATATATTCTGCCTTCCGGCCTCTACAACACGGTCAACCTTTGTGCCCTTTGCCAGAAGGAATTTGTTCTCCATTTCTTTCAGTGGATAGGCAGAATAAAGGTAAAAGGGCTCTAACTCGGGATATTCAATAAGCCCTTTGTCAAAGGGCGGAGCATAAATGCTGCAGCCGGTCCGCCCCCTCACAATACTGTTGCCGCCGCAGTGGTCGGCATGGGAGTGAGTGTTTATTATTGCTCCGACGCTC
>CAZNMO010000067.1:0-222 GCA_964574195.1 uncultured Clostridiaceae bacterium | reverse complement strand
TGCCATTCTCCTGCATGATTTTCAGAAGCCTTCTTCCGGCATCGTCATCTAGACCGGTGTCAATTACTATGCTCCTGGAAGGGTCTTCAACATTTTTTATAATTCCTATCTTGGCTGCTCCGTCAAGATAATAGGTATTTCCGGTAACGTGTACAAGCCTATAGCCCATGATATCTCCTCCTATGTACTATATATGAATTATACCATTTTTCCCTATGCTTT
>CAZNMO010000066.1:21469-21813 GCA_964574195.1 uncultured Clostridiaceae bacterium | reverse complement strand
AATGTTGAAGCAGAGCCTGGAATATGGTTTTCCCTTTATTGAAAAGCCACAAATAGGAGCTGGAATCGAAGATGCAGCAGACGGACCTGGGGCAGAAGCCATCGGCCCCCAAGCAGAGTGGCTGTTGAAAACCGAGACAGGTGTACTGAACGTAGAGGAGGTATTGATGATATTCAATGCCCTTCCGGTAGATATGACCTTCGTTGATGAAAACAACAAGGTGAGATTCTTTACAAGGCCAAAGGACAGGATATTTCCAAGATCACCGGCAGTGATTGGAAGAAATGTTGAGAACTGTCATCCACCGGAAAGCGTACATGTGGTAAATGAAATAATTGAAAGCT
>CAZNMO010000066.1:0-21434 GCA_964574195.1 uncultured Clostridiaceae bacterium | reverse complement strand
AAAGGGCAGGAAGATAATGATACAGTATTTTGCGCTGAGGGACTCCATGGGCAATTACAAGGGCATCCTGGAGGTGAGCCAGGATATTACTGAGATCACACAGCTTGAAGGTGAAAGAAGGCTGCTGCATTGGGGAAAATGACAAGGGGGTTGAGGTATGTTTCGTACTATTGTATGGTTTACTTATTTCTGGATTTATCTGATATTGATCACACCAAAGTATTTTGAAGCAAACCGCTTATTAAAGGCTGGTAAAATCAAGGAGCGTGACAGGTTGGTAGCTGAAGTGGCAGCCAAATGGGCAAGAGACCTTTTGAAATTGGCCGGCGCAAAAGTTAAGGTCACCGGAGCGGAAAACGTACCTGTGGAAGGTACAGTCCTTTTTGTCGGGAACCACCAGGGCAATTTTGATATACCCATTTTGTTGGGCTATATTGATAAACCCAAGGCTTTTGTTGCCAAGATAGAGATGCTTAAGCTGCCTATGATACGTACCTGGATGAAGCACATGAATTGTGTTTTTATGGACAGAAATGATATGCGGCAATCTCTTAAGGTGATGAATGAGGCAACTGAATATCTCAAACAGGGATACTCAACGGTCATTTTTCCAGAGGGAACGCGTTCAAAGGGTGGAGCAATGGGGGAATTCAAGCCCGGAAGCCTGAGAATAGCAGTGAAGGCGGGAGTCCCAATCGTTCCTGTTACTATAAAGGGAAGCTACAAGCTAATGGAAAACAACGGATTTTTGATTAAACCGGCGGAAGTTGAAGTAATCATATCTGAACCTATTGAGACCGTCGGCCTCACAAAGGACCAGATCAACAGCTTGAATGATGAAGTGCGGTCCATCATAGCTGACAATGTAAGCCTCTCAAGCCGATAAGGGATGGTGATGTAAGCTGTACAGGATATTTATTGTGGAAGATGACAGGACCATATCGGGGATCATGGAGGAGAACCTCAGAAAATGGGGCTATAAGACAGAGCGTACCTTGGATTTTAGCGATATACTTCCCGCTTTTACCGCTTTTGACCCTCAACTGGTGCTTCTTGACATCAATCTCCCATATTACGACGGATTTTATTGGTGTGCGAAGATCAGGGAGCTTTCTAATATTCCCATTATGTTCATATCGTCAAGGGATTCGGATAGCGATAAGGTAAGGGCGATTTCGCAGGGTGGTGACGATTATATAGAAAAACCCTTTTCGATGGATCTGCTTATAGCGAAGGTATCGGCAATTCTGAGAAGGGCGTATTCTTACAGTGATCAGACTCTGAATGTACTGCAGCATGGGGGTATCCTGCTTAATCTTGAGAAGCTGCAGGTATTGTATGGAGAAAGAGAAATCGAACTGACAAGGAATGAGTGCAGGATACTTGCTCTGTTGATAAGAAATCACGGCAACCTGGTGACCCGCGCCCGGATCATGAAGGACCTGTGGGAGGATGAAAGCTTCATAGACGAGAACACACTTACAGTAAATGTGAATCGGCTGAGGAAAAAGCTTGAAGAGATAGGCTTGGACGAGGCGGTTAAAACCATCAAAGGGGAAGGATACAGATTGCTATGAGTGTTATTGATTATCTGAAGGAAAGATGGATGACCTACGCTTTCATCGTCTTTGCCTTTTTATTTTCGGCTGCGGTCTATGTGTTGGACAGCAGCTTCAGCATTAGACCGTCCAATGCCTTTTATATTCTGACAGGCTGGTGTATATCCCTTGTTATTTTTGCTGCAGCAGACTATTTGACCATGAAGCAGCGTTTCAGGAGCTTCACTGAATACTGCAAGCTTAACGGAGTCGCTGAATATGAAGGAGAGTTCGCTTATCCCATTGATAAGGAATATGCAAGGCTTGTACATGAAATATCGGTGGATAAGGAAGCCTTCAAGGCTGAAGTTGGCACAAAAGCAGCTGATGAAATGGAATTCGTCACTAAATGGCTTCATGATGTAAAAGTGCCCATCTCTGCGGCAAAGCTGATTTTGGAGAATAATGAAAGTGTTCTCCCGGGAAGCTTCTACCGTGATATATACACCGAGCTCTTTTCCATCGAGGAATCAATACAAAGAGTGTTTTATGAATTAAAGACCAATAGATTCTTTGATGACTACAGGATAGCAAGAGTCAGTACGAAAAAGCTTGTGGCTCAGGCACTTAAAGGTTACTCCAACTTCTTCAGCTACAAAGAGCTTGGAATATCCATAATGGGTGACGAATTTGAGGTACTGACCGATGAAAAATGGAGCAGCTACATACTGTCCCAGATAGTTTCCAATGCAGTCAAGTATTCTCCGGTAAAGGGAAATATTATTATCAGTACTGTTAAAGATGAAAGAGGAATTGTGATATCCATAATAAATGAGGGGAAAGGAATATTGGAAAAAGACTTGGGACAAGTATTCCAGAAGGGTTATACGTCATCTGAGAACCGGGCAGGCTTAAAAGCTACAGGCTATGGACTTTACCTGTCGAAGAAGCTGAGTGATATGCTTGGACATCAACTGGCTGTCAGGTCTGAATATAATAAGTATGCAGAATTCAGTCTGCTATTCAATGAAAATGAAACTCTTCACAATGTGACAAAATTGTAAGCTGTGGGGAGAAAGCGTAAGGTATTTCGATTTTAAGCCGGTAAAGTGCTGTGTATAATGGACTAAGAGACAAAGGAGGTAATGCTATGCAGGTAATAAAAGTAGAGAGCATAAGCAAGGTTTATGGAAGCGAAAAAAGCTCCAAAAAATACACAGCATTAAAGAATATCAGCTTTGAGGTGAACCAGGGAGAGTTTATCGGAGTGATGGGCGCATCCGGCTCAGGGAAGACAACACTGCTCAATATCCTGGGCAGTATCGACAAGCCAACTACAGGAAGGCTGGCAATAGACGGTGCGGACATAACAGCCATGAACAAAAACCAGCTGGCAAGATACAGGCGTGAAAACATAGGCTTTATATTTCAGGATTATAATCTTCTGGAGACCATGACACTGAAGGAGAATATTATCCTACCCATTGCCCTTGGCGGGACTGACTCTGACGTGATCGAGGAAAAGCTGCTTACCCTTGCCAATGACCTTGGGATAACAAAGGTGATCGACAAGTACCCTTACGAGGTCTCCGGCGGTGAGCAGCAGCGGGCTGCCGCATGCCGTGCCCTGATAAATGAACCTAAGCTGATACTGGCTGATGAACCTACCGGCAGTCTGGACTCCAAGTCCGGAAAGGATCTGCTGAATCTTCTGACCTTTATAAATAAGGAGTATAAAGCTACCATACTTATGGTGACTCATGATGTTTTTGCTGCAAGCTATTGTCAGAAGATAATGTTCATACGTGATGGTGAGATTTATAATGAGCTATATTCAGGCGGTGACAAGAAGCAGTTCTTCGACTCCATCATAGATGTCATGAGCATACTTGGAGGGGATCGGAAATGAAGCTTTTTACACTGGCGATGAGGAATATCAAGCTCAATTTGAAAAAATATATTATGTATTTTTTCTCCATGAGTTTCAGTGTTTTTACCACGTATACCTTTTTATCACTTATGGAGAATGAGTATGTAGCGATGGCTTTTAAATATGACCTGCGATACAAATACCTGCTTACGAGCTTTGGGATTATTATTCTGGTGTTTGTACTTTTCTTTCTGATTAGCTCCAATAACAGCTTCATCAGGGCAAGGAAAAAGGAGCTATCCACCTACTCGTTGTTTGGAATGTCAAATGGAATGATAGGCAGGCTGCTTTTTATTGAGACCATGCTGGTAGGCATTGCAGCACTTTCAATAGGGATCGCAGTTGGCATATTCTTCTCAAAGCTTATGGCAATGTTCCTACTGCGGCTTACTTTATCAGGCTATACGGGAGATATATCCTTCTCCATTGGGGCAGGCTCGATCTTAATCACCGACTTGATTTTTCTCTCCATCTTCTGCTTCATGGGCTTATCCGGTCTGAGGGTCATAAACCGCTTTGAACTGGTCGATCTTTTTAAGGCAGAAAAAATGGCAGAGGGCAGATCCAATGGTTCGATACCGGTTATGATAATTTCGCTGTTGCTGATCGGAGCAGGCTATTTCCTGGCTTGTTTCCGCAGAACTGAAATCGTTGTAATGGCCGCGATCCCCATACTTATCCTTGTAATAACCGGTACCTACCTATTCTTCTGGGGAGGGCTGCCTAAGGTCCTTGGCATGGTGAAGCGGAACAGGAAGTCTTACTACCAGGGTGTTAATCTAGTGGCTGTCTCTACCTTCTCACACAGAATGAAAACTATAGCCTCGGTCATGGCTACGATCACAGTGCTGTCTGCAGTTGCAACCACGGCAATAGCTACAGGCTTCACATTGTACAGCAATACCAGGAACAATACTTATGGAAATGTAGGCTTCGACATGTACTTCTACGGGGGCGGGAAGGCACTTTCAGAGGAGCTTCATGAGGTGTTCCGCAGTAATAATATAAAGATAACTGACGAATATACTATGGATCTGTACGAAGCTGCTCCGGAAATCGAGACTGTAATGATAGGTACGATGAAACACATATCAGCTGAGGATAAGCTCAGGGTATATGCACAGTCTGACTATAACCTGCTGGTTTCATTATCCAAGGGCGATCTGGAACCGGTTGGGATAGCTCCCGGCGAAGGCTTGTACATCTATTCTTACTCCACTGAGGATATAGAATATGCAATGAGAGGTAAGGCATTTACCTTCAGGGATATGAGCATTACTCTGACCTCTGTTGTCAGAACCGGGATAACCGGCTTCGGAAAGAATCATATCCTTGTACTTGGGGATGACGAATTCGCAGAGCTTGTAGGAAGCGGCGACATATATAAGGCTGCCGGCAGTTTCAACGGTTATAAACAGGCTACGTTATTCAACTATGAGGATTCACTCGACAACGGCAAGCTTGATGAGGAACTGAGAAGAGTGCTAAAGGGCAATGCGGAAGGCTATAAGACTGCATATGGGCTATACATTGAATCTATGCAGATATTCGGCTTGATATGCTTCATAGGATTTTTCATGAGTGCGGTATTTATCCTGATGACAGCAAGCCTGTTGTACTTTAAACAGATCATGGCGGCGGAAGAGGAAAAGCATCAGTATGCTATGCTGAGAAAGATCGGCATGGATGCCCGGACGGAAAGCAGGATAATAGCCAGGAGGCTGCTGCCAGTTTTCTTCATACCACTTGCCGTCGGTATACTGCACAGCATATTTGCCATGAAGACTGCGGATACAGTAGCTTTTTCGAATATTATCACTGCAGGGAACTCTTACCTTACTGTATTGGCATTTTCTTCAGTCATGTATGGGGTGTACGGATTGGTATATGGAATATTTTATCTCATTACCAGAGGACAGTATGCAAGGATCGTAAGATAGAGCCAGCAGCCTCAATACTGCGGGAATATATACATTCCCGCAGTATTGTTTTTTTGCTTTTGACCGGCATGTTTATTCATTATTCTCTTGCAAATTGAAAATTATATGATAGAATAGTTAATAATAATTCACGATAATGCATAAATATACATTAATCATTGGCTATCATTACTTATTTATAAAGGAGGATAATCATGCCTAAGAGAACAGATATCAGCAAAATCCTGATAATAGGCTCCGGACCGATCATCATAGGCCAAGCCTGTGAATTTGATTATTCAGGTACCCAGGCCTGCAAGGCGCTGAGGAAGCTGGGCTACACCATCGTACTTGTAAACTCCAATCCGGCTACAATAATGACAGACCCAGAAATGGCGGATGCTACCTATATCGAGCCCTTGAATGTGAAAAGCCTTACAGAGATAATCCATAAGGAGAGGCCTGATGCCGTGCTGCCGAACCTGGGCGGACAGACTGCACTGAACCTATGTGCAGAGCTAAGTGACAGTGGGGTGCTTGAAAAATATGGAGTACAGGTAATAGGAGTGCAGATAGCTGCCATACAGAAGGGCGAAGACAGGATCGCCTTTAAGGAAGCAATGGGCCTGCTGGGAATAGATATGCCTCATAGCAAAGCTGCCTACAGTGTGGAAGAAGCAGAGAAAATAGCCCATGAGCTGGGATATCCGGTAGTCATCCGTCCCGCATATACCATGGGAGGCACCGGAGGCGGGCTGGTGAACAATGTGGAGGAACTGAGGACCATTGCAGGCAGGGGGATATCTGCCAGCATGGTTGGTCAGATACTGGTGGAGGAATCGGTGCTTGGCTGGGAGGAGCTTGAGCTTGAAGTTGTGAGAGACAGCCATAATCAGATGATAACAGTATGCTTTATAGAGAATGTCGATGCCATAGGGGTCCACACGGGGGATTCCTTCTGTACAGCGCCTATGCTCACCATAAGCCCGGAGCTGCAGCAGCGCCTGCAGCGTTATGCATATTCGGTGGCAGAGGTAATACAAGTAATAGGAGGCACCAATGTGCAGTTTGCCCATGACCCCAAAACAGGCAGGGTCGTCATCATAGAGATAAATCCGCGTACCTCACGATCTTCGGCACTGGCTTCAAAGGCGACGGGCTTTCCTATAGCACTGGTTTCTTCAATGCTCGCTGTAGGGCTTACCCTTGACGAGATCCCTTATTGGAGGGATGGGACCCTAAACAAATATACACCCTCAGGGGATTATGTAGTAGTAAAATTCGCCAGGTGGGCTTTTGAAAAATTCCCAGGAGCACAGGACCGTCTGGGTACTCAGATGAGAGCCGTAGGAGAGGTAATGAGCATAGGCAGGAACTACAAGGAAGCCTTGCAGAAAGCAATACGCTCCCTTGAGATAAACCGTTATGGCTTGGGCTTTGCAAAGGATTTCCATAATAAGTCTCTGGAGGAGCTGCTTGAGCTGCTTAAGGAACCCACCAGCGAGCGCCAGTTCATCATGTATGAGGCATTGCGCAAAGGGGCAGGGGTTCAACAGCTGTATGAGCTGACTTATATCAAGCCATATTTCATAGAGCAGATGCAGGAGCTGGTAAGCCTCGAAGAAAAAATACTGGAGTGTAAAGATAAAACCATATCTGATGAATTATTGGTACAGGCAAAGCGGGATGGCTTCTCAGACCGCTACCTTGCACAGCTGTTGGAGCTTTCCGAGGCTGATATACGCTTAAAGCGGAAGGCCCTCGGCATTGTTGAAGGCTGGGAGCCGGTGCCTGTAAGCGGAGTGGAAAATGCAGCCTACTATTACTCAACCTATAATGCACCCGACAAGGCCCCTGCAAGTGACAGGCAAAAGGTTATGATACTTGGCGGAGGGCCAAACAGGATAGGGCAGGGGATTGAATTTGACTACTGCTGTGTCCATGCTGCTTTTGCCCTTAAGGCCATGGGTTTTGAGACTGTAATGGTTAACTGCAATCCGGAAACGGTATCCACTGATTATGATACCTCCGACAAGCTGTATTTTGAACCGCTTACAGTCGAAGACGTACTGAGCATATATGAGAAGGAAAAGCCTTTGGGCATTATAGTCCAGTTCGGGGGCCAGACCCCGCTCAATATTGCAGGAGAACTGGAAGAGGCAGGAGTAAAAATATTGGGGACACCTCAGGAAACAATAGATCTGGCAGAGGATAGGGAGAGGTTCAACAGAATAATGAAGAAGCTGGATATCCCTATGCCAGAATCGGGAATGGCGGCAAATATGGAAGAGGCGGCAGCCGTAGCTGAAGGCATAGGTTATCCGCTGATGGTAAGGCCTTCATATGTCCTTGGGGGCAGGGGCATGGAAATAGTACATGATGAGGAGATGCTGCGGAAATACATGGCAGCGGCAGTTGGTGTCACTCCTGAAAGGCCTATACTGATAGACCGGTTTCTGGGTCACGCCATTGAAGCGGAGGCTGACGCCATATCCAACGGGAAGACTGCCTTTGTACCTACTGTTATGGAGCATGTGGAATATGCAGGTATTCATTCGGGAGATTCTGCCTGCGTCATTCCGCCTGTGGGCATTTCAGAAATACAAATAAGGACAATTATGGATTATACCTCAAAAATAGCCGTAGAAATGGGAGTGGTGGGCCTTATGAACATGCAGTATGCCATTGCTGACGATACGGTCTATGTGCTGGAGGCAAATCCAAGGGCTTCGAGGACAGTGCCGCTGGTTTCAAAAGTGTGCAATATTTCCATGGCAAGAATAGCAACTGAAATCATAATGTCGCCATTTACCGGAAGTGAATATCCAATGGGAAGCCTCACTAACGGAAAGCTGCCTCACTATGGAGTAAAGGAAGCTGTCATGCCCTTCAATATGTTTCCTGAGGTAGATCCGGTGCTGGGTCCTGAGATGCGTTCCACCGGAGAAGTGCTGGGTATGGCCGAATCCTTTGAGCTTGCCTACTATAAGGCACAGGAGGCTGCACAGACGGGGCTGCCTTATTCGGGAACGGTATTCATAAGTGTGAATGATGCCGACAAGCCTGATGTTCTGGAGGCGGCGAGGGAATTTGCCGCTTTGGGCTTTAGTGTCGTGGCGACGGAGGGGACCTGCAGCTTCCTTAAGAAGAATGGAGTGGACTGCAGCTTGATAAAGAAGGTCTATGAAGGCAGCAACGAAATTATTGATGGTATTGCCGAAAAGAGGATAAACCTTATAATAAATACCCCCCTTTCAAGGTTAAGTGAATTTGATGACTCATTTATCAGGAAAACAGCTATAAAGTATAAAACTCCTTATATTACAGCTATGACAGCGGCTTGGGCAAGTGCAAAGGGAATTGCTGCATTCAGGGAAAAAGGATCATGCGACACAGTGAAAAAATCCCTACAGGAATACCACAAAATTGACCCTACCATACCTTCCTGAATTAAGGTATAATAATACTAAGCTCAGAATCATATGTGCCGTCTAGCCGGGCTTCTTATCAGCCTCCGGCAGCAGCGGTTGTCAGGGCTTGTGTACGATGGAGCTGATTGGATTCAGCGTTGATTATTCTAATGAATTGGAGGGAATAACATGGCGGACAAAAATCAGAAGCCAAAGGCAGAGGAGAAGAAAAAGCCAAAAGAGGACAAGGTAAAGAAGGAAAAAAAGAAATACACATAAGATCGGTCTGGGACAATTCAGATATTGACAGAGAGTAAGGCTGCGTAACTATGTAAATACAAAACAATGCAATCAAAAAGGGGTTTAGGGAGACTTAAACCCCTTTGACCTTTTATAATTTATCTATTCTAAATATTGCTTAGGGGGATTTCGTTGATGAAAGGCTATATTAAATGGACGGCCATCCTTCTTGCCTTAATCCTTGTCACTTTTTCAGGCTTCAAGCTGGGCTTGTTTGAACCAGGAGGCTTTTTCAGCTTTTCCGAACAGGAAGAGAAGGATTCGATGCTGATCACAGAGAGGATCGACAAGCTGTGCAATATATCCACTGTGAAGTATAACTATCAGGAAATACTGGATTATTCAAATTCCGTCAAGATGGGTGAAATGGAGCTTCCCTTCGGAATGGGCGATAAAAAGGTGCTGATAACCTACCGTGCCCATGTAACTGCCGGGTGCAGGCTTATAAAGCTTGAGGAAACAGATGAAGAGAACATAAAGGTGTATCTTGGTGAGGGTCAGCTGCTGGATAATGTCCTTGAGCTGGACAGTATAAACATATATGACATGCAGCAGGGTATGTTCAATAAATTCAGCCTGGGTGACGATACCAGACTGATAAATGAAGACATGAAGAAATATGTTGAGGAAAACAGGGAGGAAATAAGTACTGCAGCGGAAAATAACGCCCGGGAACTGATAGAGGGCTTCCTGCAGTCCCTGGGCTACAAAAAGATCGAGTTTATTTTTCAACCGTCATGGTAGTTATTTAAGCTATACAAAATCTGTTTAAGCATCGCTGAAACAGATTTGTGTTACCTTGATTTTCTTTGCGGCGAAACAAATTTTCATTAGCGTTTATTCTCCGCAAAATATATAAAAGCGAGGACTGAGGTGAAAGGAATATGACAAAACAAAAGCGGGCTGGAGATTATGGTATAAATATCGGACAGCTGCCGAAGGGGAGACTTGATAAGATAACCGATGTTCCGGGTGTCAGAGTGGGCCACTATACTTTGGATACTGAGGAAAACAAGACTGGGGTGACCGTCATTATTCCTTCTGTGGCCAATGTTTTTACAAATAAGCTGGCTGCAGCCTCCTATGTACTGAACGGCTTTGGAAAGTCACTGGGACTGGTTCAGGTAGACGAACTGGGAACTCTTGAATCAGTCATAGCCCTGACCAATACACTGAATGTTGGCTTGGTACACGATGCACTGGTGGAACATATGCTGGAGGAAGGTAAAAAGGACGGAGTGGAGATAGAGTCCATCAACCCGCTGGTTTTCGAATGCAATGATGCATACCTGAACAATATACAAAAAAGAGCGGTGAACAAAGAGCATGTTTTCCAAGCTATCAGCAATGCTGTGGAGGATTTTGAGGAGGGGGACACCGGAGCGGGCAAGGGCATGAGCTGCCACCACCTTAAGGGAGGTATAGGTTCTGCCTCCAGACTAGTAAACCTGGATGGAAAAGACTTCACCCTTGGTGTGTTGGTGCTTTCAAATCACGGGAGACTGAAGGACCTGACCATCAATGGAAAGAGCATAGGTGCCCGCATATATGAAGAGATCGAAGCAGAGGATCGTGAGGATAAAGGCTCAATAATCTCAATAATAGCGACAGATATACCGCTTGACAGCAGGCAGCTGGGAAGGGTGTGCAGGAGGTCTGCCGTCGGACTTGCCAGACTTGGTTCCTTTGTTGGCCATGGCAGTGGTGAGATAATGCTTGCTTTTTCCACGGCAAATATATTCGAGAATAAACCAGGTACGGATATTTTGAATATGCAGATACTGAGAGAAGACAAGCTTGATGCTGTTTTCAGGGCTGTTGCCGAGTGTGAGGAGGAAGCCGTACTGAATTCAATGCTGACAGCTGGCCCAGTTACCGGCGCAGGAGGCAGAAGCCGCAGAAGCCTTAAGGATTATATGGGGCTGTTTTAGTAGAATTATTAACGGGGATGGAGATAATATGGAAACCGGCAAGGATCTTAATAAGGAGATGGAACAGCTTTCTTCGGGTCTGGTGGATATCAGCACATTATCGAAGGAATTTGAGATAGAATTGAGATATGCTACCGAGGACAATTTTACCGGAAAGAAGATTTATCCCATAGCTGTTTGCGCTTTGCAGGCATCCACTGCCAGAAAGCTTATTGCCGCCAACGGCGAGCTTCTGGAGAAGGAGATGCGGCTGAAAATATGGGATGCATACCGTCCGCTGTCGGCACAGAGGATAATGTGGGATATTATGCCTGTGGATGATTTTGTTGCAGATCCTTCAAGAGGAGGCTCGATACATAATGGGGGATTTGCTGTGGACGTCACCCTTGTTGATCTGGATGGAAATGAGCTTGAGATGCCGACCGGCTTCGATGACTTCTCAGAGAGGGCTTCAAGGAACTGCTGCTCCATGAGCTCGTTGGCGGCGGCCAATCTTGCTGTATTGACCGAGGTTATGAAAAAACATGGATTCAGGAGCATCAATACCGAATGGTGGCATTACTATGATGAGGACCTGAACGAGCGTATTCCTCTGGATATACCTCTGGAGGAGCTTATGGGCTGCAGTGGCTGAAATACTGCGGTCCTTTTTTCATAAGCTTCATTACAACATTTGTTCTTCTCTGTTTATGTATATAGCAGTATAATTATATTAAGAATTTATGTCCCGGAACTGACAGGGGGTGTGTCGTATGTCGGATGTAGACAGCATGAAAATTGATGCAAAAAGTGCTCTGACAAAGCTTAAAAGGAAGGTGCCCTATGGTTGGGACCTGAATATTTACAGGGGCTGCCGGCATGGCTGCCATTATTGCTATGCGATGTATTCACATCAATACCTGGGTAATAACAATTTTTTTGATGATATATTTGTCAAGGAGAATGTGGTCGAACAGCTGGAGAAGGAGCTTGCCTCAGATACATGGAAGCGTGAGGTGATCAATATTGGTGGAGTCACTGACAGCTATCAGCCTGCTGAAGCACGCTACCAGCTGATGCCGCAGATATTGAAGCTGTTGATAAAATACAGGACGCCTGCGATAATTTCGACCAAATCCAGCCTGATACTGAGGGACTATGACCTGATAGAGGAATTATCCAGAATAACCTATGTGAATGTAGCAGCGACGATAACTACCATGGATGAGGCGATCCGGTCAAAGATAGAACCTGGAGGCGCAAGCAGCCTGGAAAGGTTCGGGGTACTCAGGGAGTTCAGGAAGACCAATGCCAGCACAGGCCTTCACGTTATGCCGATTATACCTTATATTACAGATAAGGAGGAGAACTTTGAGGCTATGTTTGCCCTTGCAGCTGAGTGTGATGTGCATTATGTACTACCGGGGACTCTATACCTGAGGGGCAATACCTATAGGCACTTTATGGAATTCATAACCAAGGAATTCAAAGAGGTGGAGCCACAGCTGAAAAGGTTGTATAAAACCGGAGGAGCAGGTAATGAGTATAAGACACCTCTATATGAAATGATCAACAGGCTGAGGGATAAATATGGACTATCCAGCAGCTATACCAAGCCAATGAAGGAAAAATTGAAGAGGTATTAGATACCAGTTAATTCTTTTGATATACAGCCGGGAATTCTATAACGCATGGAATTCCCGGATTTTTGATATATAAATACTTAAATATTTTTTTAGAAGGTACTTTAATAATAATTAATATAAATATATAATTGTTATTAATAGGATAGTATTATAAGTTTAGATGAAATGTATATATAGATTATCAATCTATTTGATTATGTAGGGGGATGGTTACATGAAGAAATATATAATAATTGCAATCGTGCTTATAGCGGCTGTGGGAGGGGTGTTTGCCCTGAGCCAAAAGGCTGGTGGAACACTGGAGGTCAGCGGTTATAAGGTTTCCAGGGCGGATTTGTCTTCACAGATAGATATGACAGGCAGCATTGAGGCGGCGGATAATGAGGAGCTGTCTCCGGCTGCAAACAGCAAGGTTCTGAAGGTCCATGTCATTGAAAATCAGACTGTTGCAAGGGGACAGATATTGGCAGAGCTGGATCCAGGGGATATACCCTTCAAGCTGGAGAAGCTGAGGCTGAACGGCCAGCAGTTGCAGCAGGAGCTGTCTGAATTGCATAATCCAAGCACAATATCAGATTATATGAGTGTAAAAAACAAGGTAGCTGCAGAGGAAAATACTTTTGCTGGTATTGCCAGACAGCTTAGGGATGCGGAAGAGAACGTAGTAAAGTCCGAAAAGCTATACAAAGCAGGTGCCGAGGCCGAGAGCGTGTACAAGACACGCTTGAGTGACAGGGATGGACTGGTGGAAAAGCTTGCTCAAGCAAAGCTTGAACTGGAGGATGCCAGCAACCAATTGTCAGATTATGAAAAGAACAGGCAACTTGATATACAGGCAAAAAAGAGACAGATAGCATCCAATGAGGCGGATATAAAAAGCCTGGAGAAGCAGCTGGAGGATACTATAATAAAATCCTCAATAGATGGCATATTGGTCGAGTTTCCGCTGAAGGAAGGCAGGCTTGTAAAGCAGGATGAGCGTATCAGGATATATGACCTATCCCGGCTTGAATTTGTAGGTTTGCTGGACCAAGAGGATGCTGTAAGGGTAAAATCGGGACAGAGTGCCAATATAGCCCTCAAAGGGCTTAACAAAGATTATGCCGCGGAGGTATATACTGTAAAGAGATATGCAATTACCGAGAAGGACAGTGCAAGCCTGACACCAAAGATACAGGTGAGGCTGAGGCTTCTGGATGCAGATGAGGCTCTGGCAGTTGGCTTTGAAGCAGACGCATCGATACAGGTCGAAAAATCGGGAGCTGTATTGGCCATACCCAGGGAAGCGGTAAAGGCAGATAAAGCTGGACAGAGCATAGTATACCTGGACAAGGATGGAAAAGCCGAGACTTCTGTTGTTACGACCGGGATTTCTGATGAGTACCTTGTAGAGATAAGGTCAGGGTTGACTGAGGGAGATATCGTGGTACTTAATCCTCCCGAAGAGCTAAAGGCAGGAGACCGTATCAGTGCAAATCTGAAGTAAAGGGGGAGCTTATATGGAAACAGGGAATAAGGAACTTTTCATCAAGTTTTTCGAGGCAGAAGATAAGGATGCATGCCTGGATTTTGTAATAAGCCGCCTTCACTCGGGTGAGATAAGCATATGGGAACTATATGAGGGGGTTCTGGCTCCCGCACTTAACAGTATACAGATATGCCCACAGGACAAATCCAATTGTATCTGGAAGGAGCATGTAAAAACTTCAATAATCAGAACAATAATAGAGTGCTGCTACCCATTTATTGCCCGGGCAAAAAAGAACACGAATAAAGTAGGAATAATGGTGCTTGTGCTTTGCCCGGAAAATGAACTTCATGAGTTAGGTGCGCGTATGGTCACAGACTTCTTTACACTCAGTGGTTTTGATGCAATTTTTATCGGAGCAAACACTCCCGGGGAGCAGATAAAAGTCGCCATAGAACATGTAAAGCCGGGTTATGTTGCCATAAGCGTGACCGATTACTACAACCTGGTAGCGGCTAAGAAGGCAATAGAACTGGTAAAGACTGTTTCTGGTGGAAAAACGCGCGTGCTGGTGGGAGGCAATGCGTTCCGGGACAACATGGAGCTTGTTGCGCAAATCGGTGCAGATGCCTATTTGGAAAGCTATGAGGATATCAGAAGGCTTGGAGAGGAGGCTGAAGCAAATGAGACTGGCGTTTAGGATTGCTATGCGTTTTCTCCTCTCGGGGCGTGGACAGACGGTGCTTATTGCCCTTGGAATTGCAGTCGGTGTGGCGGTACAAGTATTTATAGGGTCTCTGATCCAGGGCCTGCAGATAAGCCTTGTAGAAAAAACCATAGGCAATTCCTCCCAGATCACAGTAACCTCCGAAAGTGACGACAAGACAATAAAGGACTGGAAAAGGGCAGTATATGAATCCGAAATAAGCAGCAATGATATAAGGAATATCTCCCCTGCAGCAGATGGAGCTGCCTTCGTAAAGTATGAGGACGGCAGTGAATCTGTGCTGTTGAGAGGCTTTGACATACCAGCGGCAGATAAGATCTATGGAATATCAGGAGGGCTGTACACAGGAAGACTTCCTCAAAGAAAAGACGAAGTCATAATGGGAAAGGACCTTGCCCTCAAGCTTGGAGCACAATTAAACGACAAGATCAACCTGGTCACCAATGCTGGAAATACTGCGAAGCTAAGGATAACCGGTTTTTACGACCTTAAGGCTGCAGCAGTTAACAAGACCTGGCTGATCACAGGCCTGGATACTGTACAGGAGTTGTTTGGCTATGATGACAGGGTGACTTCTGTTGAAATGCAGGTTTCAAAAGTGTTCAATGCTGACTCTGCAGCCCGTAGGGTCAGGAATTCACTTTCGGATAAGGAACTGGTGGTTGAAAATTGGAAGGACAACAATGAACAACTGCTCAGCGGTCTTAACGGACAGAGCGTATCCAGTTATATGATACAGATTTTTGTTCTTGTGGCAGTGTTGCTTGGGATATCAAGCGTCCTTGCCATTTCGGTGGTTCAGAGATCGAAGCAGTTGGGCATACTAAAGGCCATGGGGATAAGGGATGGAGCAGCAAGTCTCATATTCGTATTCCAGGGATTTATATTGGGAGTTATCGGAGGCATAATAGGAATAGCCTTTGGAATCGGCCTGCTTGTCATGTTCACAAAATTTGCTGTCAATCCTGACGGTTCACCGGTGGTCCCAATATATATGAACAGTACTTTTATTGCAGCATCGGGAATATTTGCGGTAGCTTCGGCGGTGATGGCATCGCTTATACCCGCAAGGCTTTCCTCTAGGCTGAACCCTATAGAGGTGATAAAAAATGGCTAATATAATAGAACTTCAGGGAATAAATAAAATATACGGAGACAAGATAAAGACCCAAGTGCTTTTTAATATAAACCTCAACATCGAAAAGGGCAGCTTCAATTCCATAATAGGAGCATCGGGCAGTGGCAAAAGTACCCTGCTGAATATCATCGGCACCCTTGATAGGCCAACTGCAGGTAAAGTATTCATAAACGGGCTTCAGACAGAGACGATGAGCAAGAATGAACTTGCTGAGCTGAGGAATCGTACTATAGGCTTTATATTCCAATTTCATTATCTGCTTCCTGAATTTACAGCCAGGGAGAACATACTTATACCATATATGATAAGCAACATCAAACCACCGGCGGAGGTGCTGCGATGGGCCGATCAGCTGCTGGAAATGACAGGCCTTGAAAGGGTGGCGAACAACAAGGCAATAGATATGTCCGGAGGGCAGCAGCAAAGGACAGCCATAGCAAGGGCTCTGATTAACAAACCACCGCTTGTGCTTGCGGATGAACCTACAGGGAATCTGGATTCGGAAAGTACTGGAAACATATATAACTTGCTCAGGAATATAAACAGTGAATATGGGACAACTTTTCTCATAATTACTCATGACCAGAGGATAGCGGAGAAAACAGACAGGATAGTGGAAATAAAGGATGGCAGGATAGGCCTTGATATAAAAAGATAGCTTAAGAGTTTGGACGGTGATATGAATGGCCATAGGTTATGCGTGCAAGGTTATTGGAGTTCCTTATACCGAGTTTAAGGGCTTAATGCTTAAAAATGCGACTGAAGAGGTTTTGGGTAGTGCTATCGGGCATAATCTGAAAGCCCTTGAACACATGCTGGAATACAACAAGGCAAAGGGTATAGGATTGTTCCGGATAAGCTCGGACATCATACCCTTCGGCTCTCACCCTTCAAATACCCTTGAATGGTGGAAGACATTTGAAGAAGAACTGCAAGGGCTTGGTGCATTGATAAAAGCATCAGGGCTGAGGGTATCCATGCACCCTGGGCAGTATACTGTCTTGAATTCCCCCGATGAAGCGGTCGTGGCACGCAGTGTTCAGGATATTGTCTACCATACCCGTTTTCTTGATTCCTTGGATGTGGACAGAAGCTGCAAATTAGTCCTTCATATTGGCGGAGTATATGGCGATAAAGCCAGCGCTGCGAAGCGGTTCAAGGAAAACTGGTCCCGGCTGCCTGAAGAGGTAAAGAGAAGGCTTATTATAGAAAATGATGAAAAGTGCTATAGTGCCGGGGATGTACTGGATATAGGACAACAGCTGGGAATACCGGTTGTTTTTGATAACTTGCATAATTGGATAAACCCCTCCGGGGAGCAGCTGGATGAGCCGGGCTGGATAAAAGCCTGCAAGGGTACCTGGAAGGCAGAGGATGGCAGGCAGAAGCTGCACTATTCCCAGCAGAAGCCGGGAGGTCCAAAAGGTGCACATTCGAATACGATATACATACACCCCTTCCTTGAATTTCATGAAAAGACAAAGGGGCTTGAACTGGACATTATGCTGGAGGTCAAGGACAAGAATATATCAGCCTTGAAATGTATCAATTGTACTGCGTATAATATAAAAAGGACTGCTCTTGAGTCGGAATGGGCAGCATATAAATATGCTGTGATGGAGAGAAACTACAGGCTATATAAGGAAATTGGCAGATCGTTCGGGGCTAAGGAGAAGCCTGATGCCGTCGGTTTCTATCAAAGCCTTGAGGAGGCAATGGAGGTTACAGTGGAACCTGGGAACGCCATCAATGCCGCTGAGCATGTCTGGGGCTATTTCAAGGGGAGAGCAGAGGAACGTGAAAGAAAACGCTTTGAACGACTTCTGAGAGAGGCTGTGGCAGATGCGGGAAAGCTGGCTTCTGTAAAAAGGCACCTACTGAAGCTGGCGTTGAAGTACAAAGAGGATTATCTGCTGAGGTCTTACTATTTTATGGAGGTATGATAAATGCTGATAAAAATGTCTGAAAGCTATGAAGGACTTGTATCCGGCAAAAGACTAAAGGGAAAATGGTCCGAAATAGAAGATTATGGTATGGCTGAGCTGCTGCATGTAATCTTTGATTATGATGAAGGGCTGGCAGTTACGGCTGAGGTGGAGGCCGGAACAGTACTTCTGAACCTTTATGAGGGTATACCCTATGAATATGAAGGCAAATTGTATACACTTGCAAAAGCATATATTGATATTGATAATAATGTCGTCTTTGCCACTCCCGCCGGAGAAATGTTCATGTATGAAACAGGCGTTATCGACGCTGACGATCCAAGGCATGTCTTTGGAAATGACTAGATAATAAGACACATAACAGTAAGAGAAATGAAGAGGTCCTGATGCAGAAAGCGTCAGGACCTTGTTTTTTTGTG
Source organism: uncultured Clostridiaceae bacterium (assembly GCA_964574195.1). Taxonomy (GTDB): domain Bacteria; phylum Bacillota; class Clostridia; order Lutisporales; family Lutisporaceae; genus BRH-c25. The sequence goes on along the minus strand of CAZNMO010000066.1, from coordinate 3,083 downwards.
TTATTCAAGTGAAATGGCTGCGCTGCTTTCCCATAAGCCATGGATATTGCAGTAGGAAAGTGCATATACAGTTCCTGACTTTTTCAGTTTAAGCTGTGCCATACCTACTGGATCTGTAAAAGTTTCGCCTTCTCCGTGAGCGGAGAAATTGAAGCTGGCGATTTCCGCAGGGAATTTTGAACCTTCCGGCTGGAAGAAAACCTTTATCCACACGATATGATGTTCAAAGGTATTGGGGTGAGGAACTGCATCGCCGATAGATACCTTGATTTCAAAAGGATTGTCGGCTTTTACCTTGTCAGGGCAATGAATGACCGGTACATGCTTTTCACCCTTCCAGTCTCCCGATTGGATTGTCTGGCTTACTAAACTCATTATTTTCACCATCCTTCGAATATATTACCAATATTATACCATAAATCTGATAGGATTTATGGTATCTGCCCATGTGCGTTTTGCGGAGCAAAAAATCGCACGGGCGATTAATCTATAATAATTGCCATTTCTGCAATTATTATACCTTAATAGTATATGCAAGAAAACCCGCGATTTATCCGCAGGAAATATGGTCTTTACTGATCGCATAAAAACGAGAAATCAGGGTAAAAGTGCAAAAAAAAGCCGTCAAAACTTGCGAAAAAAATATTGAAGGAGACAGCTGTCAGATATAGAAATAACATATATGGATATCAGGTAAAAAATGTCTGTGGATTATCGGGCAGTTGCCGGCTGCACAATAGCTGTTTGAGGTGAGCAGATGAAGGAAGCTACCAAAACGATCGATAAGTATCAGCCTCTTTGGGGCTCGTGGAGGCTGGATGGACTTGTAGCCCGTGAGAGCGGATATGAGTTGTACCGGGTGTGCAAGGAAGAATGGGGCAAGCAATATGTATCCATTGTAAAGCATCACAGCTTTCAGGTGGATGCGCGGGATATTATGGAGGCCCAGGCCTTGGGACTGGGATCTGCTGAACTGCCGGCATATTTCAAAAGTCTCATAGGGAATATTCAGAATGAGATCGAGCTGATGTACAGGTTAAGGGGCAACAGTAATATTGCTGCTTATGAAGACCATGTGATATATGAGAAGGATGGCGGAAAAGGCTGGGACGTGCTTATAAGGATGGAGTACCTGGAGCCTCTTTCAAGTATTGTAGCAGGAAATGGACTTGAGACTGTTCAGGTGGCACGGCTTGGTATTGACATATGCAAAGCTCTGGAGGCATGTGTCAGAGAAGGTATAATACACAGGGATATAAAGGATTCCAGCATCTTTGTCTCAACAAGGGGCGAATACAAGCTTGGGAGCTTTGGAGTGGCCAGGGAACTGACCAGGAGCGGAAGATCCGCCCTTACCTCCCTGAGCCCATTATATATGGCGCCTGAGCTTTACATGGAGCAGGGCTATGATTCCACAGCGGATATCTATTCCCTCGGGATGGTAATGTATAAGCTGTTGAACCGGGGGCGCCTGCCATTCCTGCCGCTGCCTCCGGGAATGATCAGTGCGGAGGCTGTGGAGCAGGCTTTACTCCGGAGAATGTCGGGAGAAGAGCTTCCGCTTCCTGTAGATGCAGGTGAAAGCCTTGGAGCCATCGTTCTTAGGGCTTGCAGCTTTGACAAAAAGGACAGATACAAATCTCCTGCCGAATTCAGGCAGAAGCTTGAGCGTTTCTTGAAGGCCGGAGGCAAAAGCCAGAAGCCGGATAATTCCATGCTTGCCATTTCGGTAGATTATTCTGAAAGGGCTTTGGGAGAAAAAGATGAAGTGTCTGCTGAAGCCCCATATTCGGGAGAATCGGAAATAGCCGCTGTAGCAGAGCTGGCCGCATCAGCAGACAAGAAAGACAAGGAGCGGAGGATTGAGGATATGAGATTTGTAAGGAATGTCTGTATAATGCTGGCAATTGCCACCCTGGCATTTGCATCAGCCTTCTTCGTTGCCTACAAGACTGAGCCCATAGCAGAGGAGCCTGAGGTGAAGGCCTCCGCAATACCGATAACGGCTGTAAGCCCCTCTCCAACGGCTGTAAGCCCCTCTCCAACGGCTGTGGCTGAACCAGATCCTACCGCTGCCGCGGCAAAAAGTGGAGAAGAGTATTACAATGACGGTATGAGGCATATGAAGCATGAACGCTTCTGGCAAGCAATATCCGCCTTTGAGGAGGCAAAAAAACTGGGTTATGATAACAAAAAAATAGACAGTCAGATACGCAGCGCCAGAAAAAGGCTCGAGCTGCAAAAGCTAAGTAGTAACGCCATGAAGCTATATGAACAGAAGGAATACGAAAAAGCAATAGCGGCTTTTGCAGAGCTTTCAAAGGCTGATACAACTGTCAACAGTCTTCCACAATATTCCGATTCATTCTTCAACCTGGCGGAGAAGCATAACCTGTCCGGAGTGGAATATCACAATCAGGGAAAGCTGAAGCAATCCTTGGAGGAATTTGATGCCGCCCTTGGAATTATGGACAGAATGAAGCAGGAAAACATAAAGCTGGATCAGTCAAGATTCAACAAACAGTATGGGATATATGATATGAACAGGAACAGCCTGCTGGAGAAGCTGGGAAAAATCGAAGAATACATCAGGTCTGCTGATGAGCATAACAGGGCGGGGGTGCAATTTTTCAGCGAAGGCTCCCTGGATAAGGCAAAAGTTGAATTTGAAAAGGCATTGGAGCAATTGGAGAGGATAAGGCTGCTGTCTCCAAAGTACCAGGAGAGTCAATACACAAAGCTGACGAAGCTTTGTGGGGAAAACCTGATCATTATTCAGGAAAAGCTGGGTTCTGAACGATAGGCGTTTTGTGACAGGACATAAATTGTTTTAAATATTTGCTTATTGCTTTACATAACGGTATAATGCCAATATGATCTGGCTTTTTATGGTAACTATACAAAATCTGTTTAAGCATAGCTGAAACAGATTTGTATTACCTTGATTTTTTTGCAGCGGAAACAATATACATTAGCATATATCCGCTGCAAGTTAATTGCTAAAATGGCGAAAAAACAAGGCTGCACTGAGGTACAGGCAATAAAAAGGCGATAATCTCAAAATTTAATAAAAAACAGATTTT
>CAZNMO010000065.1:0-22149 GCA_964574195.1 uncultured Clostridiaceae bacterium | reverse complement strand
GCTGCATTGTTGAAGCCTTCTCACCCTGCGGTTTGAGCTTCTCAAACATATCCTTTCCGGACATCAGCTTGATTTCCTTCATAGCCTTTGTCACTTCAACAATATCGTTGGTGTTAATATTCTGGTAATTTTCCATAAGCGATTTCATATCGCCCACATATTGATTCACCATACCCTGTATCTCGGCTTCTGAAAGGCCTTCAAACTTCTTCCCCAGTTCCATTATGCTTGGGTCAATTTGTGGGGTTGTCGCTTTCTGGGTTGCTTCATCCCCGCCTGCATAAGCATTGGAATATATAGTATAGCTTTCCAGGTCGTTATAGTTGAATAAAAATGGTTTTGCCGGCACTTTCACGCTTACCTTAAGGTTTTCCATTTCGTTCCTGATCTTTATCGTCAGGTCCGGATCGATATCTTCAACCACAGAAGCAAGATTTACCGGTTTCTTTTCCGTCATTTTGTCGATTTTCTGCTGGCTGCTGTCAAGACTTTCCCCATCTTTGACTACTTCAAGCTTTTCAGTTGCAGGGACTGCGTCGACAGCCGCCTGAAGCTTCTGCTTCCCATTCTGAACAAATCCCGGAGGCTTTATCTTTGCAATAAGCTCAAAGGCCTTCTGGAAGTCCTTTTTCTTCATATAGTAGCCGTACAGGCCCTCCCAAGCCTTGACGTGCTCCTTGTCTATAGCCAGAGCTTTTTCATATTCCGCTTTGGCCTCTTCATCTTTATCAGTATCCAGGTACACATTCCCCAGGTTCACCATTGTTTCAAGGCTTTCAGGTTCAGCTTTCAAAGCCAGCTTCAGTACTTCGATGGAATTGGGATAATCCTTTATCGAAGACAACGCAAAGCCAAGATTATTCAAGAGTGTGACCGAGCCCGGTTGCTGTTTGGCTGCCCAAGCGGTATAGGCTACCTGAGCCTTGGGTTCGACCCTGCTGCTGGCCATTATGATATAGGCGGTGGACAACTGGCCTACCGGGTCCTTTACAAGCTTTGGCTTCAGCATCAACAGTGAATTGTCGAATGCGGCTTTCTGCATTATAGTCAGTTCATTATAGTTTTTTTCATATATCTGGGTCAACAGGTCAGGTGCCGCATCCACCCCGACGAACCCTACTGAAGTAAATAATACGATCACGGCCATAATCAGACAAAGTACCTTATTATAATGTTTGGGGTCCATAAATACTCCTCCTCACACAAATGATTCCAATCGCTTGGAAAACAGGTATACTGTCTGATTTCACATTAACATAGCATATTTCAGTATACAATAGGCTTATGTTTACATGTGAAATTTATCAAGCTTTCTATTTTAGCACCCTGCTATATATGGTCTGCTGCACTGTTCACCATGACTGGATATTGGGCGAACGGTGTCCTACCTGCCAATAGACATCATGAGGAAACCGCAGAAGGCCCCGTTATCGACCGGCAGCATCGAGGCTACCTGCCGTTTCATATAATTTATATGTTCCCGGTATGCCTTATAGAATTCAAAGGTCGGTTTGGGGCTGTATTTGAGCCCTTCCAATTCAAAGTATTCGATCACGCCCTTTACAGTGGTAGGTTTTATAAAAACCTCCACCTCCGGCCTATAATAGACGGGACAAACTGTTATCAGCGGCCACTTGGCCAGCTTATACTCAGCAAGCAGCTCTGTCATCAAACCGAAGCCGAACCCCTGGTCTCCGTGGAGGAATTCTCTCAGTCCGTGAGACAAACGTTCTCTTTCGTTATCTCCAATGGTCTTTACCAGGTCCCTGAACTTGGGTTTTTCAAAAACCGATACCATTGAAGACTGACCTACTATCTTGACCATGGCATCAACTATCCCGTCCGGATCATCAAACTGCCCGGCAGAAAAGCTATCCTGTGCCAGTTTATTCATTTTCTCGGGTTTATGCTTCTTCTTCATTTCCACCATCAATGGATCAGAGAAGCCCCCCGGGTATCGCATAAGAAACTGTTTTTCTGCTTCTTTGAGCTTTGCTATGTTCATATTTCTCCCCCCTGTTATAGCTTGGATAAATGACATATTATTAATAAATACCTCTTTATGCCAATAATAGCACAGCCGGTTATTTTGCTCAATGCTCCCGTTTTTTTACAATTTCATCTGCCCATCCATTGGCAGCACATTATTGATTATTATTCTTCTATGTGTTAATCTGAAATGGTTGATAAGCAAATAGGTGATGGAGCGGCTGATGGCTCCTATGTTGCCATGGCAATATAGGAGTTTATTTTTTGCTTTTTATCGTTACACTTATGCTGAAAGGGGTTAATTATGAAGAGATATTTATTCATTGGAGCAGGCGGTTTTGTCGGCGCAATTGCAAGATTCTACATCAAAAACTATCCCATTTCACAGTATTACGGTGCCATGCCGATGAATACACTTATTGTAAATATTGCCGGCTGTTTTCTTATAGGCTTTTTCTTGACTATAGCCCTTGAAGTGTGTGAGATAGATACCAACATCAGGCTTGGCATCTCTACAGGCTTACTAGGTGCATTTACTACCTTTTCGACCTTATGCAAGGAGATATATACCCTGATCCTTCAAGGTGAATATATTACCGCAGCCGTATATGTGACCGTTTCACCTGTGCTGGGCATATCAGCCGTTTACCTCGGTGTCGTTTTGGCCAGGGAGGTCATTTTGAAGACGGTAGTGAAGGACGGATATGAAGATCGATCAGACGGAGAGGTGAGCTGAATGCAATATTTGATAGTAGGGCTCGGAGGCATTTTCGGGAGTATTGTCCGTTATGCTTTGGGCAAGCTTATATCCGAAAGATCGGCATCGATATTTCCCATTGGAACTTTTATTATAAATATTACCGGTGCTTTTCTTCTGGGGATCCTGAGCGCTTCAAACCTTGGCGAAAATCTGTATATATTGTTCGGTGATGGTTTCCTGGGAGCATATACAACCTTCTCAACCTTTATGTATGAGGGTTTTCAACTGTTTCAGGAAAGGGAAAAACTCAATGCATTTACATATGTAATTCTTTCGCTTATCATTGGTGTTATAGGATATGTTTTGGGAAACCATATCGGTATGACTATAATATTTTAAGGAGGGATGGCAATGAGTCTGTGTAAGGATTGCAAGCTATTGAAAATCTATGTCAGTGAAGACTCCAGGTATAAGGGACATAACCTCTACCATGCACTGGTAAACAAGCTTAAGGAGCTGGGAATGGCTGGAGTCACAGTTTCGAGAGGCATCGAGGGCTATGGACAGGATAAGAAGCTGCATTCATCAAGGATACTGGAGCTTAGTTCAAGCCTGCCGGTCATAATAGACGTAGTGGATATCCCCGAAAGAATAGAAAAGGCCATCCCTGTTGTAAGTGAAATGGTAAACGAAGGCTTGATCCTTGTCACTGATGTGACTGTAATAAAATGTGGCAAACAACAGTATAACGGCTCCGAAGCTGAACTGGCATAGGAACTTTTGCATTTATAATGCCGGGCATATGATATGAAACTTCCTTTATATCATATGCCCGGCATCATAGTTTACGCATACAAGGCCAACCCGCTATTTATGCCGCTTTTTCAGTACAATAGCAGCCGGTGTCAGGATCAAAGCTCTCCTCAGGGTACACATTCTGCATTCTGCAGAATACCCACTCCGAATTCATTCCCACAAGTGAGAACCCCTCATTGGCATCGATCAGCTTGAAGACCTTCATCCCATCGGCGTCGTCCACTGTAAAGATTGCATCATGGTCGGTGTAATAGTCCCAGTTCATTCCATAGAGCACCACGTCTCCATATAGTGCAAAGCTGCTGCATGCGACAACAGGAATGTTCATGGATATGAGCAGGATCAATACCATTGCTATTGTGACGATTCTTTTTGAGCGCACTTTCAAGCCTTTACATCCTTTCATGCTGCCCTATAGTTATTCTTTTATAAACTCTTTTGCATATAAAATAGCTTCTTCCCTTACAAAGCCATCAGTATTTTCTTGTGAATACTCTGCATAGGGACTTGACCAAAGGTTACCATTTGTTCCATGGGGAGTAGTTGTTCTGTAGACTTCTACCGTGTACTCGGTACCGTTGTCAAGACTATCAAAAATACTCGACGCATCAAATTCTGATATTGGAGTATCCGGAACAACCAGGCAAGTGGTATCATCGTATACAATGTATGTAACATAATCAGTGGAATTGCAACCGCTGAAGGTAATAACGCCTCCGCTGGTGTCGATCCCTCCATCTTCCACAATTCCCTCAAAAGTATAAGTGCTATTTATCCAACCTTCTACTTGAACGATATAATCAGTGTCAGCGTACAATATTGAGTCGAGATTTACTGTTATTTTGCTTGTACCCATACCACTCATGGATACTACCATATCATTGGCAGGCTGTGCTTCATCAGCCCTGTATACTTTAAGTGTATCCCAGTTGGCGGTGTCAATCGGATCTGTAAGATATACCTCTATCTGTTTCCCGGTTAAAATCTGTATGCCTTTTATATAGCGCAAACTCGGAACTGCTGAAGCTACAAAGTCAACTACACTACCATACTCAGATTTATTACCGGACAGATCCTTTGCCGCAGCAACAGGAACAAGCTCATATACCTCTCCTGCACTCAGTGTTTTGCTCAATTTCAGCAATACTACGGAATCATCCTCTGTACTGAGCTTTGAAACTATTTCCATTCCATCAATACTGCTTCCAGCCTTCCTAATATTATAAATACCGGGATATTGCAGTGGCTCATTATATTTTATCTTGATCAAGTCTGCTGATATCGCTTCTACGTATTCGATTTCCGGAGCAACTTCGTCAACATAGTATGCTGCGATTTCACTGCAGCCCGCTGAATTCCCATGCGTATCCCCAATATCGCGAACCGGGTTCCCGCAATAATCCGATAAACCGCTTATTGAAGATAGGTCAAAGCTATATATCGATTCTGGTGTCAATGCTGTTTCGGATACTAGATCTATTGTTGAATAGCCTAGATCTGTACCGAATGAATCAGGATCTACTTCACTGATCGTAAAGCTTCTTGCTGTACTGCCTTTTGACAGCACAGTTCCTCCAGGCGAAAGTACCGGTTCGCTGAAAACGACTCGTATGGTTCTAACATCGGTCTGTTCTATAGAATCCACCTCTGGTGAATCATTTATTGATGCGCTGCCGTTAAATATCTCCTTAGTGGAGTCATCCGGTATATAAACATTATTTGCTTTGTCAGTGATTCCCACAGCACGTTCTATTTTATAGCTGACATTTGAATCCATAGCAAAGTCTGAACCTGTGAATGCAGAAGCTTGCTCAGGCGTATCATTCAGCAAGGACATAAATTTATTCGTTTTGAATACGGCAGTCCTACCCTCATTAAGCATTTTTCCTTGGGTCCACACAAAATCAGCATAATTGGATCCAGTGCCTATACTCACCACCACTCTTGCGTTATCAGAAGCTTTCATACTCTCACTAAAAGTGATCCATAACTCATCCTCATATTTTGCTTCGATCGATGCTACTCTTGGTCTAGTGATGTCCGGCCCATAATTTGTAACAAAATATCCGTAAATAGGCATGCTCTTGTTTCCATCAGCATCCTTCATATTACTAATTGTTATTTTGTATTTTGCATTTTCCTGCATCTCCGGAGTGGTCAGTACTACCACTTTATTATTAGTTTGCGAAAGCACTGCACTTAAAGCAGGTCCTAAATTGTGATCCAACACATAGTTGCTTTCCGTTTCTGTTGCTGTTTTGTCAAGGGCTTTATCAAATGTAAGCTGTACTGTTGTTTTGTTAATATAAGAGATTGCTATCAGTTTTGCAGGTTCCGATCCCTCTTCCATGTCATAAATATTTACATAGCTAATGCTAGTGTCGGTACATTTATTTCCGCCCAAATCCTTTACATTACGTATGGTTGCTTTATAAACCTTGTTCTTTGACATATGATACGGCAATACAACAGTAACACTCTTGTGATCCTGTGAAATAGAGGCACTTGCTGCGTTCCCAATGCCATTGTTTACTTCATAATTCACCACCGCTTCAGCTGAGCCTTTTGTAACTTTTTCATCAAATACTACTTGAATGGAATTACTGCTGACCGCTTTTACGGAGATGACCTTCGGTAAAACCGTATCGTCAATGTTATTTGGGGCAATAGATATACTGTTGCTTGTTACATTGGCTCCACTGTTAAGCTCGTTACCGCCAATAGTAATACTGAAAGCCTTATTACTGTCAAAATCCGTACCATCAAAAGCAAGAGTTATTTCCGCTTTATAATTGTTGATATATGAGACTGCTTCAACAGTCATACCCTGTGGTACGTTGTTTATTATAAAGCTGCTGCTTGAAAGCATTGCGTCCCTGAAATAATCATTACCCAATGTTATAGTTATGATCTGATCGTCCAGGTTGTTCTCTACCAATGCCTGTGTTGCAGCTATAGTCGCAGTTGGAGTAGGCGTATTTTGCCCGCCTCCCGGGTTACCACCGCCACCACCGCCACCGCCGCCACCGCCGCCGCCTCCACCTGATGATACGGCGGGTAGTCCCGATGATGTCGGAGGATTACTCGTGACATTTACTCCCAGGGGATTATCAAGACTAGCTGGAGTTATACCCAGTACAGTACCGGAAGCATTTACCTGTGCCCTGTCTATTCTTCCACTTCCTGTTACTGTTACAGGCGTATCAAGAACCATGCTGTTTATTATTGATGTGGATAGAAGATTCAATCCCACGTTATGCGCATCTTTTGACACGTTAAGGCTTCCTATGCTTCCTCCAGATAGTTCCAGGCTGATGCCGTCAGTCCTTACTTCAACCTTGTCATAGCTGCCTACAAGACTTACGGACGCGGTATCAGCGATCTCCTCACCCAATACTACATAGCTGAAGCCGGTACCGGTTACATTCTGCTCCTCCAGTCTTCCTCCTGACTGCATATCCACCTTGCCAATACTTGTATTTCCAACAGCCACTACCCTGATTTTGTTGCCGACCTTCATTACTATGATATGTTTGAAGCTGGAATTTTCTATGATTATACTATTCTCCCCTCCGCCTCTTACATAGGTCTCACCCTTAACCGTTACGTTATTCATATGCACATTTCCATCACCGATCTTCTCAGACAGTATCAGGTTACCGTTTATCACTACATTCTGAAGATATACATCCTTTGAGTCTATCAAAAGGCTTCCGTCCACTGTGCCCCCACTGTAGGTTCCCGCCTTGTCATAAACCACTTTCACATGTTCCAGATAACAGCTGTCCAGAGCAGCTACCACCTCAGCTCTGGTTATGGGCTTTTCAGGCCTGAAGGTATTATCCTGATAACCCTTCATATACCCCCTGTCTGCAACGGCTTTTACCGCTGCTTTGCTCCACTGGGGTATGCTACTGCCATCCTTGAAATCGATGTTTGTCTCAGTGCCCTTATCAGCTTCCAGCTTTAATAACCTGGTAATAACGACCGCAACCTCCTGGTTGGTTATCTTGCTCTCAGGCCTAATGGTATTATCTGCATAACCGCCTATGTATCCTGCCTTGACTGCTATTGCCACATCCTCATAGAACCAGTCGTTTGTGCTTATATCCTTGTATGGCAGCTCTGCAGCTTTTGCCTTCAAGCCGAAAGCCCTGTTGACAACTGCCATGAATTCTGCCCTGTTTATATCCTTGTCCGGTTTGAAGCTACCATCTTTATATCCATTAAAATAACCAAGTGTTCTCCACTTTTCTATCTGGGTTTGATACTGATGCCCTGATATATCATTGTCCGTACCGGCAAATACACCGGTAGGAAGCATCAATATCAGAGCAAGTATAATGCTTATTGCTTTTCTTGTTAGTATTCTATGTTTCATAATTCGTCCCCCCACTTCAAATTCCAATACTAATATTACCATATATACCTAATTGAGGCAACGGACAAATATGAGGCCTTTGGGGCGATGTCATATATTCCCATCAATAATACCCTCAAAAAAACCACTGCCGGCAGCGAATAGTATAAAGCATCAGAAAACAGATAAGAAAACCGGAAATTACTACTTGCCGGTTATCAAAAGGAGAGTGGATTGAATGAAGAAGTTAATGATTTTAGTAATGGCAGTAATGCTCGCAGTCTCAATTCCGGTATTTGCCGATGAAGCGGCAGATACTACAGCTCCGGGAATAAACCCGGACAGCCCCTTTTATATCCTCGACAAGCTTGCAGAGAAAATACATATCGCATTGATCACAGATGCAGTCAAGGAAGCCGAAGCCATGGCTGACATAGCTCAGGAAAGGCTGGCTGAAAGCAAGGCGATGCTGGAAGCAGGCAAGATAGATAAGGCCACTCAGTCAATCAACGAATACAAGGAGCTTATGGACAAGGCAATGGACATAATAGATACCGCAGCTAAAGAGGGCAAAGCTGTAGTCAAAGCCATAGACAAGATCGCAGAATACGAAACAAATGATGAAGCTACGATCGAAGTCCTGATGGATAAGATACCGGCAGAATTCAAGCAAGAGCTTGAAAAAGCAATAGCTGCCCTTCCGGATGAAAAGCCTGCAGCGGACAAGGACACAGAGGATAAAGAAGCAACTGCTAAAAAAGCAAATACAGCTAGCGCAATACTAACTGAAAAAATTCAGGATAAAGCGTTACTCGAAAAAATACAGACGGCAGGTCTCAACAACAGGCAGCTGGCAGCTCTCATGTCACTTTCAGAGCAGTCAGATAAGGACTTGGATGAAGTGGTGGAGCTGTTCCTTGCCAATTCCAAAGGTATAGGCAAGACAATAATGGAACTGGACTTGGCACCAAAGGATGCTATGAAGGATATAAACAAAACCTTCAAGGAGCTGAAAAAGGATATCAAGTCCGGGCTTGTCAAAACCGGAGCTGAAGACAAGGTTGCAGAAAAAGCAGATGCTAACATTGATGACGATAAAGACGATGATGACAAAGACAGCAATGCCGCTAAAACAGCTGAAAAGCTGGAAAAGAAACTGGAAAAGGCTGCCGATAAGCTGGAGAAGAAAATTGAGCATTCCGAAAAAAAGTTCGGGAATAAATTTGAAAAGAAGCTGGAGAAAAGCGATAAAGCCGATAAAGAGGATTAATACCTTGAAAGGACCCGCAGATAGCCAAATCTGCGGGTCCTTTTATATCTACCTGCATTCGATCCTTCCTGTAGTGCTGTCATAGATCACTTCGAAACCAAGTAAAGCAGCAATATCCCTGATTTTATAATAATTGTAGCCTTTTATACTGTAGCATTCCACACTTTTGCTAGCAAGCTCCTCATCATCCAAGGATATAATTCCCCCGTTGCTATGCACCGCATTGACATTTACGCTGCCCATAGCTTCAGCAGAAATCACATCGCTGCATTGCCTACCCCTGCGTATTCTGATCCCATCAAATTGGTCCGGCTCCACACTGAAAGCATAGCCGGTACCCTTGAAGGCTGCTGCCAGGTCCCTTATTTTAAAGTAGTTGCTGTCCTTGATTTTGTAAGCATTAAATGTTACATCCCTACCGCAAACAGTGGCACTCACATTCGCAGGTGCGGCATACTCGTACGGCAGCACCTTGAAATACCATGTTTTTAGCTCCTCCGCCGTGCCTTTTTTCATTGCCATAATGCAGTAAAAATCCTTTGGTACGGGGTCGGTCATAGGATATTTTCCGCTGAAAATTCCGGCGGCTAAATCGCCAAATGACAGATCATCATTACTGTCGCCCATGCCAACATATATCATTTCGGTCCTATCAAAATAATACTCTGTATCAGGGCCTGCATATTCTCCGCTGCCAACAAAGGTACACAATGAACCATACCATTCCAGGTCTTTCATTGTCCCGATGCTGATATTGTATGAATATATGGGGCGCCCTTTGACATACATAGGCTCAGGCAGCACTTCCACCATTTCATAGGATAGCAGGAAGCTGTTCATGTCCATAGTACTGTTTTCCTTGTCCACCTTATAGCTTCCTCCAATTGGTACGATCCACACTTTCTCTTTTTTGCCATCCTTGTTGATGTCATCCTCGTACCAGCCGTAGCTGTCGAACTTTATACTGATATCATCAGCAAATACGCCGATTGGCAGTAGTACAGAAAAAACAAGTATGAATGTTAGTACGATCCTCTTCATAATATCGCCCCCAAAAATTAGATGTCCGAGACCATGATCCTACATAAATACCTTATCATGTCATAAATAACATAACAAGGTATTTCTTCAATAACACTGCTTCATATATAATCAGCAAAAACTAGTATTTTATTGTGCAATATGGCAAAGGCCGCATATATCTATATGTAAGCCGCATCTCCCTGCTTCCTATTGTCATTTTTTGTTTTATTATTGTATAATATGCTAAACAATGCATTCCGGAGGTGATGTTCTTGGATAAGATAACATGGGGCTATGTGGGGTTAAGTGTATTACTGGGTGTTTTGGCAGTATATATGAGGGATAATACTGTATTTTTGATCTCTTTGATCACCGCAATGGTATTGATGAAAATCCTTTTGGCTTTTGGTATCAACAAGGCTATAAAATACTTATGGGAAAATCTCGATCAAGTGGTTAATGGACAACTGAATGTTAATATAAAAAAATCAAATATTAAAGCTGTCAACCAAGTAAGGGACAAGATTAATGAATACCTGGAAAAAATCAGGACTCTAGTGGGCCAGTATATCAGCACCTCAGAAATAACGGATAAAGAATCAAATATAATGAAAACCCAGGCAGAAAACCTGAGAATCGCCGCAAGCGAAATAGCCTCTACCACGCAAAGCATTGCTGAATCAGTGAACAGCCAGGCAGAATCTACAGGAAGAGTCAGCAGCAGTGTAGAGGTTTTCAGCCGTGGTGTGGAAGAAATATATGAAAATGCCAACTTATCGCTAGAGGTGGCAATGGACTCGAAAGTCATTGTAGCGGAAAGCTTTGGAACATTGCGAGAAGCATTTCTTCGAGTGGAAGAAATAAAGGATTATAATGATAAAGTAATGGAAAACATGACACAGTTGGATCGATCCATTAAGCAGATTTCCATAATAACTGAAGCAGTTGAAGCAATAGCATCGCAGACTCAGCTATTATCACTGAATGCCTCTATAGAGGCTGCAAGGGCAGGTGAAGCAGGAAGAGGCTTTGCAGTTGTTGCCGGAGAAGTCAGCAAGCTGGCAGATGACTCTTCAGTTTCTGCTAAACAGATCAAGGAATTGGTCGATGGAATCACACAGGAGATAAGCCGGCTGACTCAAAATATAAAAACGCAGACAGACGTGATCGTGAATAACGTAGTATTTGCAAAAAAAGCACTGGAAAAATCAGATTCCATAAATGCTGCAGTGGACAAGAATCAAAAGGCGGCAGAAACCATAGTAAAGCTTACCGCCAAACAAAAGGAAAACATATCAGACATAGCACATGCAACTAACATCATTAATGAGACCACACAGCAAAATGCGGCAGTATCTGAAGAAATCACGGCTGAAACTGAAGAGCAGCTGTCTATAATAGAAAGCATGTATAATTCTGTTATCAATCTGAATTCCGCAATAGCAAGCGGTAACAAAATAATAGAAAACTTTATTTCTGGCTTCAGGATCACAGCTGATATGCAGCGAAAGGTAGAAGAAACGAAAAAGCTGCTGACAGCAGCATGTCAGGAAGAGCTTACCAGCATGGATGAAGCTAAACTGTCCGGCTATCTGAAAGAGAAACAAAGGTCATTGGATTATATTGAGTTAATGTTTGTAACAAATAGGGTAGGTATGATAATAGGCGCCTCGATGGATATAGCCAATGATCTGAGAGACCGCAGTGCAAGGCCGTATTTCCAAACCGCAATAAAGGGAGAGACCTTTGTAAGCAAAGAATACATATCATCCTTTACAAACCATTACAATATTTCTGTAGTAATGCCGCTATATGAAAAGGGACAGATAAGCGGAGTCATTCTTGCTGATATAAATCTTAACGAAGATTAAACAGTACCGGGTACGACAGTTAAGCAGTTATTGAGGAGTGCTTCCTCTATAAGTGTCTATGTGTCGTGCCTGGCACCATAGTTGTTTTCTAGACCCTCACCTTAGATTTCACGCCGTTCAGCAACGCTGTTGGATAAATATAAATTTTGTCTGGGATCGTAACCCAAACTTTTGAACTCCGAGCATAGAAAGTCAATACGAGTAGGCGTAACTTTGATGAGGTTCATGGTGACCGGCAGCTTTTTCAGTTTCTCCGCCGGAATCTTCTTGAACGCCAGCAGTTCCATATATTCCTCCGTCCAAGGTTCCACAAGCTCCGCCGTTCCGGTGATCTGCATACCGCCCAATTGTCCCAAGCCTGTATAGCTGTCGTAGATGGCAAGGCTCACATTCTTATTATCCTCCAAGCCACGGAATTTCAAGCCACCCTCAGAAAGCATCCAGAATACTCCATCCTTATAGTTGTATTCTATAGGGGTACAGCGCACAAAATCGCCCGATCCGGTTGCCATTGCACAAGTGTTATGCGCTATGATGAACTTCTCTATCTGGAGCAAAAGTTCATCATGATCCATTCTTGCTGCCTTTTTGTCCTTTTCAATCCAATAAGATGCCGCTTTCTTATAATCCATAAATTAACACCTCTTTAAAACAAATATCTTCTATGTAGTTAGTTGATAAACCGATTCCTAATTACCCACTTCACGCTCACCTCTTGAATGAATAGACCTTCACTTATTAACAAGATATTTTGAAAAAAGCTGTTTTGCAATGAGCAGTTCATGTCACGTTAAGCGTAATAGTCCATGCATCATATTCAACAAGACCCTCTTTACACATTTTATTCAGTTCTCTTCCAAGAGATGACCTTGGTATGCCAAATCTTTCTGCCAGCTCTTTCTTGGATAGCTCCAGCTTTATCACATTGCTCCCCTGACTATATGACTCCTGGTTCAAAAAATCCAAAATGCACTGTCTGATGGTTTTTCGTGATATTGCATTGATCTTTTCCGTCAGGATGATCGTTTTATCAGAAATCTCCCTCAGCAAGCCCTGCATAAACTGTGTGCTTCTGGTGCACAGGACCAATATCAGTTCTTTACCCAATGCCATGGTCGTAGTATATACTGATGCAGTCACCGTCATTGGATAAACGTTTCTGCTTGAAAAGATCAGATTAGCCCCGATGATATCACCGGCAGCAAAGGCATTGATAGTTAACACATTACCATTTTCATTGATATTCTGGATAGTTACCTTTCCTTCCAGTATGATCTCCATGGATCTACAGGTCTCATTCTGCAAATGAAGGATCTCATCCTTATTGTATTCTCTGACCTCACATTTGGATAGTTCAAGCAGCTCCATCAATTCAACCTTTGTGAAATCACTAAAAAGCGACAAGCAAGATAAGTCATTGACCGCACGTTCAATATTATATTGAATATTCATTTTATCACTCCAAATTAGTTACATTGGTAACTTTTTACCTTGATAATTTAAAGTATACTATAATAAAACCAACTACGAAAGGAGTTTATATATGCTTGAAAAAACCTATACTTATTCGAAAGAAGACGAAAAAAATATCGAGAAGCTGATCGATGATGACAACCTTCAGCTGAATCACATGATACTTCCAAAAAATACAGGACTGCCTGAGCATTATTCCAATTCAAATGTCTATATGATCGTTGTAAGAGGAACTCTCTCACTACAGCTTGAAGACCATGAGCCCCGACAATATGAGACTGGACATATTGTCAATATACCTTACAATACAAAAATGAATGTTAACAATTACAATGACGATGTCCTGGAATTTTTCGTGGTCAAAGCTCCGAATCCTAAGAACTATCAGAGTGGCAACCTATGAAGAGGTACATCCACAGAGCTATCCAAATTGCTTTTCTTGCACTTTTTGTGATCCTTATACTAAAGGGTAAGGTGCAAGCTTGGGCGGGACTTTTATTGTTGGGCATCGCTGCCTCTTTTCTTTTCGGCCGCATCTATTGCGGCTGGATATGTTCCATAAATACAGCCTTAACCGGAGTAGCATGGGTCAAAAAGAAGCTGCATATAAAAAGTGCTCCGATACCAAAGCTATTATCGGAGTCATGGATACGATATCTTACACTCAGCTTGTTCATTGCTCTTTTCATCTTCACAGCCATGACCGGCAAAAAACTACCGGTGCTTCCTGCATTGTTTGTGATCGGTATCCTTGTCACGTTTATTTACCCGGAGGAGCTGTGGCACCGATACTTGTGCCCCTACGGAACAATGCTGCAGCTATCTGCAACAAAATCAAAGCATGGAATGCAGATCGATGAGAATATGTGCAACAACTGTGGTTCTTGCAGATCAGTCTGCCCGGCAAAATCGGTGGTAAAAAGAGAAGAAAAGCATATGATCCAACAGCCTGATTGCCTCATATGTATGAAATGTGAGACCCGTTGTAAAAAAGGTGCTATCCGCTATGTATAGCGCATGAAAAGTGCCAGGCACGACACTTAGGCAGTTATTGTGGAATGTTTCCTCTATAAGTGTCTATGTGTCGTGCCTGGCACCAATTTACAGCTTTTTCTTCTTCATATGTCTTTCGCTCATAAGCAATATCATGTAAAGCGGTAATTGCAGGGCAGCAGACAGAGGATCCCTCAGCAGAGCATTAAGCCCCAGCTGCTCCATACCGTCATCCACCAGATAAGTCCAGGTCGATGAAGGTGCTTCCAAGCCTTCCTTCTCCATATTTATACCAGCACTAGTGATTTCCACGGCTGACAAAACCTCCACGATACCGTCATCTATATCCGCCTGCATTTCCTCAAAGGCCTCCACCGCTATCCTGTTGAACTCATGGACAGGATTTCTTCCAGATAGGTGCATCAGGTGGATACTCTCCTTGATATAGGATATATAATCCAAATAATCAGCCCAGCAGCTGTTTATAAAGTGAAGCGTCACTTGTTTCTCCGCCTTTTTTACAGCAGCCTCTCCCACCGAATTGCACAGCTCACGATACCTTTCACCAAGCCTGCCTGACATGAGTCCTAGCTCGGCCTCATCCTTAAGTACCTCCAGACGCCGTCTGAAAATGATGCTCCTCTGCTGTTCCACCAGTTGGTTGTATTTGTTCAGAGTGCTCCTGATAGCCGTATTCTGACCTTCTATCACCTTTTGTGCATGTATGATCTCTCTCCTGAGGACCGGATTGTCCGCTTCCGTCTCACCATCCCCGGAGCCCAGCATAGAGAGGATTCTCTTCCCTATATTATACTGTTTGAAAAGCTCATCCTCCAGGCTAACAAAAAACCTTGTCAATCCAGGATCTCCCTGCCTTCCTGCCCTGCCACGAAGCTGCCTGTCTATCCTCAGGCTGGCGTTCCTGCCTGTGCCAATTACATAAAGACCTCCAAGCTGCACTACCCTATCACGTTCTTGCTCATCTGCCCCTCCCAGCTTGATATCGGTGCCTCTCCCAGCCATATTGGTAGATACTGTGATAGCTCCCACCGAACCGGCCTCAGCCACTATACTTGCTTCCAATCCATCGTTCTTCGCATTAAGGACATTGCACCTGATCCCCGCCTCAGAAAGCTTAGCCGCCAGCCGCTCAGACTCCTCTATGCTGCAGGTGCCCACAAGCACCGGCTGTCCTTTCTTGTGAACCCGGATTATTTCCTCCGTCAGCGCAGCCTCCTGGGCTGCCTTTGTACTGAAGACGATGTCCTCATGATCGATCCTTATACAAGGTTTGTTGGTAGGTATTACCACCACACCCAGCCCGTATTTTTCCAGCAGCTCACTGGCAGAGGTTGCCGCAGTTCCCGTCATGCCACATTTTCCCGGGTACTGGCCTATAAAATGCTGCATAGTGATAGAAGCAAGTATCTGTCCCCTGGATTGTGATATTATACCTTCCTTGGCTTCTATAGCTTCCTGAAGTCCATAAGGCCAGTTCCTTTTTTCCGCTATCCTCCCCGTGAACTCATCCACAAGCTGTATCTTCCCATTCCTGACTATATAGTCCACGTCCCGTTTCAGAAGAGCCTCCGCGTGGAGTGCGTTGTTCAAGCCTACCAGCAGACCGATATTCCTATCGTCATACAGATTGTCACATTTCAAAAGGGCTTCAGCCTTGCTGATCCCTGCATCAGTCAAAAATGCGCTCCGCCCCAGCTCATCCACAGTATAATCGCTGCCGTACCGGAGGCGCTTGACCATATCAGCCATCAATACGACGTCAGTCTCCTGGTCCTTCCTGCTGCCAGCTATAACAAGCGGTATACGTGCTTCATCTATCAATATGGAATCCGCCTCATCAATGACTGCAAAATTAAAGGGCCTTTGTACCAGCTCCTCCTGTGACAGGGCAAGAAAACTCCTCAGGAAATCAAAGCCGGCCTCCTTCGCTGTTAGATAAGTGATGTCACAGCTATAGGCAACTTTTCTTTGAGCAGTATCCATACCCTCCTTCACACAGCCAACCGTCAAGCCGAGAAACTCATAGACAGGCCTCATCCAAGCTGCATCTCTGCCGGCAAGATAATCGTTAAAGGTCAGTACATGGACTCCTTTTCCTGACAACGCCTTCAAAAATGCGGGAAACACCGCAGCAAGGGTCTTTCCCTCTCCGGTCTGCATTTCCACCAGCCGTCCATCACACATGGCCATTCCCGCAATCAGCTGTACATCAAAAGGCCGCATGCCCAGCACCCTGTCAGCCGCTTCCCTTACAAGTGCAAAAGCCTCACAAGCCACATCCTGCTCCGGTATACACTTACATACCCTATCCCTCAAAGAAAGGGCCATCCTCCGAAGCTCATGGTCTCCTATAGTATCAAGCTTGAACTTGTTTATCTCCTCCAGCATTTTCTCATAAGGCCGGATATCCCTTTCAACCGAGGGATCAAAGATTTTATCAAGAATCCTTTTATATTTTTTCTCTATTTTGGACATAAAAATATCCTCCTTCAAAAAGCATAGTATAAGCGCACTCTTCATACAGAGTACGTAGCATAATCATACTAGGCTTTTGAAAAAGGACTCCTGCAGCTTATGATGTCATTGCAAAGAAGCATAAGTAAAATGCTCTCAACAAACAGAATATCAAATGAAATGACAATATGATTTGAGATATGTCCGAAAACCGGTATATGTCCGGACAGGACAAAAATCATCTGAAGCACCGACATCAGCAGCGCACAGATTGGAAGGCTTCCATACAAACAGGCAAAAAGATATGAGGGTATACCGGACAAACCACCCTTGATCACTGCCGCTGACAGCAATAAAACGCAGGCAAGGCCGGCAAACGCAAATAATGTCATGATAGTAAATGCAAACAGCATAACACTTCAACCCTTCTACCTATTACTGGTAACCATTTATTAATGTAACAGTAGCACATGGCCTGCTGCTTTGCAACGGGTATGTGTATGATGTAACACAATTGAAAAGTGTGAAAAGGTGCCAGGCACAACAGTTAAGTTAACAGACTGACACCTAACCTACATTCTTAAAAATTGCCTGGTGCCGGCTGATCAACTCCGACCACATGGTGGCGATGCCCCATATTTTTAGATGTGTAAAAATCATAATAATGTACATGCATGCCGTCGCCGACAGGAATTGCAGGCCCGGAATCCGACCTGTAGTGATGCGTGTGACCATTTTCAAATACAACAAATCCTTCAGTATGGTGAATATGGTTGCCCTCTTCGATCATTACCGGTGGGGATGTAACATCAAGGCATTGATGCACATGCTCGGCTTCAACTGCTGTATAATCAACCGAACCATGGTTGTGATTTGGAACAAAACCTAATACAAAGTCATCTTTCTTGATCATTTTGTTGTTTCCACTCCTAGAATATGAAATCAATACTATAGTATTAAAATGAAGTGGAGTTTGTTACAAAAGCTTTTGTATAATATTGAGTAGCAGGTCAAATAATTCAGTTCCCTTTTTTGGGTTCAATACAATTCCTATCTTTTTAGGATTATACTTTATTATTGCTCTTCTCATATTCACAGCCATTGCGTGAAATGGTGTCTGGCACCTTTTCCCATTTACTTACCTTTTCAATCAACTATAAATTCTTCAGTTGTTGGCAAATCATTCCATATATTCCCATCGGAACGGTAGTACCTTCTTGTAGCAGTAGCATCTGTTTTGGTATAGTCAATTATAAAAACCTGCCCTGTTTCTATCTGCATAGGATAATTATTGTAAGGCAGTACATCCTGTTTTTTGGGTCTATTCTTAAAATCGTCATATGCGTTTTCCAAACGCCAAAATTCCCTGTATGCGTAATCCTTAAAGCCAGACAGCTCCTGTTTTCCAAAATACAGTGCCTTGTAATCCTTTCCCCCGACCTTGATAGTATCTACTCTGGATGGTTCAATGTCCTTTGCCAAAACAGACAAATCCTCAGAATGGATGTTATCGCCATAAAGCTTTTTTAGCTGATTAGCCATGCAGGGAACAGAGTTAGTGTAATCCATAGCCTCAAGTCCAGTGTGAGCCGAGCCATAGATCCCCATTATGCTTTCACCACTTAATTTGTCAAATTCATGGGTAAAGTTCTCTACCATCATATTTTCACGGTATACATCTCCAGAGTGCCTATAATAGTATTTACCCTGCTCTATGGCCTCCTGCGCTCTCTTATATTGCTCCGAGTCCCCCAGATTATTACTTTGAAGATATTTCAAAAATCGTTCTCCCGTAGTATCGTACTGGTGACCAACATCTGTTCCATGAAAAATCGTTTCAGGACAACGGCTTTTTATCTTTTCATGAAACTCCTTGACCTTAGGATTATGACTAGCTGTACCTACCCAATCACTATATAAAGCATCCAATATATCATTGTTATCCGATTTCATCCATATATTCAAATACTCTGCCGTGTAGTAGGGAAGCTCAATAAATAAATGTCTCATACCCTGATCATGATAGTATGCATCCCACAGTTCAAATTCATTATCTAAAATCTCTTCTACGCCATGCGATTCCCCATATAGATAAATCTGTCCTGAGGATCGCGATGAAGCTACTGGTATATCACTTTGTGTAGTGTTATTTAAACAAGCCGACAGCACCAATAGCATTATTAACTCTACAGCTATCACAATCATTTTCTTACATTTCATACCTTATCACCTCATTGTTGGAATATGTGCCATGTACAAGACATATGAAAATTTTTTTCTTACAAGTGAATACGTTCTTTTGATCTGTACCTGGCAACATAACCTCAAACCTTTTTCACTATTTTTGTACAGGCAAAATATATTAGAACAATTCCTACTAATACATTTAACACTTTGATCATAAATGTAGAAACTAAAATTTGTATCACACTTCCGATAAAAGCTATTACTGATAAAAACAAAAATGTTGCCAAAACTGCGCCTGCTCCAAATAAATACACTTCTCTCTTTTTTAGTTTCTCTTCGGTGATTTTTGTTGAAAATACTCCGGTCCAAAATAAAATTGTTAGTGGATTTGATGCTGTTAATAAAAATCCATTTATGAATGAACTGTTGGAATCTTGCACTCCAAATAAATTAATATCTGGCATAATATTCATATCGAAAACTCCCAAAATAATGCTGAATCCAAAATAGGCTACAATAAAAGCACCAAATAACCTAAATATCTTTTGAATCTTATCAATTCTAATAAATGTAGATATCCCAAATATCGCAAGTAATACAAAAATTGCATCAACCAAAGTAACAGCAATAACACCCATTTCTGCATCAACAAAACCTATATTACTTCCAAGATTTAATATAAATATACATACAGGGCCGATAGCAAGCTGCAATAACATGCCAAATTTTAAACCTTTAAGTAGCAAATTCCTTCCCCCCCAATATATCTTACCCTAAAACTACTCGTTCTTTTATATAACGTGTTCCTTATTCACAATATTTGTCGTGCCTGGCACTTATTTTTTGGCACCTTTTTTCTGGCACTAGTTTTCTATCTTTTTCTTAAAACATATTATTCTATTTGCTTCCTCAAAGCCAAGCTGTAAATGGAATTTCAAGCTATCTGCATTGTTTAGTTCACAATCACTTGCAAACTCTCTGCAGCCTTGAATTTTCGCCCAACTTTCACATTGTTCCAGTAGTTGCTTCGCAATTCCTCTATTACGATACTCTCTTTTTACAAATATACCTTCCAAATAGCCAACGGGGTTACTGTCCGTCCCCTCAACATAGTCATGTCTTAGATTACACTGTGCAAATCCAACAGGTAAAGTTTCATGTATATAAATAAAAATTGCTCCCTTATTTAAAGTAATATATTCATTCAATTCTCTTTCCAAGTCATTTATTTCATTTTCCGGCCATAACAGCATAGCAAGTCCAGCAACTGCTTTGCTATCTTCATTTGCTGCTTTTTTTATCATAGCTTATGTCCTCCTGTTGAAGTGTTGGTGCCAAGCATAGCAGTTAAGCAGTTATTGTAGGAATGCTACTTCGATAACTGTCTATTTGTCGTGCCTGGCACCTGATGTTTGCGGGTGCTTGTTTTTTGTAGGATTGTTTCAGTTAAGTTGACTGGCAAGACCCCTAAGCTAAAATCAGCTTATCTATATCGCCGGATTGAATATACGGGATATTCGCCTGGATCTTCTCATATGTCCAGTCCCACCACTTGATACTTAACAGCGCCGAGATCATGTCATCATTGAACCTTTTCTTTATTGCTCTGGTTGGTACGCCTCCAACTATAGTATAAGGCGGAACATCTCTGGTCACTACCGCTCTGGTTCCGATTATTGCACCGTCACCAATCTCCACCCCGGACATGACCACAGCATCATAGCCTATCCACACATCATTTCCTATCACTATGTCTCCCCTATTATCCCAGGCATCTGTTATATGTCTGGTGTCCAAGCCCCATTCCTCATAAAATATCGGGAACGTATAGGTAGACAGTGATTTCATAGTGTGGTTACCGCTGGTCATAAGAAACTTCGCTTTGCAGGCAATCGAGCAGAACTTCCCGATAATCAACTTATCATTGTTTATCGGGTATTGATACAGTACATTGTTCTTTTCAAAATCCCTTGGTTCATTATAAAAGTCATTGTATATGGTATAATCGCCAACTATTATATTTTCTTTTGTAATCACATTCTTTAGATATACAGTCTGACGGTCATTACTTCTTGGATACAACTTGTTTGGATTTGGAATAGCCATTTTATACACTCCTTTATATCATGCTGCTTTTCTGACTATTCCATCATTACACTGCAATTCCTCATATAACCACTTCCTACTTTACTAATGCTCCTTATTCCATGCATTATTATACTACCAATAAAAGAAAAGTACCAAGCGAAAAGATTCTCAGGCTTAAAAGCCCCGTAGGAGGGATAACCTGATACCTTTGAGCCAGGCACTTGTTTATATTATTTCCCTATCTTAATGTGAATTTGCACTTGGGATAGTTCATACACCCCTTGAACTGACCATACTTTCCATTTCTCAAAATCAATTTCCCTCCACATTTGGGACATGTATCGGCATCTACACTTTTATGCTTGTCCTCCAGATTATTATGTATCGCCTGGACATGTGCTTTACGGTTTTCCTTATTATCAATATTGATAGAAATCAACTTCTCATATATCTGATCTTTTATATGATCGGAAATGGTCTCATTGCAATACTTGCAGATAACCTTCGGCAAATTGACAGTATAAACAACATCTGTATTCACTTTGACCTTCAAGTCAGCTTTCGTCGTAAAAGCCACTATTGAAATATAATTGACATCAGCATAGTCACTCAGAGCTTCCTTCAAGGCCTGAATATGTCCATAATTCTGCTTTATGGGATTATGAAGCCTTTCCCTTCTCTTATATATCACCTGTGTCCAGTATTCATCAAACTCATTGCCTAGGATCCAGCCTTGATAGTTTTTTGTTTCAATAACAAATATACCGTAATTGGACACTACAATATGATCGATCTGTGTTGTCCCGCTTCCGATCTGCAGCAAAGTGTTGTTGATTACCTTATACTTGGCTGAATCAAGCCGGGAAATGAAAAATGCAACAGACTTTTCCCCGAGAAAACCTCT
>CAZNMO010000064.1:20592-22178 GCA_964574195.1 uncultured Clostridiaceae bacterium | reverse complement strand
TGACCATATAGAAATGACAATAAAGCTTATCACAAACATAGCTATCGAAGAAGGATTGAGATTCGCTATTCGTGAAGGCGGAAGAACAGTTGGATCAGGCGCGGTTGCTTCAATAATAGAATAGGGCTAACGCCCGTTACGGGTTACGAGTTGCGAGTTACGCGTACTTGGGCAAGGCTTCGAAGACCTGCCTGAATCGCGCAACACGAAACGCGAAACGTGCAACAAGACCTCAAAGTAAAGCTTGATAGCTAAGGACTAGGATTAATACTCCTAGTCCTTTAAAAAGCAAATATCTGATCATGATATAGTAGACCCTTGCCGGAATATCTAATATGAAATTCCTGCGATTAATTTTTCTATAATAGGTAATAATTAAAATAGTGCACTGACTTTTGTATTTGAATAGATGCCCGTTTCGGTACTGTAAAGTGCCGAAGGCTGTACAAAATATTATTGACATTGAAGTTAAATTATGATAAATTTTATTGAGTAGTCTCAAAATGCAGTAATTGTGTATTTTTGCGGCGTTTTAGTATTTTAAGCAGTGCCAAGCCGTTGGGAGGTGTAGATATGAGAGTTAAAATAACACTTGCTTGCAGCGAATGCAAACAGAGGAACTACGATTCCATGAAGAACAAGAAGAACAATCCTGATAGAATGGAAATGAACAAATACTGCAGATTCTGCAGGAAGCATACTCCGCACAAGGAAACAAAATAGCCGTAAAAGGATGTGAATGGTATGGCTGATGTAGCAAAGAAAAAGTTTGATTTTGCAAAATCTTTCAGGGAAACGAGAGCGGAAGTCAGGAAGGTTTCATGGCCTAACAGAAAAGAGCTTCTGCAGCATACAGAGGTTGTTGTTACTTCAATAGCCTTGGTTGGCGCAGTACTCTGGGTGGTAGACATGGCATTCGGACAGATCATCAATTTACTTATAGTAAAATAACTAAGACTTCTGTTGAATTTTTAATACGATTAAGGAGGAAAACCTTAAGGTACCTTTAAGGTTATGCATCTATGGAAGAGATGGGCAGATGGTATGTAGTACATACCTATTCGGGCTATGAAAACAAGGTTATGGCAAACATAGTGAAGATAGTTGAGAACAGGAACATGCAGGATGTTATCTTCGAAGTTAAAGTGCCGATAGAAGAACAGGTCGAAATCAAAAATGGTAAGAAGAAAGTGACCCAGAAGAAAGTGTTTCCGGGATACGTACTTATCAAAATGCTTATGACTGATGAATCATGGTATGTCGTCCGGAATACAAGGGGAGTTACCGGATTTGTAGGACCTGGATCTAAGCCTGTGCCTCTGACCGATGCTGAAGTAAAGGCTTTGGGTGTAGAAAAGACACCGATCAAGCTTGATGCAAATGTAAAGGACCATGTAAGGGTAATTTCCGGTCCCTTTGAGAACTTCGTTGGCATAATACAGGAAATCAACAATGAGAAGCATAAGGTCAAGGTCATGATTTCCATGTTCGGCAGAGAAACCCCTGTAGAACTAGAGTTCACGCAGGTTGAAAGACTATAAACTAATTTCCTATCACTGAGGGGAGGTGTAACAATGGCAAAAAAG
>CAZNMO010000064.1:0-20582 GCA_964574195.1 uncultured Clostridiaceae bacterium | reverse complement strand
CACCACCAATTGGACCGGCTTTAGGTCAGCATGGTGTAAACATTATGGGATTTTGCAAAGAGTTCAATGAAAGAACAGCTAAGCAGGCAGGACTTATTATTCCTGTTGTAATAACTGTTTATCAGGACAGGTCCTTCACATTTATACTCAAGACACCGCCGGCATCGGTACTTATTAAGAAAGCTGTGGGTATCGAAAGTGGTTCAGGTGTACCGAACAAGACAAAGGTAGGCAAGATTTCCAAAGCAAAGGTAAGGGAAATTGCAGAGCTCAAAATGCCTGACTTGAATGCTGCAAGCATCGAGACAGCTATGAGCATGGTTGCAGGTACTGCAAGAAGTATGGGAATAGTAGTAGAAGAGTAACTATTAAGTGGGAGGATTTATTCCGCTAACACCACAAGGAGGAATTTTAAATGTTCAGAGGTAAGAAGTATCAGGAGAGTGCAAAGCTTGTTGAAAGAAACAGACTGTACGATCCAAAAGAAGCTATGGAGCTTGTTCAGCAGACAGCAAAGGCAAAATTTGATGAATCTGTTGAAATCCATGTTAAGCTGGGTGTTGACCCAAGACATGCAGACCAGCAGGTCAGAGGCGTTGTAGTACTTCCTCACGGCACAGGTAAAACTCTCAGAGTTTTGGTTTTTGCCAAAGGCGATAAAGCCAAGGAAGCTGAAGCAGCAGGAGCTGACTTTGTAGGAGCAGAAGAATTGGTTACAAAGATCCAGAGTGAAAACTGGTTTGACTATGACGTTGTTGTAGCTACTCCAGACATGATGGGTGTTGTAGGAAGACTCGGTAAAGTGCTCGGTCCCAAGGGCTTGATGCCAAACCCGAAATCCGGTACTGTAACCTTTGATATATCAAAGGCTATCAGCGAGATCAAAGCCGGTAAGGTTGAATACAGAGTCGACAAAACATCAATCGTTCACGTTGGAATAGGCAAGGTTTCCTTCGGTACAGAAAAGCTTGGTGACAACTTCAGGACACTTATGGAAGCAGTTGTTAAGGCAAAGCCGTCAGCTGCAAAGGGTACTTACCTTAAGAGTGTTGTAGTTGTAAGCACAATGGGACCGGCTATAAGGGTTAACCCAGCCCGTGTGACCGACTAATAGTGTTGACAATGCGTTCCGCATTGCATAAAAGCGAATAATTACCGTAGACAGTAGGTTGGCGTACAGCTGTAAAATGTCCTGCCGAGGTTTGTCATATATGAAATTATGACCTCTCTATGTCTACGGAGAGGTCTTTTGATTGTAAAACAAAAGACCTGATCCGGAAGCCCTATAGGGTAGAAATAATGAAGTTTCACCATAAGGAGGTGTAAAAATGGCAAATAAAAATCTTGGACCAAAAGAAGCAGTGGTAAGTGACGTAAAGGAAAAGCTTCAAAAGTCTAAAGCAGTTGTACTGGTGGACTATAAGGGCATAAACGTGGAAGATGTAACAGAATTGAGAAAGAGATTCAGAGAAGCCGGTGTAGATTACAAGGTGTTCAAAAATACTCTTTTCAAAAGAGCTGCATCAGAAATGGGAATAGAAGCTCTTCATGAACATCTTCAGGGTACAGTTGCAGTTGCTTTTGGATACAACGATGCAGTTGCACCTGCCAAGACTCTCAATCAGTTTTTTAAGGATAAGCCAAAGACAACGATATCTGTTAAAGCAGGCTACGTTGAAGGCAAAATGATGAATGCCAACGATATAAAGGCATTGGGAGATCTGCCGTCAAGAGACGTACTCATTGCTATGGTACTTGGCGGATTACAGGGTTCAGTAAGGAACCTTGCATACATGCTCAATACAATAAAAGAAAAGAAAGAAGCGGAAGCTTAATAATATTTAGGAGGTAATTAATAATGGCAAGTGAAAAGACAATGAAGTTCATTGAAGAAATTAAGAATATGACAGTTCTCGAACTGGCTGAATTGGTAAAGGCAATCGAAGAGGAGTTTGGTGTAACAGCAGCAGCTCCAGTAGCAGTAGCAGGCCCAGCAGGTGCTGGCGCAGCAGCAGCTCCGGCTGAAGAGCAGACAGAATTCAACGTAGTTCTCGTTGAAGCTGGCGCAGAAAAGATAAAGGTTATCAAGGTTGTTAGAGAGCTCACAGGCCTCGGACTCAAGGAAGCAAAAGACCTGGTTGACGGCGCTCCAAAGAACATAAAAGAAGGCGTAAGCAAGCAGGAAGCAGAAGACATAGCTGCAAAGTTCAAAGAAACTGGCGCAAAGATAGAAATAAAGTAATTTATGTCAGACAAAAAGCCGCATTTATAATGCGGCTTTTTTATTTTTACCTAGCTGAGTGTTACCGGCAGGACACAAGATACAGAAGGTATATTGTGTTCTGCTTTTTTTGTCAAATTGTCTGTTCATATAATAAAATTTACCAAATATAGAAAATAATATACAAATAATGTCAGCTCATGGTATAATTTAACAAATAATCAAATGTATGTAATTTACATTACAGCATTATGGGGAGTGGTCGTTATAGACTATAAGCTGCTTGCAGTTCTTATACTACTTGTTATCGCAGTCATATCTGATTTAAGGACCTACAGGATAAGTAATACCGTGACCTTTGGATTTATGCTCTTTGGCCTGGTTTCAAACCTTATAACAGATGGAGTAAAGGGGATGCTTTTTTCTGTCCAAGGTCTTATACTTCCGGTAATAAGCCTGTTGCTTGTATATATTATGAGAGCAGTAGGAGCCGGTGATGTAAAGCTTTTAAGCGCAATAGGTGCTTTTATGGGTTCGGGCTTTATATTCAATGTCATATTGTATACCTTCCTTTGCGGAGGGATCATCGCAGCTCTTCTTATTTTAGTAAGGCGCAATGGGACTGAAAGGTTAAGATATCTCCTTCTGTATGTCAAGACCTGTACATTGTCTATGAGTCTGGTGGAATATTCCGACCTGATGGAGAGGTCTGATGGGAGCAAGTTTCACTTTTCCCCGGCTATAGCATTTGGGACCATTATGGCCATGACAATTTAAAGTCAGGAATTGCATAGCTTTAGCAACTTATGAAAGGGAGGGCTGAAATTGGCAAAGGTGAATCTGATAATCGCGGATATTGACGAAGCCTATGTAAGAGGATTGGTCTCATATGTGAATTTACATCATTTTTCTACTTTTAGTGTCTCCTGTTTCACAAAGCATGATGTCTACATTTCGCATATGGAACATCAGCCATCTATAGATGTGCTACTTGTCGGGCCTGAATTCTATAACCTGACAGTGAGTCATCCCAATATCAGGCTTAAAGTAATGCTTTCTTCCAGCCCTTTGAAAGAGGAGCAGCCGGGTCTTCAACTCATAAATAGGTTCAATACCGGCGAAAAGCTGATAGGAGAGCTGGTGCATATGTACTCAAGGCTGGATCCTTCAGAAATCGGATTTTCTTCCGACCAGAAGGATACTCGCTTCATTGGAGTATACTCACCTTCAGGAGGTACCGGAAAAACAACGATTGCGGCTGCACTGGCCATGCAATGCAGGGAGCTGGGCATGAAGGCTTTCTATCTGAACCTTGAGGCAATCAGCTCAATGGCTATGTTTTTTAATGCGGGCAGTAAGAGGAATCTTTCCTATGTCTTCTATTATCTGAAGGAAAAAAGCAGCAATCTTTCTTTCCGTATGGAAGGCATCAAAACTACTGACCCTGATAACGGAGTAGATTATTTCAGCCCATCGGAAAGTCCGATGGAATATGAAGAGCTGGAGCCTGATGAATTGACGGAGCTGCTGCAGGGAATAAGGGGTATGAATTCCTACGACTATATATTTATAGATATGCCCAGTACTTTTGACAAGAAGAACCTGAGAATAATGGAAATATGCGATCGCATAATACTGATAGAAGTGCCGGGGCAGGCCTCACATATAAAAAAGCAGGTATTGCTCAAGGAACTGGCCAGGCATGCTTCAGGCTGTGATACAACGATTTCTGAAAGACTTGTGGAGGTACTAAACAGATACAAGGGGAGCTGGACTGAAGGGACCGGTCATAGGATACCGGAGTATTCCAGAACCCTGCTCAAAGAGGATGGCTGTCTGGCAATAGATGATGAGGATTTCCAAAAAGCTGTCAACCAGCTTATGAGAATACTTACGAACAAATGAGGTAGATAATATGGACGATGTTTCAAGGGAGCGGTTGGTAGACAGCTTGAGGCGGGTGATAAGGGAGAGTCTTGATACAAGGAAGGACATAAGTGACGAAGAGATCCATGAACTGATCACCGATAAGGTTTTTGAAGAGGCGGGGCTCCGTTCCATAAGCATAAGGGAGAGGCAGGAGTTGATCACTATAGTATTCAACTCCATACGCAAGCTTGATATCCTACAACCTCTTATTGAGGACAAAGCTATAACTGAAATTATGGTAAATGGGGCAGACAGGATCTTTGTAGAAAAGCAGGGAAGGATCTGTAGCCTTGACTGCGGCTTTGAAAGCCGTCAGAAGCTGGAAAATGTCATTCAATCCATAGTTTCCAAGGTAAATAGAGTGGTCAACGAGGCTTCCCCCATAGTGGATGCCAGGCTGGAGGACGGCTCCAGGGTCAATGTAGTACTGCCGCCCATTGCTTTGAACGGCCCCATTCTGACAATCAGAAAATTTCCGGAAAAGCCTATTACAATGGACGATCTGATAAAATGGGGCTCCATTACCGAAGAAGCTGCAGGGCTACTGGAGAGGATGGTAAAGGCAAAATATAACATATTTATATGTGGAGGCACCGGTTCCGGAAAGACATCATTTTTGAATGCCTTATCCGGGTTCATACCTGGAGATGAAAGGATCGTCACCATTGAAGACTCGGCTGAGCTTCAGATCAACAATATTGATAATCTGGTAAGGCTTGAAACCAGGAATTCAAATACCGAAGGCAAAGGAGAAATAACCATAAGGGAGCTTATAAGGACTTCCCTAAGGATGAGACCGGAAAGGATAATCGTAGGTGAGGTAAGGGGGGCCGAAGCACTGGACATGCTCCAGGCAATGAATACAGGCCACGACGGCTCAATATCCACAGGCCATGGCAATTCAACCAGAGATATGCTGAGCAGATTGGAAACAATGGTGCTAAGCGGTTCAGTTATGCCGCTGGAGGCTATAAGGCAGCAGATCTCCTCTGCGATTGACATTATGATACACCTCTCCAGGTTCAGGGACAGAACAAGAAAGGTTGTTGAGATAGCGGAGGTTTTGGAATGTGTGGAGGGAAGGATATTACTCAATCCATTATTCAAATTTGAGGAAATCGGGGGCAAGACATCGGAGCTGGTTGAGGGCTGTCTGAAGAAAACCGGCACGGGTATGCTGAACACGGAAAAGTTCAGGATGGCCGGCCTGGATGAATCGATATGAGGTGATGATCCATGAGTGTTGATAGCGTGATCATAG
This sequence comes from uncultured Clostridiaceae bacterium, assembly GCA_964574195.1. GTDB lineage: Bacteria > Bacillota > Clostridia > Lutisporales > Lutisporaceae > BRH-c25. The sequence continues at coordinate 15,171 of CAZNMO010000064.1, read as the reverse complement.
TACTTTTAGTTTGCTTTGTAGCTGTGGCGATGACTGTGCTATACGCAACATATAGGGAAAAACGCAGGGGCAAACACAGCGGCAGCAAGCAGAAAGGCAGGGACAAGGCTTCCACCAAAATAGAGGCTCCTACCGACTATGATCACTATAGCATGTCCGTCAGGGAAAAAGCTTCGTGCATACTGGCTGCTGGCATAGCCATATTTACTGCCGGTTATATCTTTTACAGGAGCATACCCATGTCTCTGTTTTTTGTCCCGTTGGCACTTGTTTATCCCAACCTCAGAAAAAAGGAGATCATAAAGAAACGGAAGAATGAGCTTAACCTTCAATTCAGGGATGCCTTATACTCAATTGCCACCTCCCTGTCGGCGGGAAAATCAATAGAGTCGGCCTTCAAGGATTCTCAAAAAGAGCTTTCCATACAGTATCCTGATCCGGAGACCTACATATTGGAAGAACTGAGGCTTATAAACCAGAGAATAGAGATGAATGAGACCATTGAGGAGGCCATGGCAGATTTCTCAGCCAGGTCACATCTTGAGGATGTCATCAGCTTTACTGAAGTATTTTCGATATGCAAACGGACTGGTGGGAACCTGGTCCATGTTGTGAAGAACACTGTGGAGATCATCAGCGAGAAAATGGATGTGAAGCAGGAAATCGATATCCTGCTCACTGAGAAGAAGCTTGAATATAAGGTGCTCAACCTGATTCCGGCATTTATCGTACTGATGCTTTCCACCAGCGCTGAAGAATTTATGGCTCCGGTGTTTACGGAACCTCTGGGTAAAGCTGCTATGTCAGTGTCACTGCTTTTTTTTGTTTTGGCTTTTGTTATCTCAAAGAAAATCATGGATATAGAGGTATAGTCTATGCTGTTGATATTATTGCTGGAAACCGTTGTTATTTCCATTTTGTTCGTTATCACCAGAGGCCGGTATATGGATCTTGCGGAGTCTGGAGACTATAACAGCAAGACTGTACGGATATTCATACCTGCGGCTGCCTTCCTATCAGAAAAGATCTTCACCGGACGTTTCTACAGCTATGAGAGGAAGCTGAATGCAAAGCTTTTGGAGCTTAACGGAGGAAGATATTGCAGGGACAGGCTGCGCTCCTATCTGGCAGAGAAAACTCTGTACATGATAATTGCAGTATTTGCAGTTACCTTACTTGGAGCAATTATGGACAAGCTTGATATGAGCTACCTGGTATTTGCTGTAGTTGTGCTCCTGCTTGCATTCTACATACCTGACAGGACTCTTTATGAAAGGATCAAGAAAAGGAACTTTTATATACAATATGACTTCCCGGATTTCCTGAACAAGCTTGTATTGCTAATTAATGCCGGGATGACTGCAAACAGGGCTTGGGAGAAGATCGTGCATGACAGGAAGAACGTGACTCCATTATATGAGGAGCTTGGTGCCACATATCTTGAGATAAAAAACGGCAAGGCCGAAGAGGCAGCCTATGAGGATTTCGCAAGACGCTGTAGGGTGAAGGAGATCACAAAATTCGTTGCTGCAATGATACAGAACCTAAAAAAGGGAAATGGGGAATTGGTTGCCTTGCTGAAGCTACAATCAAACGAGTGCTGGCAGCTTAGAAAGAATATGGCCAGAAAGCTTGGAGAGGAGGCTTCAACAAAGTTGGTGCTCCCCCTGATGATAATGTTCGTGGGGATACTGATCATTGTCGTATTGCCTGCAGTAATGCAGATGAGGTATCTCTAAGCAAGTTTATATTATAGGAGGTAGAAAAATGTTGAAAACACTAAAGGGACTGATTCTTGAGGAAGATGGGATAAGCACTGTGGAAATAGTTGTGATCATAGCAATTCTCGTTGGTATTGCATTGCTTTTCAGAAAATCCATAACTGCATATGTGACGAAGGTTATAGAGAACTTTATAAATACAGCTCCGACTGTAGATACAACGGGGAAAGATGCCCCTGTACCCAAGTAATATAACTAGCAGCCACGTATAAAGAGGTGATGTTGATTGTCCAAGCCGGCTAACCACCATTGCAAAGGCAGCTTTACGGTTGAGATATCAATGATATTCACTGTGATTGTAATGGCTGTCATCACATTATTGTTTACCTTCATTTACATGCAGCAAAAGGCTTATCTAGTGAGTGCGGCGGCCTTCGCAGCGCAGCAGGGGGCAGAGCTTTGGCGAGACAGTGGTGGGAGTATGGAAAACGGTGGTGCGGATAATGGGAAGCACATGGATCCCCTGAGCTACAGGATTTTTGATAATCTGTTGCTGTCGGAAAGAACCTTTGAAGGACATCTGGTTGAAGAAATCGGAGATGATGGCAGCCCTGTGTTTGTGCTGAGGCTGGATGCAGGTGACGGCCTGGCAGGGAGGAAGGTTGCCATTATAGGAGATGCGCTGGCAAAAAGGTTGAGAGCTTCGGTTCTAAAGCCGGAGGAAACCAGAGTAAGGTTGAAATACTCAAACAATGGTTTACACGGCAGGATATCCGTTGAAATAATACAGGAGATAAAGGTACCGCTTGGCGGCATTAAAAGGTTCCTTGACGGTAAGGCCACTGTTTCTCTTGCAGGGAGCGCAACGTCAAAAGTAACGGAGCCTGCGGAATACATAAGAAATATTGACCTGGCAGTAGAACTATCCAGAAGGCTTGGTGAAGAACTTGACTTGATGGGTGTACTGGACAGGCTCAAGACGAGTGGGAAGAAATAGTATTGTACTGCTGGGGGGTGGGTTGATGCAGACTGGGAATTGTGGCGATGAAAAGGAAAAAGGCGTCATAACCGTTTTCTTGTCTATAATATTCATGGCACTTATAGTTTTTGTCGGAGTAGTAATTGACCTTGCAAGGATCACAGCAGCGGAACGAAAGTTCCAAAGTGTACTCAATTCATCGGCAAGGTCTGTATTGGCTGACTATGACAGTGAGCTTGCCGGGAGCTATGGCATATATGGATTGAATGCCGGTTCTAAAAGCGTCAAGGATGACTTTTTCAGATATTTAACAGTAAACCTTAAGGAGCGGCATAAGGGCATAAGCTTTCTGGATATGGAAGTAGCATATGAAGATGTTGACATACAGGGAATGGGGAGTCTACTGGAGGAAGAGCCCTTTAAGCGTCAGGTACAGGAGTACATGAAATACAGGACTGTATTAAATGCATCGGAAGCATTGATAGAGCAGTTGAAGAACCTGAAGCTCAATAAAAAGGTGGATTTTGCCAGGAGTGAGGGAACAACGAGGGGTAAGGCGAGGGAACTGAGGATCAAGATAAATGCTGTAAATACAAGACTATCAGCAGTGAAGATCAAGCTGGAAAGCCTAAGTGCCGATATGCTTGAGGATCTAGGCAGTGAGCTATCAGAAGCACTATCCGACAGTAATCTGCTATATAGTGAAAGAGGGGGACTGCTGGAGGAATACAATGATAGTGTTAACGATTCAGCAGTCAAGGCTGGAGAAGGAGATTGCATCGAAAACAGCTCCCAGGAGTTTGCATGTATCGGTGCAGAAAGTGAGAAGCTGTCACGTGCGCTTCAAAAGGGCATTTCTGAGATAAGGCAATCGCGGGAGATAATTATACCGCTTCAGGAGGAACTAGTTTCCCAGGAGAAGGAATTATCCGAGCTTGTGGAGCAATTATCAAGCCTGAAGGAGGAACTGTCTGATCTGGCTGACAAGAAGGGGGTATCAGAGCAAAAGGCCAGGCTGAGAGAAGAGATTGCTGAAGTAAAGGATGCGATTGATGAGGTCAGTGAAAGTATAGATAATCTGCGATCCAGAATAGAAAACGAGTTGAACATACTAAGAGCCAAGCTGTTGGAAATGCCTTTAGACGGATACAGCTTGAAGGATGAAGCTATACAACTGTCCCAAACAAGCTTCAAGGAACTCAAGAAATCCATTATCAAGCTGAAGCAGGATATAGAAGCTTCATTATTAAGAAGCCTGAAGCCTGAATGGATGATAGGTACAGACGAATTCGAGGCCGCCAGCCTTGCCGCAGGCGGGAATCTTGGGGAAATGGACGAGGGTATGAAGCTGGATGTATCTATTGATGAGGAAGAAGCGGAAGAGAACAATAATATGATACTGGAGACCCTGGAAAAACTCTCGGAAGCTGTAGAAAGCGCTGCAGCCGGTACGGTGGAGAAGGTCAATATAATTGAATATGTGATGGAGAATTTTACTTTTTTGACCACCAGGACAGAAAGAGGGCACTATTTCAGAAAGGGCGAGGTTGAATATATCATAGGCGGATCGGATACTGAAGCTGACAATAGGCTCACAAATTCCGAATATTACGTAGTGGCCAAAGTGTTTCTTCAGGTTTGGGCCCTTAGATTTGCCATAGATACCATAGATGATTTTGTACGGAGTGCCATTGTGTTTCCACCACAAAGGCTGGCCTTTGCACTGGCAGAAGGTGGGGTGGATTCATGTATGGATATGCTCGAAATGATGAATGGAGAAGGTGTGCCCATTTGTCCTAAAAGCCTTACGACGATCAGGTTGAAATACTCTGACCACCTGAGGATATTGCTGCTTATGAAACCGGAGCAGGAGATACTGAGAAAGGCAAGACAGCTTATGCAGGTAAATATAAAACAGGTCGTGGAAGCCGGGACGGGGATCGTCAGGTCGGACTTCAGATTAGGGGATTATTGTACGGTAATAGCCGCTTCTGCCAAGGTAAAAGTGAATCTCTTCTTTCTTCCGGTGTTCAAACTTGACAAACTGATGCCCGGTAGCTTTGATAACGGGGAGTATGTAATATATAAGAAAATATATGTGGGTTATTAGGGTGAGCGCAATTGAAAAGATGTTTGAAGGGACTGCGGTCCAAGGGCTCGGTAACTGTTGAGGCTTGTGCAGTGCTTCCAGTCTTTCTGTCCCTATTCTTTTTGCTGCTTTATATGGTCAAATTCATCTGTACAGGTATGATCCTTGAGCATGCAGTAAATGAAACAGCCAAGGAAATAGCTACCTCGGCATATCCCATATCCTTTATAAATGAATTTGAGGATGAAAAGCTTCAACAATACGGAGGCGTCAGGATACCAACTCTTGAGGAGGAGCTGGAGAAGCTTGAGGAGGAGTTCTGGAATCCATATCCGGGCAATGCACTTAATGTTATTTTGTCGGAGGATTTCAGAGGAGAAGAGGCTGCTGATGCTTTGAAGAGCGTTCTGGAGGACTACAGAAAAGGCATTATAGGAGGAATAGTCGACAGTATAACACCTCTATATTGGGATATGAAATCCTCAGCCAAATATTTCATCGCAGAAACCTTTATCCGGGAGCATCTGGGTAGCCCTCTGTTGGAGCAGGAGTCAACAAGGCTGAGACTTGTAGAGTTTCCGCAGGGTATGGCGGAGTTTGAGGCGAGATCTCAACAGGATATGTACAAAAGCTTTGGACTTGTTCCCGGGATTGATTTTGGTGCCGATGATGTCGTAATACAACTGGAATATGATTATAGGCTAAGGTTGCCCTTTATAAAGGAGTTTGATATCAAACTGGTGCATACTGCTGTGGAAAGGGCATGGCTCAAGGGCAGCTTTGGAGTCATTGCAGCTGATGCGGAAGGCTTTGACCTGGAGCCTGTTAAGAGGACTGTCTACGTTACCAGGACGGGTATCCGCTATCACCTGGGAAGCTGCAGGTATCTCAGAAAAAGCAAGATTCCAATGGAGATAGGAGAAGCAACGATATTGAGCTATACACCCTGTAAGGTGTGCCGGCCGGGAACAGGAGGAACTGATGGACCTTAATGCAGGAAATGTCTCAAATATAACACTGGTGGCATTTGCAGCCTTGGCAGCATTTATTGATATAAGGACCAGGAGGATACCTGACCGACTGGTTCTCACGGCAGCGGCGGCAGGCATTGTTTTCCTGTATGCCGACGGGAACGGAGGCTGGATGGACGGTCTTCTGGGGGGAGCGGCTGCCGGACTTGTTCTGTTGCTGGTGCATTGGTTGACACGAGGTGGCCTTGGCCTGGGGGATGTCAAGCTGTTTGGATGCAGCGGTATATATCTGGGGCTTGAGGACGTGCTGTCCGCTATGATGATCGCAGTCGTTCTAAGCGGGATTTGCAGCCTGGTTCTTATATGTATGAATCGCGAAAATAAAAAAAGAGAACTGCCCTTTGCTCCCTTTATATTTTCAGGAATCCTTGGAGCTGTTTTTTTCTGAACTTAAAATCTCAATTGGAGGTAGGCACATGTTATATGAAGATAGAGGATTAGTATTAAATTATAGCTTTGACAGCGATGCTGCCTGCAGCTATATGGTCCTGGAGCTTGAAACCGGGTCAAAGCTGATCAGTCATCAGGCAGAGATAATCAGTCAGAATCCCAGCTCAGCTTTTGCAGCCTTTTATATCAGGCGGCAAAACGAAGCTATTGCTATTTACTATAATATAACCTCCAAAATATCGCTCTCACAATATTTGGAGAGGAAGAGGCTGAATCGGAAGGAACTGTTGGACCTGTTGGATGGGATCACAAGGGCACTGCTGCTGCATAGCAGCTATCTCCTTGATCTGTCAAGCTTTGTTTTGCATCCTGACTTTGTATTTATTAACCCTGCTTCAGCAGAAGCATCACTTGTTTATGTGCCGGTTTACAGTAACAGGAACTCAGCAGAGATATGCAGGAACTTTCTGAGGGACCTGGTAGTTAATTCGGCCAATGCATATGATAATGCCACAGATAATTACATGCAGAGGATCTTAAGCTATCTCAAATCAGAGCTCTTCAATCTTAACGAATTCAACAGGCTGATTGCCGATCTGAGATATAATGAGGGGCAGTGCAATGTTGTGACCTCATCAGCCAAAGAGGCAACGGCTGCTTGTGAACCGACCTACGCAGCAAAATCACAAAAAAGCTCCAGCCAAGCCTCAGGGAAGGGCAAGGTCATACTAAGGGTATTAATGGTTCAACTGCTGATAATCCTGCCGACAGTCATAATATGTCTTTTACTTGTATCCAGAGGAATTGCCGATCGACTTTCTACCGCCGGGGTGCTTATCATAGGCGCGGCAGTTGATTTCCTTGTGATGAAGCGGCTATTGCCCAAGTCTTTGGGAGAGAAGAAAAAACACACGGAAATGGTGCGGCTAAAGGCCGTGGATAAAATTGTCCGTCTGGAGGCTCCTGTTGTCCCCGACGTTGTCAAAGCCTGTGATACAGTAATGATATCCGAGACTTCAAATTCTGCTTATCCGTATCTTGAAAGATTGGGAGACCATAATATTGAAAGGATAGTAATAAACAAAGACAGGTTTACAATAGGCAGGCTGGGCAATATGGTAGATCATGTGATAGCCGACGGTACCATAGGTAAGCTGCATGCGGAGATAAAAAGCAGGGACGGTGATTACTACCTGATAGATTTGAATTCCAAAAACGGTACCTATATAAACGGGGAAAGGATAGCAAGCAATAAGGAACACCGGATAAACGGCAGCTGCAGGATTAAATTTTCCAACTTTGAATATCTTTTCAGACATCAGACAGAGAGGATCATACAGAACGGGACGGGGGCGCTGCAATGAAATCGGACATTATTTACCTTTCCATATGTCTGCTCACACTTGTATTGAACCTGATCCTGATCCGGCAGCTGATAAGCCGGGCTAAGCATATACGCAGCAAGGCCGTCGATGGCTGTGAAGACGTGATCACCTTCGAACTGGAGAGGAGCAGCGGTATTTGTGATGATACTACAGAAACCATTCTCAATGATGATACTATAGCGTTGTAATAATTATCGGACAGGGGATAAGGGTATGAAAACTGGGGATATACTTAACGGTAAATATCGGGTGGAAAAGCTGTTGGGCAAAGGTGGAAACGGGTATGTCTACTTATGTACAAATATCCTGCTGGGAAACAAATGGGCCTTGAAGTACGTACCGGCTGGTGTGAACAGCGCCAAATACCTTTCTGAGGTCGAAATACTCAAACAGCTTTATCATGTAAGTCTTCCCAGGGTCGTTGATGCCTTCAGTGATGAAAAGGGAATATACATTGTGGAGAGCAATATAGAGGGCACTGATCTGGAAAGCGTTCTGAGGAGCCGGGGCAGCTTTGATATAGAAACAGTGGTCCAATGGTCGCTGGAGCTTTGTGATATACTGGAGTATCTCCACGGCTTCAGGCCAAGACCTATAATATACAGGGATCTAAAGCCTTCCAACATAATGCTTACCAAAGGCAACAGACTTGTGCTGGTGGATTTTGGGATATCCAAAGAATACAGCATATGCCAGACCAGGGATACATGTATTGCCGGGACCAGCAGCTATGCGGCTCCCGAACAGCTCATAAAGGGTGGCTTGACGGACAGCCGAACCGATATATACAATTTAGGGGCTACCATTCATCGGTTGTTGTACTGCAGATTGCCAGATGCGGAAACAAAAATGCCACATAAAAAGAGCCGTGCCTTATCAGAGATGGATCTTATCATCTCAAACTGCATGAAAAGCAGGCCGGAAGACAGATATCAGGTAATCGAAGCTGTGAGGCTTGACCTGCAGTCGGTGAGAAATATACTTGCTATAGAAAGCCGAAGAAGGGATTCAACGTACATCTTTAAAATTGCAGCGGTTGCGCTTCTGTCGACAGTGACCTATATTACTGCCTTTTTGGGGATATTTTTTCATTAATTGGGTCATTTTCCTATATTTACATTTTGGACAAGCGTGATATAATAAACTTGTGAGCAAAAAAATGCAGAATATTTTGATTATGGAAAAAAGGCAGCGTTTTTTTGCTGCTGAGAAATGAAATAAACAAAATCGCTACCGGTGGAATAATTTACGAATAGTTTAAATATAATTTATTGATGCACTACAGGTATACAGTTATATAGACTCCGACCCCTGGAAACCTGCTAAGGCTTTCTCGGGCGTCAGGGTATGGGGAGTAATTCCCACGCCTGCTAATTGCAAAGGAGTCCGGTTGTATATACGGCAGTTTTATGCCGCATATACAACCGGACTTATATATTGTATGGGAGGGCGCAGCTTTCTTAAACAATATTAGCACTATTCTAAATTATAGAAGGAGGTGGAACTGGCATCGGTATATTACCGTGACCAGGAGAGGCTTGAGTAGGATTCTTATGATTTCACCCGAGAAATGCATAGGCTGTAGGACCTGCGAACTGATTTGTTCCTTCGGTAAGTATGAGGAGTTCAATCCGAAGAAGGCTGCAGTTTCCGTATTTGCCTATGAGGAGGCGGCACTGTCGGTACCCCTTATGTGCATGCAGTGTGAAGATCCTTCCTGTATGAAGGTCTGTTCCACAGCTGCAATTCACAAAACCGGAGATGGCAGGGTACTGATCGACGGGAATAAGTGTATAGGCTGCAAGATGTGCATAAGTGCCTGCCCGGTAGGAAACATCAGCTACAACACCGTACAGAAGGAGATCGTCAAATGTGACCTGTGCGGAGGAGAGCCAAAGTGTGCCGAATTCTGTCCATCGGGAGCAATAGCATTTGTGGAAGCCACCTCGGCAAACGTCGGCAAAAAGAAAAAGCTGGCCGGAAAATTCAAGGAGCTTTTCGAGGAGGTGAATGAGTAATGTTTGGCTGGAATGGAAAATTGATCAGAGTTGATCTGTCAAACGGAACAATAACAAAAGAAAACCTGAATATGCAGGATGCCAGGAACTTCCTCGGCGGAAGGGGACTTGGCACCAAGATAATGATGGATGAGGTCGATCCTGCAGTCGATCCTTTTAGCCCTGAAAACAAGCTCATATTCCTGTCCGGACCATTAACGGGAACCTTCGCAAGCAGTTCGGGAAGATATGAGGTCGTTTCAAAGGCACCGCTAACAGGTACAATTGGTGCTTCCAACTCCGGAGGGCATTTTGGCCCTGAGTTGAAATATGCCGGATATGACGGGATAATATTTGAAGGAAAAGCTGATAAACCGGTATATTTATATATCAACGATGATGATGTGCAGTTAAGATCTGCAGAGCATCTGTGGGGAAAGACTGTTTTTGAGACCACAGACAGACTTCTGGAGGAAAACGGAGAAGACACAAGAGTTGCATGCATAGGACCCGGCGGTGAGCTGAAGGTACTCTTCGCCACAGTTATGAATGACAAGCATAGGGCAGCAGGACGTTCAGGGCTTGGAGCGGTAATGGGCTCAAAGAACCTGAAGGCTGTATGTGTAAGGGGAACAAAGTCCATTCAGGTAGCAAAACCCAAGGAATTCATGGACAGCTGCGTTGATGCCAGAAGAAAGCTGAAGGAGCATCCGGTAGCAGGCTCAGGGCTTCCAACCTTTGGCACTGAAGTGCTGGTAAACATACTCAATCAGTCTGGAGCTCTTCCTACAAGGAACTGGAAGGACGGCGGAATATTTGAGCATGCTGATGATACAGGCGGGGAAGCTCTCAGGGATAAATATCTGGTAAGAAATAAAGGCTGCTTTGGCTGCAGCATAGGCTGCGGAAGGGTGACCAAGGTTTCTGAAGGAAAATTCCAGGGCTTCGGTGAAGGGCCTGAGTACGAAGCGGGTTGGGCTTATGGTGCCGACTGCGGAGTCAGGGAGTTGGATGCCATATGCAAGGCCAACTACATCTGTAACGAACTGGGGATAGATCCTATCACCATGGGCTCTACACTGGCATGCGCCATGGAGCTTCGTGAAAAGGGTTACATCAAGAAGGAAGAGCTGGGCGGAGACCTCAGCTTCGGCAACGCTGAAGCAATAGTTGATTTCACAAGGAAGACAGGGCTCAGGGAAGGCTTCGGTGATAAGCTCGCCGAAGGTTCCTATAGATTGGCAGAAAGCTATGGACATCCGGAGCTTTCGATGTCTGTCAAGAAGCAGGAAATGCCGGCTTATGACGGAAGAGGAGTCCAGGGAATGGCTCTGGAATATGCTACCTCCAACAGGGGTGGCTGCCATGTAAGAGGCTATCTGACCTCTCCAGAGATACTCGGTGTTCCTGTAAAGATCGATCCACTGGTTACCACCGACAAGGCAGGCTGGCTTAAAACTTTCCAGGATCTTACCGCTGTAATAGACTCTATCGGCATATGCCTGTTCACTACCTTTGGACTGGGCTTGCCGGAAATAGCAGCTATGCTGCGCAATGCTACCGGTATGGAGGGCAGTGATGAAGAGATATTGAAGGCTGGAGAAAGGATCTGGAACCTGGAAAAGCTGTTCAATCTCAAAGCCGGCTTCAGCAAGAAGGATGATACCCTGCCTCCAAGGCTGCTGAACGAACCATTGACCAGCGGCCCTGCCAAGGGAAAGGTAGCTGAATTGGATGTAATGCTCAAGGATTACTATGGAGTAAGGGGCTGGGATGAAGATGGTGTGCCCACAGGAAACAAGCTTGCCGAGCTGGCTCTTTAGGTTCTGATGGTCAAGGAGGGCGGTCGTCATGACCGCCCTTTATGCGTATAACAGGAGAAATTAGTATATGATAATAAAATTCTTTGCATTTTTCAGGGATTACACCGGCACCAAGGAAACCGTCATGGAAGGCTGCAGCACCTTGAAGGAGTTGTTGGACAAACTCTGCATCAGGTATGGCAGGCGCTTCACAGAAAAGGTATATTCCGGGGATGGACTTGGTGATGATGTGATAATCCTGATCAACGGAAGGCACATTGAGCATTTGCAGGGTATTCAAACTGCTCTTTCTGAAAATGATGAAATAAGCATTTTCCCTAAGGTGGCAGGGGGCTGAAGAAATGCAGGCTTAAAGGGGGAATAAAAATGTGTGATATAACTGACATACTGGAGAAATATGGATATGACAAGAAAAATACTCTTGCCATGCTTCAGGATATACAAAGAAAATACAATTACATACCGAGAGAAGCCATGGATACTATGTCGGAGCAGCTAGAGCTGCCTCTTAGCAAGCTCTATGGGATAGCCACTTTTTATAAAGCCCTGAGCCTTGACCCAAGGGGCAGGAATATTATAAAGGTTTGTGACGGGACAGCCTGCCACATAAGATCCTCCCAGCTGCTTATAGGGGAAATAGAGAGCTTGCTCGGCATAAAACCGGGCGAGACCTCAAAGGATGGGCAGTTCACGCTGGAAACAGTAAATTGCCTGGGCTCTTGCGCCATAGCACCGGTAATGGTTATCAACGAGACTTATTATGGTAAAGTCACACCTGCAAAGCTGAGAGACATTATAAGCAAATGCGGAGGTGTGGAAGATGAGTGATTTTGACCGTGATGGAAAAAAGACGGTGCTGGTTTGCTGTGGAACAGGCTGCATCGCCAACGGCAGCCTCAAGGTATATGAGGAATTTAAAAAACATCTGGAAAAGCATAGCGGCGGATTCAAGGTGGAGCCCTTGCTCAAGGCCACCGGCTGTAATGGGCTGTGCGAAAAGGGTCCGATCGTTAAAATCGTACCCGATGACATCTCCTATTTCAGGGTAAGTCCGGGGGATGTGACTGAAATAGTTGAAAAATCCATATTGGGCGGTGAAGTGGTCCAACGGCTCCTGTATTTTGACAAGACTAAAGGAAAAAGCTTCAGATCCCATAAGGAGACTGATTTTTACAAGGGACAGCACAAAATTGCCTTGAGAAATATTGGTGAAATAGACCCCGGTGATATTGATGATTATTTTGACAGAGGCGGATACACTGCTTTGAGGAAGGCTCTTTTTAACATGTCTCCTGATGCGGTCATAAAGGAGATCAAGGAGGCCGGACTCAGGGGAAGAGGAGGAGCGGGCTTCCCTACGGGAAACAAGTGGGAGTCCTGCAGGAATGCTGAAGGTAACCCCAAGTATGTCATATGCAACGGGGATGAAGGCGACCCGGGTGCTTTTATGGACAGAAGCATAATGGAAGGAGACCCCAACAGTATAATAGAAGGCATGGTAATATGTGCACATGCTGTAGATTCGGAGCAGGGCTATATTTATATTAGGGATGAATATGAGCTTGCCCTGAAGAATATGTCCAGGGCGATCCAAGAGGCAGGAAAGAGGGGGTTTCTAGGCGACAACATACTGGGCAGCGGAAGAAACTTCCGCATAAATATAGTCAGGGGCGGAGGTGCCTTTGTATGCGGGGAATCTACGGCGCTAATGTCTTCCATTGAAGGAAAGGTCGGGGAGCCCAGGGCAAAATACATCCATTCAACAGAAAAGGGCTTGTGGGGAAAGCCCACTGTGCTTAATAATGTAGAGACCTGGGCCAATATACCGGAGATCATTAATAGTGGAAGCCTATGGTTCAAAGGGATCGGAACGGAAAACGGAAAAGGCACCAAGGTTTTCTCACTGGTAGGCAAGGTTAAGAACACCGGCCTGGTGGAAGTTCCCATGGGGACTACCCTCCGGGAGCTGATAATGGGAATAGGCGGAGGCATAATCGGGGATAGGAGCTTCAAGGCGGTACAGACGGGAGGACCCTCAGGGGGTTGCCTGCCGGAGACTCACCTCGACCTTAAGGTGGACTTCCACTCTCTGGAAAGTGCAGGCTCCATGATGGGGTCCGGGGGAATGATCGTAATGGACGACAGGACCTGCATGGTTGAGGTTGCAAAATATTATATCAAGTTCCTGTCCGAGGAATCCTGCGGCAAGTGCATACCCTGCAGGGAAGGCCTCAGAAGCATGCTCGGGATACTGGAGAATATAACCCAGGGCAAAGGCAGGGCTGAGGATATCGGACTACTGGAGGAGCTTGGCGCGATGATGTCTGAGGCTTCCTTGTGCGCATTGGGCAAGACGGCTGCAAATCCTGTACTGACAACCATAAGGTATTTCAGGGATGAATATCAGGAGCATATATTGGAGAAAAACTGCCCTGCAGGAGTGTGCAAGGCATTGACTACCTTCAGTATAGACGAGGACAGCTGCAGAGGCTGTGGAGCCTGTAAAAAAAGCTGTCCTTCCGATGCCATTCTGGGCAGCCTGAAGTCACCGCATAAAATCGATACTGAAAAGTGTGTCAAATGCGGAAGCTGCATAGACAGCTGCAGCTTCAAAGCAATTCATACCACAAAGGGGGCGGGCAGATGAAGGTCATAATAGACGGCATCACCTGTGAAGCTGAACAGGGTGAATACATACTTGCAGTAGCGAAGCGGAATGGGATAGAAATCCCTACCCTGTGCAATAGCGAGGCGCTGTCGGAAATGGGAACCTGCAGGCTGTGTGTGGTGGAGCTGCACGAACGTAATCGATCAAAGGTAGTTGCTTCCTGTATATACCCCTTGACGCGGGAGGTGGAGATAAGGACCAATACATCCCAAATACAGGGTATAAGGAAAACAATATTTAAGCTGCTGCTGTCCAGGGCTCCTGAGAATGAACAGCTGAAGAAGCTGGCTGAGAAATACTCACTGCTGCCCGACGCCCTTCCGGAGTCGCAGGAAAAGGCTGAGGACTGTATCTTGTGCGGTCTTTGTGTAAAAGCCTGTGAGGAGCTGGGCTCAAATGCCATAGCCACGTCAGGCAGAGGTACTGGGAAAAAGGTTTCTACTCCTTATGAAGAACCGTCGTCGGCCTGCATAGGCTGCGGTTCCTGCGCCGAGGTATGCCCTACCGGCGCTATTAGGCTGGAGGAGCAGCAGGGGATCAGAAGGATTTGGGGCAAGGAATTTGGATTATTAAGCTGTGACAGGTGCGGAAAGCCTTATGCCCCCAAGGAGTACCTGGATTATGTAGAGAAAAAGACCGGAGAGAGGCTTGAAGGGCATTACTGCAGCAACTGCAGGAAGAGCATCAGCGGGGAGCGATTCAGGGATATATTCGGGATGTAAGTAAGAATATATATAGCAGTAAAAAGAGTTGGAGGATATGTATTTGGAAGCATATCCTCTTGTTTTTTGCACATATGCTGAATTATGTGATGCAAGTAAATAGGTTTGTGAAACACTCCGGCTGAGGGGAGCGATGTCCTCCTCACCTTTCAAAGCCAGCAAAATCACTGGCGCTGATCCCATCTCTGTGAGCCCGTCTGGTTATTTTGCCCAGGGGTCCTTGCGTTTCGAGGTCAGTGAAAGGTTCGTCAGAAATGGCATCCCCTCATCCGGTGTTTGTGGTTCTATTAGCTTAGCAGATTTAAAGCGTGCATACTTGGGGTGTTGTGAAATATTATTAAGGCAGCATTTCGGAGAAACCATAGA